>NZ_CP026121.1:7544054-7886239 GCF_003330845.1 Streptomyces sp. Go-475 | reverse complement strand
CTGGGCGCGCTGGACCAGACCGTGGTCTCGTCCGCGCTGCGGACCATCGCCGACGACCTGCACGGCCTGACCGCCCAGGCGTGGGTGACCACCGCGTACCTCATCACCGCCACCATCGCGACGCCGCTGTACGGCAAGCTCTCCGACATCCACGGCCGCAGGCCCGTCTACCTCGCCGCGATCGCGCTGTTCACCGTCGGCTCGCTGCTGTGCGGATGCGCCACGTCGATCTACGAGCTGGCGGCGTTCCGTGCCGTGCAGGGGCTCGGCGGCGGAGGGCTGATGTCGCTGGCGATGACGATCGTCGCCGACATCACCACTCCGCGCGAACGGGGCCGTTATCAGGGGTACTTCATGGCGGTGTTCGGCGGGGCCAGCATCGTCGGCCCGCTCGTGGGCGGTGCCTTCGCGGACCGGGCCGAGCTGCTGGGCATAGCCGGCTGGCGCTGGATCTTCCTGATCAACGTGCCGCTCGCCGCCGCGGCCGCGGTGGCGATCACGCGCGTGCTGCGCTTCCCGCACCGGCGGGTGCGGCACCGGCTCGACTACGCCGGGGCGCTCGCCCTTGCCGTGGGGCTGGTCCCGCTGCTGACGGTCGCCGAGCAGGGCCGCGTCTGGGGGTGGGACTCGCCCCGGGCCCTGGTGATGTACGCGGTCGGCGGGGCAGGGCTCGCCGTGTTCGTCCTGGTGGAGCGCCGGTCCGGTGACGCCGCGCTGCTGCCGCCGCGCCTGTTCCGCGTCCGGACCTTCCGGCTGGGCGTCGGGCTGCACTTCGTCGTCGGCATCGGCATGTTCGGAGCGATGACGACGCTGCCGCTCTACCTCCAGCTGGTCCGTGGCATGAGCCCCATCGCGGCGGGCCTGGCGACCCTGCCCACGGTCGCCGCGAACCTCGCGGTGACGCTGCTGACGGGCCGGATGATCGCCCGGACCGGCCGGTTCAAGGTGCATCTCGTCGCCGGTGTCGGCTCGTTCACCGCCGCGATGCTCGTGTTCGCCACGCTGCGTGTGGACAGTCCGCTGTGGCACCCGGCGCTCGGCATGGTCCTGATGGGCTCGGGGCTCGGCGCGTCGATGCAGACGCTCACCACGCTCGCGCAGTGCGAGGTGCCCCGTACGGACATGGGCGCGGCGACGGCGTCCGTCAACTTCTTCCGCTCCAACGGCGGTACGGTCGGCACCGCGGCGTTCCTGTCGATCCTGTTCACCACGGCGGCCGGCCGCATCGCCGAGCGACTGGCCGAGGCCCGCAGCGACCCGGCCTACCGCCACCTCCTGGCCGAGCCCGACAACGCGCGGGCCCTGTCCGGCGTCCTCCGTCCCGGCGGCGGGGTGAACCTGGAGGACTCCGCCTTCCTGCACGCCCTCGACCCGGGCGTGGCGCTGCCGTTCCTGGAGGGCTACGTCACCTCGATGCGCCTCGTGTTCCTCACGGGCGCCGCGGTGTCCCTGGTCGCCTTCGCGCTGGCGGCGTGGCGGGTTCCCGACCTCACGCTCTCCGACGAGTAGCGCGTCAGTCCGCCGTCTGTGCCGGGCCCGCCGTCACCTTCCGCGGCAGCGGCCCGCTGCCGCCGATCGCGGCGAGCACGGCCAGCGCGCCGACGGCCACGCAGACCGCCAGTTGCAGGGCACCGGAGACGTCGACGGTGGTGCCGGCCGCCTTGTCGAGCCCAGCAGCAGGTCAGCGCTCGAACGTCCAAGTGACGCTCTTGGCGCCGGCCCTGGTCACGCGGACGGGGATCTCGACGGTCTTGCCGTCGCTTCTCTTGCCGGTGCAGGTGAGGGTGGCTCCGGCCACGGCCTTGAGACCGGTCGGGCAGGAGACGCCGGAGAGCTTGTCGCCGACCCAGGGCAGCGGGTGGTACTTGCTCTCGGTGCGGCCGGCGACGATGTTCGCGGCGAGCGCCTTGTGGCCGTCCACCGACGCCGTGCTGTGCTCGTCGAGGCGGCTGGTCGACTCGGTGCCCGAGAGGAGATGGGTGCCGAGACCGCCCAGTGCGACGACGGCGGTCGCGCCGCCGACGGCACCGACGAAGAACGTGCTGCGCTGCATGGTGTGCTCCTGAGGTCGGGGGGAGGATGCGGCTCCACCCTCGCCCGCCGGACCGCACGCGCGCCTCGGCCGAACGGTCGGCATCCGGGCCGTCTCCCCCGGGTCCCTCGACCGTTCGGCCGATGCCGCTGCCGAGGGCCGGCCGCCCCCGGTGCGCTCAGGCCCAGGCAGCCACCGGCACGAACGAGCTGTCCTGGCGGAACAGGTCCGTTCCGTTCGAGCGCTCGACGCGGAGCTGGTAGGAGTAGTGGCGCAGGTAGTACCCCGGGTAGTTGTACGACTCGAAGCGGACGGAGCCCGACGCCGCGCCGGCCCTCAGGACGAACGTGGCGTCCTTGGCGAGCGTGCTCGTGCCGTCGTTCGGATCGAAGCGGGCGCGGAAGTCCCAGTGCCGCAGGTAGTTGCCGGCCGTGTCGCGGAAGGAGTAGCCGCTGCCGTCGGCCAGGCCGGCGACGACCGTGAAGGTGGCGGCCTGCTTCTCGGCGGTGGTGCTGGAGCCGCTCACCACGGGCAGGTTGAGCAGTGAGGACTGCTGCTGCCAGTAGCGGGTGGAGTAGTTGGCCGACCGGAAGGAGCGCGTGACGTTCTTCGCCAGGCTCGGGCCGCCCGCGACCGTCTCCTTGACCACCGTGAAGTGCCGTGCGGTGCCGGAGATCCCGGGCAGCGCGGCCGGCGCCGACCAGGTGGCGAAGGTGTCGTAGCTGTCGCTGTAGTAGTAGTTCCCGTCGCCGTAGCCGTCGAAGAACATCCGCCAGCCGCCGTTGTCGAGCCGGACCAGCGCCGGGCCCTCGCGGTAGCTGCCCCAGCCCGCCCAGTCGCCCGTCCGGCGGATGGTGTACGGGCCGGTCAGGTTCGAGGCGGTGGCGTACTCGATGTACTTCGTCGTCTCGTTCTTCGGGAACGCGTGGTACGTCGAGCCGATCTTCACGATGAACGTGTCGATGTGGTTGGCGCCGATGCCGGAGAGCGGCACCGGTGAACTCCACGCCGTGAGCGCCGAGTTCGTGGCCCGCAGCAGGTACGGCGTGAAGATCCACTGGTCGTTCGTGGTGGAGCAGGACACGATGATGCTGACGCTGCCGTCGCTGTCGACGAACCACTCGGGCGCCCAGGCGCGGGACAGGTTGGCCAGGGGGACGGTGTAGTCGTAGAGGAACGTCCAGTTGACGCGGTCGGAGCTGCGGGCGAAGCCGATGGTCGTGCTGGTGTCCTGCCAGGTGCGCGTGGTGTAGGTGACGTAGTAGTAGCCGTCGGTGTGTCTGATGACGCTCGCGTCACGGATCCGGCCGGTCGGCGGTGTGTACGCGGAGGCGCGCAGCAGCCGGAAGTCGGTGGCGTCGTCCGACTGGTAGACGTTGACCGTGCCGTCGTCGCTGTTGAGGAACGGGACGATGGTGTAGCGGGTGGCGGAGCCGTTCGGGGGCGCGGCGGCCAGGGCGCTGCCGAGCAGTCCCGGTGCTTCGCCCAGCAGCAGGGCCGAGGCGGGCAGGGCGGCCAGGGCGCGCAGCAGGGTGCGGCGGGACGGGGCGGCGGGGTGTGGGGTCACGGGCGGCTCTCCCTCGAGCAACCGGGAGTCGATATACCGAACAAGGTTCGGCAAACCGATCAGGAAGTGGGGCTCAGAAAGTAAGGGGGAGGCGGGGGGCCGTCAATGGTTTGAACAGGAGCGGATGAGCCCAGTGAGGAAGAGGTGGCCTGTGGGTGAATTTCCACTCCCGCCGTCGGCGTTCCCCCGCCGGCCACCGGACGTTACCGTTCGGTAGAGGAGCTGCTTCCGGAGGTGTCCGCATGACGCTCGACCGTGCCGCAGGCCTGGCGGAGACCGCCCGCGCGCTGGCCGCCGGGGAGGTGACGTCCCGGGCGCTGGTCGAGCGGACGCTGGCGCGGATCGAGGCGGCGCAGGGCAGCATCAACGCCTTCCGGATCGTGCGGGCCGAGGCGGCGCTCGCCGAGGCCGACGCGGCCGACCTGGAGCTGGCCGCGGGCGGTCGCAAGCCGCTGCTCGGGGTGCCCGTGGCGGTGAAGGACGACATGGACGTGGCCGGCGAACCGACCGCCTTCGGCTGCTGCGGCGAGTTCCCGCCGGTCGCCGAGGACGGCGAGGCGGTCCGGCGGCTGCGCGCGGCCGGGGCGGTGATCGTCGGCAAGACCAACACCTGCGAGTTCGGGCAGTGGCCCTTCACCGAGGGTCCCGCCTTCGGCGCGACCCGCAATCCGTGGAGCACCGAGCACACGCCCGGCGGTTCCTCGGGCGGCTCGGCCGCGGCGGTCGCCGCCGGTCTCGTGCCCGCCGCGCTCGGCTCGGACGGGGCGGGGTCGGTGCGGATCCCGGCCGCGTGGACCCACCTGATCGGCATCAAACCGCAGCGCGGCCGCATCTCCACCTGGCCGCGCGGCGAGTCCTTCCAGGGCATCACCGTCAACGGCACCCTCGCCCGCACGGTCGCCGACGCGGCCCTGCTGCTGGACGCGGCGAGCGGCAACCACGCGCTGGACCCGCACCGGCCCCCGGCTCTCGACGTCTCGGGGGCCGTCGGCCGCGACCCCGGGCGGCTGCGCATCGCGCTCTCCCTCAAGCCGCCGTTCACGGCGGTGCCCGCCCGCCTCCTGCCGGAGGTCCGCGTCCGGATCGTGGAACTCGCCGAGCGGCTCGCCGCCCTGGGGCACCGGGTCGAGGAGGCGGACCCGCCCTACGGGCAGATCGGGCTGACGTTCGTGCCGCGCGCGACGGCCGGGATCGCCGAGCGGGTGGGCGAGGCGCCCTTCCCGGCGCTGCTGGACCGGCGCACCCGGGACGCGGCCCGGCTGGGCCGGCTGCTGGGCGGGGCGCCGCTGCGGGCGGCCCGGCGGGCGGAGGCCGTGCTGCACCGCCGTATCGGCGGGTTCTTCGCCTCGTACGACGTCGTCCTCGCCCCGACGACCGCCGCTCCCCCGCCCCGGATCGGCGCCCTGCTCGAACTCAGCGGGTTCGCCACCGACCGGGCGATGATCGCGGCCTGCCCGTACGCCTGGCCGTGGAACGTGCTGGGCTGGCCGGGGGTCAACGTGCCCGCCGGGTTCACACCGGACGGTCTGCCGGTCGGGGCGCAACTGCTCGGACCGGCGAACAGCGAACCGCTCCTGGTGCGGGTGGCCGCGCAGTTGGAGGCGGAGCTGCGCTGGCACGAGAAGTGGCCGGCGCCGCCGGTCACGGCCCGTTCCGCCGCCGCCTGAGCGACCGTACGCTGTCCCCCATGGCGGACGCGTCGATGGTCGGACTCATGGGGCGGGTCACCGGAACGGTGGGGCCCGGACTGGTCGGCGAGGTGATCGTCCGCGTGCGCGGCGGCGCCGAGCACTTCCTCGCCCACCCCGCGTCCGCGACGGACCGCATCGAGCCGGGCACGATCGTCATGGTGGTCGAGTACCTGCCCCCGAGAACCGTCTACGTCACGGCGGCATACGACAGTTGAGCCCGCTGCGACGCAGGTGAGAGCCGTACGCGTCAAGCTTTGGGCAAGGTTGGGCAGGTATCTGGCCCGGGGCTCCGCCGAGGAGCACACTCCCCTTCGTTCGGTGCCGAGAGGGCACCATGCAGAGGGGGCGCATGCCGATGGTCGTCGGCGTCGTGGCGGGGGTGGCGGTTGCCGCCGTCCTCGTCGTCATCGGTCTGTTCAAGCTCATGTGGCGGGTCGCCGAGCCCAACGAGGCACTGATCATCTCCGGTTCCAAGCACCGCACGGAGGGCCTCGAGGAGGGCATGGGACTCCGCATCGTCACCGGGCGGGGCACGCTCGTGCTGCCCGGTGTGCAGGCGGTGCGCAGGCTCTCGCTCGACCTGAACGAGACGGAACTCCACGTGGACTGCGTGACCCATCAGGGCATCCCGCTGAAGGTGCGGGGCGTGGTCATCTTCAAGGTGGGCGACGACTTCGTGTCGATCGCCAACGCGGCCCGCCGGTTCCTCGACCAGCAGAGGCTGATGTCGGAGCGGGTGCACAACGTCTTCGCCGGTCATCTGCGGTCCATCGTGGGCGGGTTGACGGTCGAGGACATGATCCGGGACCGGGAGAAGCTCACCGGGCAGACGCGGGCCGCGTGCGGCACGGAGATGGAGAAGCTGGGACTGATCGTGGACTCGCTGCAGATCCACGAGATCGAGGACCCGACCGGGTACATCCAGAACCTCGCCATGCCGCACGCGGCGGCCGTGCAGCGGGACGCGCGCATCGCACAGGCCGAGGCGAA
Source organism: Streptomyces sp. Go-475 (assembly GCF_003330845.1). Taxonomy (GTDB): domain Bacteria; phylum Actinomycetota; class Actinomycetes; order Streptomycetales; family Streptomycetaceae; genus Streptomyces. Next base: position 7,879,959 of record NZ_CP026121.1, on the reverse strand, counting down.
CCGGCTGGCCACCGAGGCGGAGCAGCAGTCGTTCGCGCGGATGGCGGAGGCGACGCGGGACAGCGAGATCCTCCAGGCCGGCTACCAGGCCGAGCGGGACAAGGCGGCCGCCAAGGCCCGGCAGGCCGGACCGCTCGCCGAGGCCGGTGCCCGGCAGGAGGTCGTCGTCCAGGAGACGCGGGTGGCGGAGCTGGAGGCGCACCGGCGCGAGCAGCAGCTCCAGGCGGACGTCCGCAAGCCCGCCGACGCCGCGGCCTACGAGAAGCGCACACTGGCGGAGGCCGAGCGCGACGCGCGGATCTCGGCGGCCGAGGCGCGGGCGAAGGAGACGGAACTCGCGGCGGCGGCCGAGGCGACCCGGGTCAAGACGGCCGCGGGCGCCGAGGCCGAGGCGACGACGGCTCGGGGTGCCGCGGCCGCGCGGGCCACCCGGGCGACCGGTGAGGCCGAGGCGGCCGCCGCGCAGGCCAGGGGGCTGGCCGAGGCCGCGGCGGCCAAGGCCAAGGGGCTCGCGGAGGCGGAGGCCATCAAGGCGCGGGCCGCCGCCCTCGCCGAGAACCAGGAGGCGGTCGTCGCCCAGCAACTCGCCGAGAACTGGCCGGAGATCGTGAAGGCCGGCGCGTCCGCCTTCGGCAACGTCGACAACATGGTGCTGCTGAACGGCGCCGACGGCATGGCGGACCTGTTCGCCAAGGCGCTCACCATGGGCGGCACGGGGCTGGGCCTCGCCCGTCAGCTGCTCGCGTCGATGGACCGGAACGGGCAGGCGCCGCAGGAGACCTCGTCGCCCGACGGGCCGGCCCAGAAGGTGCCGATGGACGACAGGTGACCCTGCGGACGCGCCCACGGGGGCAGCCCTTAGGGTGCCCCCGTGACCGCGTTTACCGACGAGAACGTCCCCGGCCGCCACGGCCCGTCCGCCACCGTCCAGGCCGACCCGCGCCGGGTGGGCCGGGTGCGCACCGAGTACTCACCCGCGCACGACGGCGACCCCGACCCCGGCGAGATCGTCTGGACGTGGGTGCCCTTCGAGGAGAACGACGGCCGGGGCAAGGACCGCCCGGTGCTCGTGGTCGCCCGCGAGGCCGGCGGCACGTTCCTGGCCGTGCAGCTGTCCAGCAAGCGGCACGACGGCGACCGGGAGTGGGTGCCGATCGGCAGCGGTCCGTGGGACCGGTCCGGCCGGGAGTCATGGGTCGACGTCGACCGGGTCCTGCGCCTGCACGAGGACGGTATGCGCCGGGAGGCCTGCGCCCTGGACCGCATGCGGTTCAACCTGGTCCGGCACCGCCTGCGGGAGCGCTACGGCTGGACCTGAAAGGTCTTCTCGAAGGCGGCCCGCACCACCTGGCCGGGCGTGCGGTCCAGCACCCCGAACACCACGTGCTCGAAGGTGTCCGAGAACCGTCCGCCCGGCCCCAGCAGCCCCCGGAAGGCCCCCGCCACCCGGTCAGGATCGTTGCGGAACACCCCGCAGCCCCAGGCACCCAGGACGAGCTTGCGGTAGCCGTGCGCCGCTGCCGTCTCCAGGACGCGTTCGGCCCGGACGGCGAGGGCCCTCGGCAGCTCGGCCACCCGCTCGGGGGCCGTACGGAGCACCACGCCCGCGTTGGGCGCGGCCGAGGTGAGGAAACCGACGGTGCAGGGCTCCGCCAGCAGGCCGCCCCGGTCGTCGCGGAAGACGGGCACGGCGGGTGAGTGGATGACCCGGTCGGTGTAGAACGGGTCGCGGTGCGCGCGGTGGTGGTCGTAGAAGGCGCGGGCCCCGAGCAGGCAGGTGTAGAGCGCCGAAGCCCGGCACAGTGCCTCCTCCTGGGCCTGGGCGCCGTTCAGGTAGCCGCCGCCGGGATTGCGCGCGGAGGCGAAGTTCAGCACCGCCGTGCCGCCGCTGAGCCGTCGCGCGGCCTGCAGGCTGCTCTCGCCCGTGACCTCGACCAGCGTCCGCGTCACCCGGACGGAGGGCACCGGCACCGGTTCCGGCCCGTACACGCGCGTGCCCTCGCGCGCGGCCCGGAGCGCCGCCGCGATCGACACCTCGCGCCCGTCGGGAGCCCGGTAGACCCCGGCCGCCACGATCTGCTCGGTCTGCCGCGCGACACCGCGCAGGCGCGCGCTCACGGCGCCACCCCCGTACGCGCCGCGAGCACGCGCCGCGCGGTCCTTCTTGTCGTGCTCACGCAGGCATCCTGGGTGACGCCGGATCCGCGGCGCAACACAGTTTCCGGCGGCCGGAAAACACCGGGAAAAGTGCCGGGAAACGCCCGGTCCACCCGGATGACCGGCCCGGAACGCCCCGGTTCGCACCCTTGTGCCGAGCGACGGGAGGGGCTTGGGTGGGACGGGTGATCCCGGTTCGGGCCGCCGGAGCGCCCGGACCGGTGGCATGGTGGAATCTCAGGAGGATCCCTATATGCCCGATTCGCCCACAGCAGCGGCGGGAGGCTGTACCCAGCCACACGCCGCCCTGTCCGAAGCAGACGTCGAGGCCCTCGTCCGCGGCATCTGCTTCAAGACCGGCCCGCCGCGCCGCCTCGGGGTCGAGGTGGAATGGCTCGTCCACGAGCTGCGCGCACCGCAGCTCCCCGTCACACCCGAACGACTCGAAGCGGCCTACGCCGCACTGCGGACCCTGCCCCTGAGGTCGGCGCTCACCGTGGAGCCCGGCGGCCAGCTGGAGCTGAGCTCGCCCCCCGCCGCCTCGCTGACGGAGCTCGTCCGCACCGTCTCCGCCGACCTCGACGCCGTCCGCGCGGTGCTCCGCGAGGACGCCCTCACCCTCGTCGGCATCGGCCACGACCCCTGGCACGAACCCCGTCGGTTCCTGCGCGAACCGCGCTACGACGCCATGGAGGCGTGCCTGGACCGCACGGGTCCCGCGGGCCGGGCCATGATGTGCACCTCCGCCTCCGTGCAGGTCTGCCTGGACGCCGGCCACGAGGAGCCCGGGCCCCTCGGCCACGTACGGCGCTGGTGGCTGGCCCACCATCTGGGTCCGGTCCTGGTGGCCGCGTTCGCCAACTCCCCGCTCGCCGGCCACCGGCCGACCGGCTGGCTGTCCACCCGGCAGCTGCTGTGGACGCGGATCGGCGCCGGCCGGGCGGGCGGACCGCCGCTGGACGCCGAGCCACGCGCCGCCTGGGCCGGGCACGTGCTGGACTCCCCCGTGATGTGCGTACGGCGGGACGGCGCGCCCTGGGACGTCCCGGAGGGGCTGACCTTCCGGGAGTGGATCCGTACGGGCGTGCCGCGACCGCCCACGCGGGAGGACCTCGACTACCACGTCACGACGCTGTTCCCGCCGGTCAGACCGCGCGGCCACCTCGAACTGCGCATGATCGACGCGCAGCCGGGGGACGACGGCTGGATCGTGCCGCTGGCCGTGACGGCCGCGCTGTTCGACGACCCGGAGGCCGCCGAGACCGCCTACCGGGCCGTGAAGCCGCTCGCCGAACGCACGCTGGGGATGCCCGCGCCGCACAACCCGCTGTGGCTCGACGCGGCCCGGCGCGGCCTGGCCGACGCGGAACTGCGCGAGGTGGCCGTCACGTGCTTCACGACCGCGCTGGACGCCCTGCCCCGGCTCGGCGCCGCGCCCGAGGTCACGGACGCCGTCACCGCCTACCTGGACCGCTATGTCGTCCTGGGCCGCTGCCCCGCCGACGACCTGCTCGACCGACAGCGCGGCACGGACGGTCGCGCCCACGGGAAGGACTTCCGCCCATGACCCAGACCGAGCCCGCCGCCGACACCGGGACCGTGGACCCCGAGGCGCTCCGGGAGCGGGCGGTCGCCTCGCTGGTCGTCGCCCGCGAGCGCACCACCCTGCTGACGAGCTGCGTGGAGGACCCCGACCTGACCGCGCAGCACTCGCCGCTGATGTCGCCGCTGGTGTGGGACCTCGCGCACATCGGCAACCAGGAGGAGCAGTGGCTGCTGCGGGCCGTCGCCGGGCAGGAGGCGATACGGCCCGAGATCGACAGCCTCTACGACGCCTTCGAGCACCCGCGGGCCGAGCGGCCGAGGCTGCCCCTGCTGTCGCCCGCCGAGGCCCGCCGCTACGCCTCCGACGTGCGCGGCCGGGCGCTGGACGTACTGGAGAAGGCCGCGTTCCACGGCACGCGGCTGACGGAGGCGGGGTTCGCCTTCGGCATGATCGCGCAGCACGAACAGCAGCACGACGAGACCATGCTGATCACCCATCAGCTCCGCAAGGGGCCGCAGGCCCTGACCGCCCCGGACCCGGAGCCGGTGCCGCTGTTCACGGGACGCTCCGAAGTCCTCGTCCCCGGCGGCCCGTTCACGATGGGCACCTCCACCGAGCCGTGGGCCCTGGACAACGAACGTCCCGCGCACCGGCGCGAGGTGGCCCCCTTCTTCATCGACACCACGCCGGTGACGAACGCCGCCTACCAGGCGTTCATCGAGGACGGCGGCTACGACAACCCGCGCTGGTGGGCCCCGGAGGGCTGGGCGCACATCCGCAGGCACGGCATCACCGCCCCGCTGTTCTGGCGGCGCGACGGGAAGCAGTGGCTCAGGCGCCGCTTCGGCGTCACCGAGGTCGTCCCGCCCGACGAGCCCGTCCTGCACGTGTCCTGGTACGAGGCCGACGCCTACGCCCGCTGGGACGGCCGCCGGCTGCCGACCGAGGCCGAGTGGGAGAAGGCCGCGCGGTACGACCCGGCCGCCGACCGCTCGACGCGCTACCCGTGGGGCGACGCCGACCCGGGCCCCGAGCACGCCAACCTGGGCCAGCGGCACCTGCGTCCGGCCCCCGCCGGGAGCTACCCGGCCGGTGAGTCGCCGCTCGGCGTACGGCAGCTGATCGGCGACGTGTGGGAGTGGACGGCGAGCGACTTCCTGCCGTACCCGGGGTTCGAGGCGTTCCCGTACAAGGAGTACTCGGAGGTGTTCTTCGGCCCCGAGTACAAGGTGCTGCGCGGCGGTTCCTTCGCCGTGGACGCCGTGGCCTGCCGGGGCACGTTCCGCAACTGGGACTACCCGATCCGGCGGCAGATCTTCTCCGGGTTCCGCACGGCCCGCTCGGAGGGCATCTGATGTGCCGTCATGTGGCGTACGTGGGGCCCGAGGAGCCGCTCGGCCGGTTCCTGGTGGAGCCCCCGCACGGCCTGTACCGGCAGTCGTGGGCACCCCGGCGGCAGCGGTACGGGACGGTCAACGCGGACGGTTTCGGCGTGGGCTGGTACGCGGCGGGCGACCCGGTGCCGGCCCGCTACCGGCGCGCCGGGCCCATCTGGGCGGACCTGTCGTTCGCCGATCTCGCCCGGGTCGTACGGAGCACCGCGCTGCTCGCCGCGGTGCGGGACGCGACCCTGTCGGGCGCGGACGCGGAGGCCGCGGCGGCCCCGTTCGCGGCGGGGACCTGGCTGTTCAGCCACAACGGCGCGGTCCGGGGCTGGCCCGGCTCGCTGGCCGCCGTGTCCCGGACGCTGCCGCACGAGGACCTGCTGTCGCTGGAGGCCCGCAACGACTCGGCGCTCGTCTGGGCGCTGGTGCTGGCCCGGCTGCGCGGGGGCGACGAGGAGGGCCAGGCGCTGGCGGACACGGTCCTGGAGGTCGCAGCGGCGGCTCCCGGTTCCCGCCTCAACCTCCTGCTCACCAACGGCGACACCATCACCGCGACCGCCTGGGGCGACACCCTCTGGTACCTCACCCGGCCCGGCGGCGGCACCGTCGTGGCCTCCGAGCCCTACGACGACGACCCGCACTGGCAGGAGGTCCCCGACCGCACCCTGCTCGCGGCGAGCCGCACGGACGTGCTGCTCACCCCGCTCAAGGACCTCCCGGACGCAACTGGCAAGGAGCCCCGTACGTGAGCCCGTTCCACCTCACCCGCACCCTGCCCGAGGACGCCACCGAAGCCGCCCTGCGCGCCGACGTCCACCGGGGCCTGACCCACACGCCCAAGACCCTGCCGCCGAAGTGGTTCTACGACGCGCACGGCAGCGAACTGTTCGAGCGGATCACCGAGTTGCCCGAGTACTACCCCACGCGCGCCGAGCGCGAGATCCTCGTCGCCCGCTCCGGCGAGATCGCCGCCGCCACCGGCGCGCGCACCCTGGTGGAGCTGGGTTCCGGCTCCTCCGAGAAGACGCGGCACCTCCTCGACGCCCTCACCGGTCTGCGCACCTACGTCCCCGTCGACGTCAGCGGGAGCGCCCTCACCCAGGCCGGGCAGGCGCTCGCCGCCGAGCGGCCGGGGCTCGACGTGCACGCGCTGATCGCCGACTTCACCGCGGAGCTGACCCTGCCGGAGACTCCGGGGCCCCGGCTGGTGGCGTTCCTCGGCGGCACGATCGGCAACCTGCTGCCCGCCGAGCGCGCCGCGTTCCTGGCCTCCGTGCGGGCCCGGCTCGCCCCGGGCGACGCGCTGCTGCTGGGCACCGACCTCGTCAAGGACGAGGAGGTGCTGGTCCGGGCCTACGACGACGCGGCCGGAGTGACGGCCGCGTTCAACAAGAACGTGCTGACCGTGATCAACCGTGAACTCGGCGCCGACTTCGAGCCCGGCGCGTTCGACCACGTGGCCCTGTGGGACGCCGAGCACGAGTGGATCGAGATGCGGCTGCGCTCCCGTACGGCGCAGACGGTGAAGGTGCCGGCGCTCGATCTGGCGGTCGACTTCGCGGCGGGAGAGGAACTGCGCACGGAGGTGTCGGCGAAGTTCCGGCAGGAGGGGGTGCGCGCCGAACTGTCCGCCGCGGGCCTGGACCTGGCCCACTGGTGGACGGACGGCGCGGGCCGGTTCGCGCTGTCGCTGAGCGTGGCGCGCTGACCCCGGCGGGCCCCACGTCGGCGGCGGGGCGGGAGGTGACGTCTCGCGCTTCGCCGCCGCGTGGGGCACGGTGGAGTGACGCGCGACACACTCGCCAGAACAGGAGCAGCGGCATGTCGAACCACACCTACCGGGTCACGGAGATCGTCGGCACCTCGCCCGAGGGCGTCGACCAGGCCATCCGCAACGGCATCGGCCGGGCCTCGCAGACCCTGCGCAACCTGGACTGGTTCGAGGTGACGCAGGTGCGCGGCCAGCTCGAGAACGGGGAGATCGCGCACTGGCAGGTGGGCCTCAAGGTGGGCTTCCGGCTGGAGGAGTCCGAGTAGGAGCCCCCCGGGGCTCAGCCCGGCAGCGGTCGTGAGGTGGCGCGGCCCGGCTGCCTGCCCTCCGGCGGGTAGTCGCAGTCGATGCTGGTGACCTCGCGGTCGCTGTCCTCGGAGTCGACCACGGCCACGCCGGTGCAGGCCCGGCCGTGTTCGTCGGTCCAGGTGACGATCTCGCTGCGGTCGGGCTCGGCGCAGCCGGTGAGCAGCAGTGCGGCGCCGAGCAGCGCCGCGCCCGCGAGCGCGCCCTCGCGACGTCCCTTCATGGCATCCCCCGTACGTCCGCGCACGTGTGCGCCGGTGCTTGTGGTTCGGGGATACCCGGCGGAGGTGAACACTCCGTCAAGCCCGGGTCTCAGGTCCGCCCTTCGCGCTCCTGGGCCGCCTTCATCTCGGCGGACCGCGCCGCCCAGTCGGCCCGTACGACGGTGAAGCCCGCGCGCCGGGCGTCCTCGCAGACCAGTTCGTCGTCGTCCACCAGGACGCGGACCTCGCGCGTGCGGGCCAGCCGCTTCAGGATCTCCAGCTTGGTGAACCGGGCGGGCCGCCGGTCGGCGTCCCGGCGCATGTACACGCGCCCCTCGGGCAGCCCCTGGGCCGCCAGCCAGTCGAGCGTGTCGCGCCGGCAGCGCTCGGGGCGCCCGGTGAGGTAGACGATCTCGCACTCCCGCGCGCTCTCCCGCACCAGCGCGATGCCCTCCGGGAGAGGCCCGTCCTGCGGCGCCGCCGAGAAGAACCCGTCCCAGTCCTTCGGCCTGCGCTCCAGGAACCGCTGCCGGTGCGCGGTGTCGGCGAGGGTGTTGTCCAGATCGAACACGGCCAGCGGGGCCGCACTGCGGTCGTCACTCACACCGCCCACCCTAGGCCGAGGCACCTGCCCGCGCCCCGGCAACCTTCGCTTCCCCGGCGGCCACTGCTGTGCGACACCCACGTGGGAGACGCAGGAGGCCGTATGCGCAACGCACGGATCTGGTCGGCGGCGATGGTGGGGGCCGCGCTGGCCATGGCACTGACGGGGCCGGCCGCCGCCGCGGGCACGACCCTGGTCGTGGCGCCGAACGGCGACGACGCCGCCCCCGGCACACCCGCCCGGCCGCTGAGGACCATCCAGCGGGCGGTGGACCTGGCCGGGCCCGGCGACACCATCACCGTGCGCGGCGGGACGTACGCCCTCACCGACAACATCACCATCACCACATCGGGGACCGCCTCCCGGCCCATCACCCTTACGGCCCACCCGGGCGAGCGCGTCGTCCTGGACGGCGAGAGGCTGCCCGCGAGCCACACCCCGGTCGGCGGCAGCATCCCGCGCGCCGAGCGCGCGCGCGGTCCACATGGAGGCGTCGTACTGGCGCGTCTCGGACCTGGAGATCGTCAACGGCCCGTACGGGGTGTACTGCGACGGCTGCGACGGCAACGTCTTCGCACGGCTGCGCACGCACGACAACTACGAGTCCGGCTTCCAGCTCCAGGGCGACTCGAGCCACAACCAGATCCTGGACCTGGACAGCCACGGCAACCGCGACCCGCGCAAGAACGGCGAGAGCGCCGACGGCCTGGCCATCAAGGAGGGCGGCGGCACGGGGAACGTGGTGCGCGGCGCCCGGCTGTGGAACAACGTCGACGACGGCTTCGACGCCTGGGAGTTCGCCTCGCCCGTGACGATCGAGAACACGGTGGCGTACGGCAACGGCTTCAACCGCTGGAACTTCCCCGACTTCGCGGGCGACGGCAACGGCTTCAAGCTCGGCGGCGGCAGCCCGGCCCCGGCGGTGGCCCACACCGTGCGGGGCAGCGTCTCCTTCAAGAACGCCAAGCACGGCCTCACCGACAACGGCAACCCGGGCTCCCTCGTCCTCGGCCGCAACTCCACGTACGGCAACGGCGGTACGGGCTTCGACGCCGACGTCCCGGGCGGGACCGCCCGGCTCACCGGCAATCTGTCCGTCGCGGACCGGCGCGCGGCGGCCGTCGGCGCCAAGACCGTCGCCGACGGCAACTCCTGGAACCTCGGCGGGACATGGGACGCCGCCTCGGTACGGAGCACCGATCCGGGTCCGCTCATCGGGCCCCGGGCGGCGGACGGTTCGCTGCCGAAGGCACCGGAGTTCCTCGTGCCACGATCCGGCACGGCGATCGGGGCGCGTTTCTGAATCCGGCCGGTCATGGCGACACGTTTGAGCCAGCCTCAGAAGCCAATTGATCCTCACAGTTGATGGCTCAAGCAGAGCACTGACATACTCCGCTCTCAGCCTCGCCACCACCCGTGGCCGGGGCTGGTCGGGGATCTCCACACAGAACCCCGAGGCCGTCCGCGTGATTCCGAACAGGAATTTCTCCGGTTTCACGAACCCCTCACACAGCCCGCACCCCCTCAGCGCGTCCGGCACCCTTCCACCCTGCCCGAAAGCCGGACGCGCCACTGACTCGACGGGGTCGAGTGCGGGGCACGAAGCAGCGAAGAAGGTGCGCCTGTGCCCGAATTCCCACCGCGTCGGGAGGACACTCCCACATTCCCGCTCCCGCACATCGAACATACTCCGCCGTCTCGTATATCCGACCATCCCGAATTTCACTCGCTGCGTCGCGCGCAGCGCCGGTTCGGCACTCGGGCGACGATCTTGTCCGTCGGCGGATTCCTGCTGTATGTGCTGCTGTCGAGTTTCGTCCCCGCGGTGATGAACCAGCCGCTGTTCGGCCACCTCACGATCGGGCTCGCGTTGGGCCTCGGGCAGTTCGTCGTCATGGGCGTGACCGCCTGGTGCTATGTGCGGCACATGCGCACCCGGGTCGATCCGCTCGCCCGCGGCCTGCGGTCGCGGCTGCACGAGAACGAGAACCGCCGCGCGCGCCCGGCCGTCCCGCCCCAAGGGACCGGGCCGTCCGGGCAGCCCCTCCAGCAGGGCACGAGGGGGTTCCGCACGTGGTGACCGCCGCCGCCATCGACGACAGCAGCCTGCAGCTGACGTTCGTGCTGTTCCTCACCGTGGTCGTGATCACCCTGTTCACGGCTCTGCTGACGGCCCCTCAGCGCGACGAGATCAGCGAGTTCTACCTCGGCAACCGCGCGATGTCCCCGCTGCGCAACGGCCTCGCCATGTGCGGCGACTACCTGTCCGCCGCCACCCTGCTCGGCAGCACCGGCCTGGTCGCCCTGACCGGGTACGACGGGCTGATGTACCTCGGCGGCACCACCGTCGCCTGGATGATGGTGCTGTTGCTGATCGCCGAACCCCTGCACCGCACGGGGAAGTTCACCCTCGGCGACACGGTGGCGCTGCGCCTGCCCCGGCAGCAGCGGCCGGTGCGGGTCGCGCTGGCGGTGTGCATCCTGGCGATCGCGACGCTCTACCTGGTGGCCCAACTGGTGGGCAGCGTAGCCCTCCTGACGCAGTTCACCGGTGTGCCGAGCGGCACCACCCGCACCCTGTGCGTGGTCGTGATCGGCGCCTTCGTGATCCTGTACGCCTCCCTCGGCGGAATGCCCGGCGCGACGGTCATCCAGATCATCAAGGCCGTGATGCTGATCGTGGGCGTGCTGTTCACCGCGGGCTGGGTGCTGCACCGCTTCGACTGGAACCCCAACGCCCTCCTCGAGCGGGCGGCCGAACGCAGCGGCACCGGCCTGACGTTCCTCGAACCCGGACTGCGCTACGGCGGCACCGTCAGCAACAAGCTGGACTTCCTCAGCCTCGAACTGGCCATCGTCCTCGGCCTCGCCGCCCTCCCGCACGTCCTGATGCGGCTGCTCGCCCCGCGCAGCAGCGGCGTGCTGCGCTCCTCGGTGCTGTGGGCGATCGGGCTGGTCGGCGCGGTCTGCTTCGGGGCCGGCATCCTCGGCCTCGGCGCGACCGCGCTCCTGGGCCGGGACACCATCCTGGACACGGACCGCACCGGCAACGCCTCCGTCCTGCTGCTCGCGCACGAACTCGGCGGCAGCCTCCTCACCGCGCTGCTGACCTGCCTGGCGTACCTGACACTGCTCGCCGTGGCGGTCGGTCTCACCCTGGCGGCGGCCTCGTCCCTGGCACACGACCTGTACAGCGAGGTGATCCGCAAGGGCCGGGCCAGCGAGACGGAGGAGCTGACCGTCGCGCGGCTGTCCGGGGCGGTCATCGGCGTCCTCGGCATGCTGCTCGCCCTCGTCGCCTGGAGCGCCAACACCGCCACGCTCGCCTTCCTCGCCTTCGCCATCGCGGCGTCCGCGATCCTGCCGACGATCATCTACACCCTCTTCTGGCGGCGCTTCTCGGCGAAGGGCGCCCTGCTCAGCCTCTACGGCGGCCTGCTCTGCTCCGTCCTGCTCGCCGTGTTCTCCCCCGTCGTCTCCTCCGCCCCCGCCTCGTTCTACCCGGAGGCCGACTTCGCCTGGTTCCCGCTGCAGAACCCCGGCATCGTCTCCATCCCGGTGGGCTTCCTCCTGGGCTGGCTGGGCACGGTGCTGGACAAGGGGCCGGGCCAAGAGGCGGGCACCCACGAGGAGTTCGAGGTGCGGATGCTCGTGGGCGCCGACCACTGAGGCACCCCTTGCGGGACAGCCGGGGCAGCCACCGGGGACGCGCATTGTTAATGGGATCCATTTTCATGTAGCGTCCTCGGTGCCGGTCCACCGAGGAGGAGTCCCATGGCTGTCCCGAAGCGGAAGATGTCCCGCAGCAACACCCGTCACCGCCGCGCACAGTGGAAGGCCGCCACGCCGACACTGGTCCCGGTCACGATCGACGGCGTCCGTCACCTCGTCCCGCAGAACCTGGTCAAGGCCTACGAGCGCGGCCTGCTGCGCCCGGAGGGTTAGACCTCCACGCCGCGTGCGACCACGGGCACGCGGCGTGACGGTCGGCGCGGAACGGGGAATGCCGCTGCCCCTCCGGCGTGTTGGACTCCCTGTGAGCTCCCTGATCGCCTCGACCCGCATCTCCGTCCTCGACCGCTCCCGCACCCGCGAGGGCCATACGCACCCCGAGGCCCTGCGCGACACCGTGCGGCTCGCGCGGGAGCTGGAGCGGCTCGGCTACCACCGGCTGTGGGTCTCGGAGCACCACGGTGTGCCCGGGGTCGCCGGTTCCGCGCCGACCGTGCTGGCCGCCGCCGTCGCCGCCGCGACCCGGACGATCCGGGTCGGCACCGGCGGGGTGATGCTGCCCAACCACCGGCCACTGGTCGTGGCGGAGCAGTTCGGGGTGCTGGAGTCGCTGTTCCCCGGCCGGATCGACATGGGCCTCGGCCGCTCCGTCGGCTTCACCGACGGCGTGCGGAAGGCTCTGGGCCGTGACAAGGAAGACGCCGAGGACTTCGAGGCCCAGCTGCGGGAGCTGCTCGGCTGGTTCCGGGGCACCTCCCCCACCGGCGTGCACGCCCGGCCCGCCGAGGGCCTGAGCGTGCCGCCGTTCGTGCTGGCCATGGGCGCGGGCGCCGGCATCGCCGCCCGCGCGGGCCTGCCCATGGTCATCGGTGACCTGAGGAACCGGGAGAAGATGCTCCGCGGCATCGACCACTACCGCGACCACTTCCGGCCCTCGCCCTGGGCGCCGGAACCGTACGTCGTCGTCTCCGGCACGGTCGCCGTGGCGGCCACCCCCGACGAGGCGCGGCGCCTGCTGGTCCCCGAGGCCTGGTCCATGGCGTACTCCCGCACGCACGGCACCTTCCCGCCCCTGCCGCCCGCCGAGCGCGTCGAGGCACTCGCCATGACCGCCAAGGAGCGCGGCTTGTACGAGTCCGGGCTCACCGGGCACATCGCGGGCACCGAGGAGCAGGTCGCGCACGAGCTGGAGACGCTGCTGAAGGAGACGGCGGCGCAGGAGGTCCTGGTCACCACCAGCACCTACGACCGCGAGGCGCTGCTGGACTCCTACCGGCGGCTGGCCGCGATCACCTCCGGTTAGAGTCGTCTCCCATGCACGACCCCCACAGCCCCCACGACCCGTACGTCCGCGTCAGAGGAGCCCGCGAGCACAACCTCCGGGGCGTGGACGTCGACATCCCCCGGGACGTGCTGGCCGTGTTCACCGGCGTGTCCGGCTCGGGGAAGTCGTCGCTGGCGTTCGGCACGATCTACGCGGAGGCGCAGCGGCGCTACTTCGAGTCGGTCGCACCGTACGCCCGCCGCCTCATCCACCAGGTCGGGGCGCCGAAGGTCGGGGAGATCACCGGTCTGCCACCGGCCGTCTCGCTCCAGCAGCGCCGCGCGGCGCCCACCTCGCGTTCCTCCGTCGGCACCGTCACCAACCTCTCCAACTCCCTGCGCATGCTGTTCTCCCGGGCCGGCACCTACCCGCCCGGCGCCGAGCGGCTCGACTCCGACGCGTTCTCGCCCAACACGGCGGCCGGTGCCTGCCCGGAGTGCCACGGGCTCGGGCAGGTGCACGGCACGACCGAGGAGTCGCTGGTCCCCGACCCGTCGCTGTCGATCCGCGAGGGCGCGATCGCCGCGTGGCCGGGCGCCTGGCAGGGCAAGAACCTGCGGGACGTCCTCGACGCGCTCGGGTACGACGTGGACCGGCCGTGGCGGGAGCTGCCCGCCGCACAGCGCGAGTGGATCCTGTTCACGGACGAGCAGCCGGTGGTCACCGTGCACCCCGTACGGGACGCCGCCCGCATCCAACGGCCGTACCAGGGCACCTACATGAGCGCCCGCCGGTACGTGATGAAGACCTTCTCGGACTCCAAGAGCCCGACCCTGCGGGCGAAGGCCGAACGGTTCCTCACCAGCGCGCCCTGCCCGGCGTGCGGGGGCAGCCGGCTGCGGCCCGAGGCGCTGGCGGTGACGTTCGGCGGGCGGACCATCGCCGAGCTGGCCGCGCTGCCGCTGGTCGAGCTGGCCGCCTCCCTCGACGCGCGGTCGCAGACCGCCCGGGTCCTGACCGACGACCTCACCTCGCGCATCGCCCCGGTCGTGGAACTGGGCCTCGGCTACCTCAGCCTGGACCGGCGCACCCCCACCCTCTCCGCGGGCGAACTGCAACGCCTGCGCCTCGCCACCCAGCTGCGCTCCGGCCTGTTCGGGGTCGTCCACGTCCTCGACGAGCCGTCGGCCGGGCTCCACCCGGCGGACACCGAGGCGCTGCTCACGGTGCTGGAGCGGCTGAAGACGGCCGGGAACTCGGTGTTCGTGGTGGAGCACCACTTGGACGTCGTACGCGGCGCCGACTGGCTGGTGGACGTGGGCCCGGGCGCGGGCGAGCGCGGCGGGCGGGTGCTGCACAGCGGCCCGGTGGCCGGTCTGGCCGCCGTCGAGGAGTCCGCCACGGCCCGCTACCTGTTCGACCGCTCCCCCGCCCCGGCCCGGGAGCTTCGCGAGCCGAGGGGATGGCTGAAGACCGGCCCGGTCACCCGGCACAACCTGCGGGGCGTGACCGCCGCGTTCCCGCTCGGCGCGTTCACCGCGGTCACGGGCGTGTCCGGCTCCGGCAAGTCCACGCTCATCGGCGAGATCACGCAGGAGACGGCGGGGGTGGGCCGGCTGGTCTCGGTCGACCAGAAGCCCATCGGCCGCACGCCGCGCTCGAACCTCGCCACGTACACCGGCCTGTTCGACGTCGTGCGCAAGGTGTTCGCGGGGACCGACGGAGCCCGTGCACGCGGCTTCGGCGTCGGCCGGTTCTCCTTCAACGTGGCGGGCGGGCGGTGCGAGACCTGCCAGGGCGAGGGGTTCGTCAGCGTGGAGCTGCTCTTCCTGCCGAGCACGTACGCGCCGTGCCCGGACTGCGGCGGGGCCCGGTACAACCCCGGGACGCTGGAGGTGACGTACCGGGGGCGGAACATCGCTCAGGTGCTGGACATGACGGTGGAGAGCGCGGCGGAGTTCTTCGCCGGCACACCGGCCGTCGCCCGCAGCCTCGCCGCCCTGCTCGACGTGGCCCTGGGCTATCTGCGCCTCGGCCAGCCGGCGACGGAACTGTCCGGCGGCGAGGCGCAGCGCATCAAGCTGGCGAGCGAACTCCAGCGCGGCAGGCGCGGCCACACGCTCTACCTCCTCGACGAGCCGACGACCGGCCTCCACCCGGCCGACGTCGACGTCCTGATGCGCCAGTTGCACGGCCTCGTCGACGCCGGGCACACGGTGATCGTCGTCGAGCACGACATGTCCGTCGTCGCGGGCGCGGACTGGGTGATCGACCTCGGCCCGGGCGGCGGCGACGCGGGCGGCCGGATCGTGGCGGCGGGCCCGCCGACGGAGGTGGCGCGCTCGGCGGAGAGCCGGACGGCGCCCTCTCTCGCGCGCGCACTGTCCGGGACCCGCTGAGGCGCGCCCTCTCGCGCGCCCGCTGACCGACCCTGTTGCGGCGCCCTACGCCACCAGCACCGTGTGCGTCCAGGCGGGTGCGGCCGTCTCGGGCGACTGTGCGGCGCGGGCGAGGGAGCGGCGGTCGGGGGTGCTGCCCGGCGGGATCGCGTCCCGTACCTCGACCTCGGCGACCAGGCCGCGGGCCGTCGCCACCCGCCACAGGGAGGCGAGCAGCGTGTCCTCGCCGACGTACGCGGGGGCCGTGCTGGGCGCTCCGCCGTCGAGCCGGTAGCCGATGCGCACCGGCTGGACAGGCACGCCGGCGTCCAGGGCGGCCTGGAAGACGGCCCGGCGGAAGGTGCCCTGGGCGCGGCCGCACCAGGTGCTGCCCTCGGGGAAGGCGGCGACCGCGGCGCCCTCGCGCAGGGCACCGGCGATCCGGGCGACGGTGTCCGGGAGGGCCCGCAGCCGGTCCCGTTCGATGAACAGGGTGCCGCCGCGCGCGGCCAGCGGCCCGGCGACGGGCCACCGCCGCACCTCGGTCTTGGCCAGCATGCGGGCGGGGCGTACGGCGGCGAGCAGCGGGATGTCCAGCCAGGAGATGTGGTTGGCGACCAGCAGCAGTCCGCCGGTGGGGGCGACGGCGCCGGTGATGCGGACCCGGACCCCTGCGGCCCGCACGATCCACCGGCACCACCGCCGGACCAGGGACGCGGGTATCCGGGCGCCGAACGGCGACAGCGCGATCCCCGCGAGGAGCAACAGCACGACTCCGGTGAGCCGCAGCACGGCGCGCGGCACGGCCCGCGCCGGCGCCGTGTCCGGCGCGTCGACGCAGGCGCGCGGCGTGCAGGGCGCGGTGGGCAGCCAGGCGCTCATCAGGCCGGCACGAGGGAGAGGAAGTGCCGCAGGTAGCGCGGGTTGACCCGGCTCATGGGCAGCAGCACGTACAGGTCGGCGACACCGAAGTCCGGGTCGTGGGCCGGTTCGCCGCACACCCAGGCGCCGAGGCGCAGGTAGCCGCGGAGCAGGGCGGGCAGTTCGACGCGGGCGGCGGGAGCGGGGCCCGGGATCCACGGCAGCAGGGGCCGGACCCGGTACTCCTTGGGCGCCAGGTGCTTGGCGCTCACCCGGTCCCAGGTGGCGGAGGCGAGGGTGCCGCCGTCGGCGAGCGGGACGGAGCAGCAGCCGGCGAGCCACTCGTGGCCGCGGTCGACCATGTAGCGGGCGATACCGGCCCAGATGAGGCTGATGACCGCGCCGTCGCGGTGGTCGGGGTGCACGCAGGAGCGGCCGACCTCGACGAGTTCCGGCCGGATCCCGGCGAGGGAGCTCAGCTCGAACTCGCCCTCGGAGTACAGCCGCCCGGCGACCGCCGCGCGCTCCGGCGGCAGCAGCCGGTAGGTGCCGACGACCTGGCCGGTGGTCTCCTCGCGCACGAGCAGGTGGTCGCAGTACGCGTCGAACGGGTCGACGTCCAGACCGGGTTGCGAGCCGGTCAGCAGGGCGCCCATCTCCCCGGCGAAGACGTCGTGCCGCAGCCGCTGGGCGGCGCGCACGTCCTCCTCGTTCCGGGCGAGGGTGACGGTGTAGCGGGTGGGGGCCGTGGGCTGGGCGGGGCGGTCGACGGTCAGTACGCCGGTCATGGCTTCTCCTGGTCACGGGCCGGGGGCGGCGAGCGGTGCCGCCGCTCCCTGTTGTGCCCATGCCGCCTGACCGACGGGTGACGAGTGCCAGGAGCCCGGATGCCAGAAGATTGAATGCCAGAAGCCACGACGCACCCCCCTTTTTCAGGGGCGCGGGGAACGGCGCGGCCAGCCACCCACGACCCGCACCCGGCGACTACCGCTTACCCGCCCGCCGAGTAGCCCGCAGCCACTCCTTGTTCATGTGGGTGATGGACATGAGCGGGATGCCCTTCGGGCACGCGGTGGCACACTCACCCGTCAGCGTGCACCCCCCGAACCCCTCCTCATCCATCTGCTCGACCATGTCCAGCACCCGAGTCTCCCGCTCGGGCGCCCCCTGCGGCAGCACGTTCAGGTGGTTGACCTTGGCGGACGTGAACAGCATCGCCGCCCCGTTCGGACAAGCCGCCACACACGCCCCGCACCCGATGCACTCCGCGTGCTCGAACGCGAAGTCGGCGTCCGGCTTCGGCACCGGCGTGGCGTGCGCCTCGGGCGCCGCGCCCGTCGGCGCGGTGATGTAGCCGCCCGCCTGGATGATCCGGTCGAACGCCGACCGGTCCACGACCAGATCCTTGATCACCGGGAACGCGGACGCCCGCCACGGCTCCACGTCGATCGTGTCGCCGTCCTTGAAGGACCGCATGTGCAGCTGGCAGGTGGTCGTCCGCTCGGGTCCGTGCGCATCGCCGTTGATCACCAGCGAGCACGCCCCGCAGATGCCCTCGCGGCAGTCGTGGTCGAAGGCGACCGGGTCCTCGCCCTTGAGGATGAGCTCCTCGTTGAGGGTGTCGAGCATCTCCAGGAACGACATGTCCTCGGAGATCCCGTCCACCTCGTACGTGGACATCGTGCCGTCGGCGT
This sequence comes from Streptomyces sp. Go-475, assembly GCF_003330845.1. GTDB lineage: Bacteria > Actinomycetota > Actinomycetes > Streptomycetales > Streptomycetaceae > Streptomyces. The sequence goes on along the minus strand of NZ_CP026121.1, from coordinate 7,862,058 downwards.
CGGCGTTCTTCTGGCGCCAGACGCGCAGGGTGAGCTTCATGCGTAGCTCCGCTGGGTGGGGTGGACGTACTCGAAGACCAGGTCTTCCTTGTGCAGGGTCGGAGCCTCGCCGGTGCCGTTGAACTCCCAGGCGGCCGCGTACGCGAACTCGTCGTCCTTGCGGGCGGCTTCGCCGTCGGGCGTCTGGGACTCCTCGCGGAAGTGACCGCCGCAGGACTCCGAGCGGTGCAGCGCGTCGAGGCACATCAGCTCGGCCAGTTCCAGGTAGTCGACGATGCGGTTGGCCTTCTCCAGCGACTGGTTGAACTCCTCGCCGGTGCCGGGCACCTTGATGCGCCGCCAGAACTCCTCGCGGATCTGCGGGATGCGCTCCAGCGCCTTGCGCAGGCCCGAGTCGGTGCGGGCCATCCCGCAGAACTCCCACATGAGTTCGCCGACCTCGCGGTGGAAGGAGTCGGGGGTGCGGTCGCCGTCGACGGACAGCAGCAGGTTGAGCCGGTCCTGCGTCTCGGCCAGGACCTCCTGCACGACGGGGTGCTCGTCGCTCACCTCGTCGTGGTGCGGGTGGCGCGCCAGGTAGTCGTTGATGGTGGCCGGGAGGACGAAGTAGCCGTCGGCGAGGCCCTGCATCAGCGCGGAGGCGCCGAGCCGGTTGGCGCCGTGGTCGGAGAAGTTGGCCTCGCCGATGGCGAACAGCCCGGGGACGGTGGTCTGGAGGTCGTAGTCGACCCACAGGCCGCCCATCGTGTAGTGCACCGCCGGGTAGATCCGCATGGGCACCTGGTACGGATCCTCGTCGGTGATCCGCTGGTACATGTCGGAGAGGTTGCCGTACTTGGCCTCGACGGCCTCGCGGCCCATGCGCCGGATCGCGTCGGCGAAGTCCAGGTAGACGCCCTGGCCGCCGGGGCCGACGCCCCGTCCCTCGTCGCAGACGTTCTTCGCGGCGCGGGAGGCGATGTCGCGCGGCACCAGGTTGCCGAAGGAGGGGTAGATGCGCTCCAGGTAGTAGTCGCGCTCGTCCTCGGGGATCTCGTTCGGGGGCCGGGTGTCGCCCTTGGCCTTGGGCACCCAGATGCGGCCGTCGTTGCGCAGCGACTCGCTCATCAGCGTCAGCTTGGACTGGTGGTCGCCGGTGCGCGGGATGCACGTGGGGTGGATCTGCGTGAAGCAGGGGTTGGCGAAGTACGCGCCGCGCCGGTGGGCCCGCCAGACGGCGGTGGCGTTGGAGTTCATGGCGTTCGTCGACAGGTAGAAGACGTTGCCGTAGCCGCCGGAGGCGAGCACGACCGCGTCCGCGAAGTACGTGTCGATCTTCCCGGTGACGAGGTCCCGGGCCACGATGCCCCGCGCCCGCCCGTCGACGACGATCAGGTCGAGCATCTCGGTGCGCGGGTGCATCTCGATGTTCCCGGCGGCGATCTGCCGGCTGAGGGCCTGGTAGGCGCCGAGGAGGAGCTGCTGCCCCGTCTGGCCGCGGGCGTAGAACGTGCGCGACACCTGCACACCGCCGAACGACCGCGTGTCGAGCAGCCCGCCGTACTCGCGGGCGAACGGCACGCCCTGGGCCACGCACTGGTCGATGATCTCGACGGAGATCTGCGCGAGCCGGTGCACGTTGGACTCGCGGGCGCGGAAGTCGCCGCCCTTGACGGTGTCGTAGAACAGCCGGTGGATGGAGTCGCCGTCGTTGCGGTAGTTCTTCGCCGCGTTGATGCCTCCTTGCGCGGCGATGGAGTGGGCCCGGCGCGGGGAGTCCTGGTAGCAGAACTGGACGACGTGGTAGCCCTGTTCGGCGAGGGTGGCCCCCGCGGATCCGCCGGCGAGGCCGGTGCCGACGACGATCACGGTGTGCTTGCGCCGGTTGGCGGGGTTGACCAGCTTGGCCTCGAAACGGCGCTTGTCCCAGCGCTCGTCGATCGGCCCGGACGGTGCCTTGGTGTCGACGACCGGCTCTCCGGTCGCGTAGTCGGCGTAAGAGGTCATGTCAGCTCACCACTCCGGTCATGACGCCCACGGGTACGGCGATGAAACCGGCCGTGAGCAGCAGCGCGAGGACGTTGGCGACGGTCTTCAGGGCGCGGTCGCGCCGCCGGCTGCCGACGCCGAGGGTCTGGGCGGCGCTCCAGAACCCGTGCCGGATGTGCAGGCCGAGGGCGAGCATCGCGACGATGTAGATGACGTTGCCGTACCAGGTGGAGAAGGTGCCCACGACGTTCTGGTACGGGTGGCCGGGCTGGAAGCCGGGGTGCACGGTGCCGGTCGTGATGTCGAGGACGTGCCAGACGATGAACAGGCCGAGGATGATCCCGCCCCAGCGCATGGTGCGGGTGGCGTAGGAGGCGCGCGGCCTCTTGTGCACGTACTTGCTGGGCCGTGCCCTGATGTCGCGGCGGCTGAGCTGGAACGCCGACACGGCGTGGGCGACCACGGCGACCACGAGCACCACGCGGACCAGCCAGAGCGTCCACTCGTAGTGCATGAAGGGCTCGCCGACGGTGCGCAGCCAGTGGCCGTACCGGTTGAACTCGCCCGCCCCGAAGAAGATCTTCAGGTTCCCGATCATGTGGACGACCAGGTACAGCAGCATGATCAGCCCGCTGACCGCCATCACGGTCTTCTTGCCGACGGTGGAGTCCCACACGGTGCGTGCCATGGACGGCCGTCGGTCCGTCCGCGTTGCCAGAGCCATGTCACAGCACGCTACGGACCCTCGGCCGATCGGTCCAAGACATGGTCCGGCTTGATTCCATAGGCCATAGCTATCGTAGGAGGATGCAGTTCCAGCAGCTCCAGTACTTCGTGGCCGTCGCCGAGACCCGGCACTTCACCCGGGCCGCCGATCTGGTCCACGTCGCGCAGCCGTCGCTGTCGCAGCAGATCAAGGCGCTGGAACGGGAGTTGGGGGCCGACCTGTTCCTGCGGGCGCGCGGCAACATCACGCTCACCGACGCCGGGGAGGCGCTGCTGCCCCTGGCCCGGCGCATCCTGGCCGACGCGGACACGGCCCGCCACGAGGTGCTGGAGCTGGTGCAGCTGCGGCGGGGGCGGGTGCGGCTGGGGGCGACGCCGAGTCTGTGCACGGGTCTGCTGCCGGACGTGCTGCGCGCCTTCCACGACCGTTACCCCGGGGTCCGGCTGCTGATCGAGGAGGGCGGCTCCCACGACCTGGTGCGGGAACTGGCCCGTGGCGCGCTGGACCTGGCGCTGGTGGTCCTGCCGCTGCCGACGCCCTCCCCTGCCCTGACGACGGTGGAGCTGCTGCGCGAGGACCTGGTCGTGGTCTCCTCCCCGGACGCGCCGAGGCCCGGTCAGGGGCGGCGGACCGTGCGCGTCGCCGATCTGGAGGGCGAGCGGCTGGTGATGTTCCGGCACGGCTACGACCTGCGGGAGCTGACGGTGGCGGCCTGCCGGGCGGAGGGCTTCGAGCCGGACTTCGCGGTGGAGGGCGGCGAGATGGACGCGGTGCTGGGCTTCGTGCGGGCGGGTCTGGGCGTCGCCGTCGTCCCCCGGATGGTGGCGGCGCGCTCCGGGCGCGGCTTGCGGGTGACGCCCCTGGCCCGGCCCGGCCTGCACCGCACGATCGCCCTGGCCCACCGCAGCGACGTGGCACCACCGCGGGCGGCGCGGGAACTGCAGCGGATGCTGCTGGAGCGGTGACGTGCCGCCCGGGGCGCGCCAGCGGATATTCACTGCGCCCGGCAGCCGTCCCTGCCTACCCTCGACCTGTGAGTGACGAGCAGTACGTCCGGTATCGGGACGACAGGAAGGTGCTGGCCGCGATCGGGGCCTGCGTCGGCCGGCAGACGGGCCGGGTCGCGGTGCGGGTGCCGCGGGAGCTGGCGGAGGCGGCGGTGGCCGCCTGGGAGCGCACGGAGGACGCCGCGCCCGGCGCGGAGACCCCGGAGCGGTACGCGCTGCGGGACGGTGCCGCCGAGCTGGCACTGATCGGCCTCGCGATCACCGAACGCGGCCGCTGGGAGGGCGAGGAGGTCGCCGTGGACCTGGACGTCGACTCCGCGGGGGCGGCGCTGCGCGCGGCGCGGTGAGAACGGCTCCCGCGCGTCACCCGCTCGCCGCTGCCCCCGCGCGGCGCGCGGCGGCGGCCGCCCGGATCCGCTCCAGCGGGATGCCGGCCTGTTCGCACAGGCCGGCGAGATCGAAGTAGATCGCCTCGCCCGCCATCAGGCCGTCCCGGAAGGGGACGACGTTGGCGAAGGGCACCGCGAAGGCGCCCCCGCCGGGCGGCACGCCGAGCCACTCCCCCCGGCTGGTTCCCCGCAGCGTCCCCCACACGGCCAGGACGTCGTCACCGTGGGCGACGCCCTCGTCCTCGGGGCTGAGGTCGGGGAACGCGGTGAAGTACTGCTGCCGGTAGGCGGCGCGCACCGCGTCCCTGCCCTGGCTGCGCAGCCCGAGCGCCTTGGTCTCGAGGAAGCAGTCCGGGACGAACGTGGCGAGGATGCCGTCGATGTCCCGGGCGGCCTCCGCCTCACGGTGGGCCTCGAAGAGACGGCGCATCTCGGTGGTGTCCATACCCGTGCTCCCTCGGCCGGGGCCCGGTCGGGTCCTCTTCCTCGATCGTAGGGAGCGGTCCCGGGGCCGACCACCGGGACCGCCGTCCGTCCGCTCAGCCCGTGGCGTCCACCAGCGCCAGCTCGTGCAGCCGCTCCGGCGGGCCGGGGCGGGCGTAGTACCAGCCCTGTGCCGTGTCGCAGCCCAGTATCCGCAGCTGCTCGGCCTGTGCCCCGGTCTCCACGCCCTCCACCGTGACCGCGAGGTCCAGGCTGTGGGCCAGTGAGACGATCCCCTCGACGATCTTGAGGTCGACGGGGTCGGCCGGGAACTGCTGCATGCTCTGGGTGAAGGAGCGGTCCAGCTTCAGGATGCTGACGGGCAGGCGACGCAGGTTGGCGAGGTTGGAGTAGCCCGTGCCGAAGTCGTCCAGGGCGATGTCGACGCCCATCTCCGCCAGTCGGCGCAGCGGCTTCAGCAGGTCGTCGTCGGCACCGATCAGCGCCGACTCCGTGACCTCCAGGCAGAGGGCGTCCGGCTCGATGCCCGTGCGCTCCAGGATGTCGACGGTGTCCTGGACCAGGCCCGGGTGCGTCAACTGGCAGGGCGAGAGGTTCACGTTGATCCGCAGCGGGCCCACCGCCTCGACGCCGCCCTGCAGTTCCCGCCACTCGCGGGCCTGGCGCACCGACTGCTCCAGGACCCAGCGGCCCAGCGGCACGATCAGCCCGGTGTGCTCGGCGAGCGGGATGAACCGGTCCGGGCCGAGCACGCCGTGCTGCGGGTGCAGCCAGCGCACCAGGGCCTCGGCGCCCCGGACGCTGCCGTCGCCGAGGTGCACCAGCGGCTGGTACTCGATGAAGAACTCGCCCCGCTCCAGCGCCGTCGGCAGCGCGGTGGTGAGGCCGTGCCGGGTGATGGCGCGGGCGTCCGCCTCCGGGTCGGCCAGCTCGAAGCGGTTGCCGCCCGCCGACTTGGCCCGGTACATGGTGATGTCGGCGCTGCGCAGCACCTCGGCGGGGCTGCGCTCCCCGGCCGGGCCCTCGACGATGCCGATGCTGCCGCGCACGGTCAGCTCGCGGCCGTCGACGCTGATCGGCGCGAGCAGCGCGTTCATGATGCGGGTGGCGAGTTCGTCGACCTCGCGCTGGGTGTCGGGGCCGGTGGTCAGGGCCACGAACTCGTCGCCGCCGAGCCGCGCGACCATCTCGCCGGGGGCGGTGGCGCAGGACTGCAGCCGGTCGGCGACCTCCACCAGCAGCCGGTCGCCGGCCGCGTGGCCGAGGCTGTCGTTGACGGTCTTGAAGCCGTCCAGGTCGAGGTAGCACAGCCCGAAGCGCTGGCCTTCCCCGGCGGACAGCGCCTTCTCCAGGCGCTCGAAGAAGAAGGTGCGGTTCGGCAGGCCGGTGAGCGCGTCGTGCGTGGCCTCGTAGCGCAGCCGCAGGTTGAGCAGCCGCCGCTCGGTGGTGTCCTCCATGAGGGCGAGCTGGTACTGCGGATTGCCGTCGGCGTCCCGCAGCAGGGAGACCGTCAGGTTGGTCCACAGGACCGTTCCGTCGGGGCGGTAGAACGCCTTCTCCAGGTGGTAGTGCTCCCGGTCGCCGCGCACGAGTTCGTCGTAGAGCCGCCAGGTCTGGGGCGCGTCGTCGGGGTGGGTCCACTCCCGGACCTTGCGGCTGCGGATCGTCTGCTCGGAGACGCCGAACATGCGCAGCAGCGCGCCGTTGACCTGGAGGATGTTGCCCTCCAGGTCGGCCATGCCGATGCCTATGGCCGCGCCCTCGAAGACGGCGCGGAAACGGGCCTCGCTCGCGTGCAGGGCCTGCGCGACCACGCCCTGCGCCTGGAGCGCGGCCTGCGCGATGGCCTCCTGTTCGGCCAGGGTCCGCTCGCGCAGCGCCCGTGCGAAGCCGGCGGCCATCGCGTGCTGCAGACGCGCGCACCGGGCCCGCAGGTCCTCCTGGTCGCCGTCGTTCCCGCAGTACAGGACGAGGTAGGCGTCCACGCAGTCCAGGGTGCGGCTGAGTGCCTCGGGGTCGGTGCAGTGCGCGTCCACGAGGGCGGCGCCGACCGCCTTGCCCGCGTCGGCGTCGAAGGCCCGGGCCAGCAGTGCCTCGCTCAACCGCCGGGCCAGCGGCAGCAGCTGTGCCTCGAACTCGGTGCGGGTCGACGACGTCGAGGTGACCGGGAAGACGGCCCGGCTCCAGATCGTCGCGAACCGGCGGAGTCTGTCCTCCGGGCCGTCCGGTTCCGCGATCACGCCGTACGCCCCACGCCCGCGAAACCGGAGAACGCGTACGGATCCTCGTCCTCCGGTGTGGTGTCGGGCCGCCAGCGCGGCATCGCCACCAGTCCGGGTTCCACCATGTCGTACCCCTCGAAGAACCGCGCGATCTCCTCGCGCGAGCGCATGATCAGCGGGTTGCGGATGTCCTCGTACACGTCCACCGCGCCCCCGGCCCGCTCCGGCGGCAGCGGGATCCCCTCGTAGGAGGCGTGGGTGAGCACGAGCAGGCTGCCGGGCGCGAGCGCCTCGCGCAGTTCGGCCACCGCCCCGTACGGGTCGTCCTCGTCCTCCACGAAGTGCAGTATGGCAACGAGGAGCAGCGCCACTGGCTGATTCAGGTCGATCAGCCGCTCCACCTCGGCGCTGCGCAGGATCTCCTGGGGCTTGCGCAGGTCCGCGGCGACGACGGCCGCGTCCTCGTTGCCCTCCAGGACCGCCTGGCTGTGCGCCACGGCCACCGGGTCGTGGTCGACGTAGACCACGTGCGCGCCGGGGCGGGCGGCCTGGGCGATCTCGTGGACGTTGCCGAAGGTGGGGATGCCGGAGCCGATGTCCAGGAACTGGGTGATGCCCTGGTCGGCCGCGTAGCGCACGGCGCGGCGCATGAAGGCCCGGTTCGCCTGCATGATCTTGGGGAGTCCCGGCATGAACTCCATGGCCCTGCGGGCAGCTTCCCGGTCGACCTCGAAGTTGTGCGATCCGCCCAGGTAGTAGTCGTACATCCGGGAGACGCTGGGCACCGAGATGTCGATGCTCCGTGGGGCCCAGGCGGGACGCTCCATCTATCTCTCCAAGGCGTAGGCGATCCGGTGTTCGAGCAGAGGCTACTGATCGCCCGCCAATGGAGCGACCCGAAACGGAAATTGACCGTCCGTTCCCGGTCACTGCCTGCGGCACGTGCCGAATTGATACCCGTCCGCATGCCCTTCGAACATATGACGAACAGTGTCCGAGGCATTCCGGAGAGTTCCGATCCGGAAGGGGAAGAGTGTCGAGAATTCGATGAGTTCAGGTGAAGCGCGGCAAAACGGTCCGCCCCCTCCGTGGAGCACGGAGGGGGCGGACCGGGTCGACGCCGCCGGGTGGCGAGATGATCAACCCTGGGGAGGTTTCTCTACTTCGCCGGGGCGCCGACCGGCTTTCCGTCGGGCCGCACGGCGTACCAGGTGCCGCCGACGCCCTGGCCGTTGGTGTCGCCGGGAGCCTTGTCGCCGGCGAAGGTGTAGATGGGCGAGCAGTTGATCGTCTGCTGCTTGCCCTTGCCGTCGGTCCGCTCGAAGATCATGTAGCCCTTCTTCTGGATGCCCTTGGTGTCGTTGAAGTCGACGGGCTCCACCAGCGGCCACTTCTCCAGGCACTCCCCGGAGCAGTTGGAGACGGGCTTCGGCCAGGCCTCGTCCTTCATGAACCGGTAGACGGTCATGCCGTTCTTGTCGACGACGATCTCACCGAGCTTGGGGTCGTTGCGGGTGGACAGCCCGGCCAGGTCCCCGGCCTCACCCGCGGCGGCGGCCCCGCCGCCCTGCGCCTTCTTGCCGTCGGGGGCGAGCGCATACCACTTGCCGCCCACACCCTGGCCCTTGACGTCACCCGCGTTGACGTCCTTGGCGTAGCGGTAGGCCGGCCAGCCGCCCACCGTCAGCTGCTTGGTGCCGTCGGCCCGGGTCACGGAGCCGAGCAGCGACTTGTCGATGCCCTCGCCGGCCTCGGCGTCGTCCGCGGGCACCGGCGGCCAGGTCTTGGCGCAGTCGCCGTCGCAGTTCGACTTGGGCGGCTGGTCGGTGTCCTGGTCGAACCGGTACAGCGTGAGACCGAGGCTGTCGGTGACCACCTTGCCGACCTCCTCGGCGGTGGCGACGGACAGCTTGCCCGCGGGGTTGGACGGGCTGGAAGGACTCGGCGCGGCCGACTGGCCGCTCGCGATACCGCCCACCCCGTTCTCGGTGCCGGTACCGATGTTTCCGTAGTCCCCGGGCGCCGCCGTCGCGCCCACGTTCTGGCTGGCCGCCGGTGGGCTGTCCTGACCGCACGCCGTCGTCAGCGCCAGGACCGCCGCGGCGCTCGCCACGAGTGAGGCGCTCCGCCAGGAGGTCTTCATCGTCAACTCCCCATAATCGCAAGGGTGTTGCAGCGCCCTGCTGCGCCGCCGCACGGTCATGAGTACGCATGGGGGCGGTGCCCGTGTTCAACGTCCGGCCAATTTTCTTTCCGGAACCTGCGACAGCCGCCGCACACGCGTCCCGCCCCACGGCCGCACGCACGACCCCGGGTCAAACCGACGCCCCCCGAATATCCCTCTTTCGAGGCAATCCCCTTGCGCTGCGGCCCGCCCGGGCGGCACAGGGCTCATGATCTTCGTCGTGTATGGACCCCTTTCGACTCAACCCGCCCTTGCCGCACGGGCCTTGGCGGTGGCGACGCTGACCTGGGCGCTCGTCGGCGCACCGGCCGGAGTGGCGGAGGCCACCTCCTGCGCGTACGCCTCGACGGGGCCGGACGGCATCAAGGCGGTGGCGGTCGCCGGGAGCAAGACGTGGCCGACCAAGCCGCCGTGCCCGACACCCACACCGACCCCCACGCCCACACCCACGCCTCCTCCGCCGAAACCGACCCCGAGCCCGACGCCGACGCCGAGCCCGGACCCGCCGCCGCCACCGCCCTCACCCAAACCCCCGCCCCCGAAACCACCGCCCACCGCCGAGCCGGAGCCGCCGCCTCCGCCCGCGCCCCGCCCGGCGGCGCCCGCACCCCGGCCGACTCCGAGGCCCACGCCTCCCCCGCCCCCTCCACCGGCGCCCGCCCCGAAACCGTCGGCCAGCCCCGCCCCGCGTCCGTCCGCGACGCCCGTCCACTACCCGCGCTACCGGGCCACGCCACGGCCACGCCCCTCGAACAACAGGCTGTCACCGCTCACCTTCGTCCTGCTCGTCACGGTGCCCGCGGTGGTCGCCGTCGCCGCGCTGCGCGCGCGTTGATCCCTGAACTGGAGGCACCTCTTGCCGGAATGGCTTGTTCTCACCCTCGCGATGCTGGCCGCCTGCGCCGTGGTGGTCGTCATCACCCTCGTACGGCACCGCAGGGCGCCCGAGGACGAGGACCCCAGCGAGACCCCTGACGTCATCGAGTACATGACGATGTGGATCGGTGTCGTGTACGCCATCGTCCTGGGCCTGGCCATCGCCGGTGTCTGGGAGGGCCGCAGCGCCGCCCAGGACCACGTCCAGGCCGAGGCGACCGCGCTGCACGAGATCTCGGAGCGGGTCCGGGTCTACCCGGCCGGCGAACGCGACCGCATCCGGGACGACATCCACGCGTACGTCAGCCACGTGGTCACCACCGAGTGGGACACCATGGCCGACTCGGGCCAGATCACCGAGCGCGGCAACGAGCTCTTCGAGCGTGTCCGCGCGTCCGTCACCGACTACGAGCCGAAGACGGACTTCCAGGCCCAGGCGTACCAGCCGCTCCTCGACCAGGTGACCGCGGCGAGCCAGGCCCGCATCGCCCGGGCGGAGGCGACCGGTGAGACCATGCCGGGCGTGGTGTGGTTCGGGCTGATCACCGGGGCCGTCGTCACCATCGGGATGATCTTCGCCCTGCAGATCCGCAGAACGACACGGGAACTGGTCCTCGCTGGGCTGTTCTCGGCGCTGATCGCCTTCCTGCTGTTCCTGATCTGGGACTTCGACTCGCCCTACAGCCGGGGCGTGACCGCGTCGGCGGACCCGTTCCTGAACCTCTTCCCGGGCGCCGGGGACTGACGGCGCCCCCACCGCGGATCCGGGCCGGGGGGCGTGCGACACACCGTCGCCGTCCCCCGGTCGCGGTACCGGCGCTCCCCCGGGCGGCCCCACGTCCCCCGTTTGCGCTGCTCCGATCGCGCCACTGCGGGCACGTTCCTAGCGTTTCGGGCATCGAGGTGCATGTGTGACGTGAGCGGAACAGGTCCGCGGCTGCTCCTCGGGGACCGGAGGATCCATCATGCGCGCGATACGCGTCGCTTCGGCCGTACTGCTGGGCGCCGGCGCCCTCACCTCCTGCGTGCCCGCCGCCGACGCGGCGATCCGGACCGACTTCGGCTTCGCCGTCGAACCCTCCACCGTCGCGGCGGGCGGCCGGGTCATGCTGCGGGTGGAGCGCAACGAGGCGTGCCGCGGGGAGGCGGCCGTCTCCTCGCCGGTCTTCGACGTGGTCACCATCCCGCCGGGGAAGTCGTCGGCGACGGCCGTGGTCGACTGGGACGCCAAGCGCGGCGCCGTCTACGACGTGGAGTTCGTCTGTGACGAGTCGAGCGGCACCGCCCGTCTGACCATCGCCGGCGGGCGTCCGACGCACCACCCCACGCCGCACCCGACGCACCACCACCGTCATTCGAAGGGCGTGCACGCCGGTGAGGGCGGCACCTTCGCCGGCTTCGACCTCAAGGAGATCGGCCTCGGCGCCGCGCTCATCGCCGGTGCGCTCGGCGCCGCCTACCACTTCTCGCGCCGCCGCACCGACGAGGACGCCGGCTGAGACGAGGACGCCGGCCGACGCACGCCCGCAGGTGTTCGCCCCGGGTTCCCCACGCGAGGGAGACCCGGGGCGAACGCCGTTCACGTGCGAGGCGACCGCTCGTAAGAAGGCCGGGGAGCGTCAGACGCGCCGCTCGGCCCGGCGGCGCATCCAGAACACGCCACCGCCGACGACCGCCGCGGCCACCAGGCCGCCGCCGATGGCCATGTCGGTCGGGGTCGCGCCGGTGGTGCTGCTGCCGCCGACACCGCCGCGGACACCGCCGATGACGGTGAAGGCCTGCGGCTTGGTCAGCGACTTGCCGTTGCAGGTGACCGTGATGTCGTACGGGCCCGGGCGGGCGTTGCTGTTGATGGTGGCGGTGCCCTTCGCCATCTCGTTGCGCCCGCCGTGGACGGGCGAGAGCCGCGTCGGCGAGAAGGCGTTGGACGTGGCCGTGCCGCCGTTGCGGCAGCCGTCGACCGTGATGGTCAGCTGGCCGCCGCGGGCGATGACGCTCGGCAGGGCGACGATGTTGCTGGGTGAGTCCCACGCGACGGCCGCGGGGGCGGAGAGGCCGAGGGCGGCGACCGCCGCACCGGCGACCGCCAGGGCACGAGTGTTAGGCATGTGAACCTCCGCGGAAGACGCCCCGGGACCCGTCCCCGGTCGATCGGCGAGAAAGCGCCTCCCAGAAAGACAGTCAGTTGCCTTGTGCGTAGCCGCATTTCGGGAATGGTCCGTCCTGGTGAGAGAGGGCGCCGCGGGAAAAGCGCACAATCGGATATCGCCGCAGGTCACGCACTGTCGGAAATTTCCTCACGGCGGCAACTCGGATGGCGCACCTCAGGGCCCCGTGCCGCCCCGCACGGCCCAGGGCCACCCGTTCGCTCCTGCCCCGTCGCCGCTTTCACGCACGGCGCTTAGCGTTCTGATATGCGCGACTGACACGGCGACGGCCGGGTCGAGAGGGGAAAGCGAATGTCTGCGTCCGAGCTGGCCGAGGCGGAAGAGGAGGCGCGGCGGAAGAAGCGTGCCCCGTGGGGCGTGATAGCGCTTGTTCTGCTGACCGGCCTCGCGCTCATTCGGAATGGTTCGGGGGAGTTCGACGAGGGCCCGCCGCAGCCGGCCACGGCCGCCGCGGCGGACAGCCGGGTGCCCGCCGCCACCTTCGCCGGCACGGTACGGCCCCTGCCCTACGCCCTGCCGGACCGGGTCCGGATCCCGGCCATCCAGGTCGACGCGCCGATCATCCCCGTGGGCCTGGACGCGGACGGCTGGGTGGGAGCGCCGCCGCCGGAGGACCCGAACCTGGCCGGCTGGTTCACCGGTGCCGTCACGCCCGGCGAGAAGGGCACGGCGGTCGTCGTCGGCCACGTCGACAACCAGCAGGGCCCCGCCGTGTTCTACGGGCTCGGGGCGCTGAAGAAGGGGAACCGCGTCGAGGTCGCCCGGCAGGACGGAAAGACCGCCGTGTTCGAGGTCTACGGCGTCGAGGTGTTCGAGAAGAACAACTTCCCCGGCGACCGCGTCTACGCGTCCAAGGGCGCCGCCGAACTCCGGGTCATCACCTGCGGCGGCGGATTCTCCGAGCAGGACGGCTACGCCGGCAACGTCGTGGCCTTCGCCCGCCTGACCGAGGTGCGTTACTGATCATCGCCGGTCGGGCGGGCATGGCGTTCTCGGTGTGCGCGGGCGGCCTTCTCACCGCAGCTGCCGCGACGGTGTCGGCGAAGACCCTGCTGTCGGAGCCGCTCCGGATACCCAGCTCGGCGAAGGCGGCGTCGGCCTCGGACATGAAGTGCCGTACGGTTGCTCCGCCCGTGGTGACACGCACGGTGCCGCTGTCACCGTTGACGGGGTCGCCGAGGCGTCGCAGGGCCAGGTCCAGACCGAGATGCCCTCGGCGGCGGCGTCCCACAGGACACGTCCCGCGTGGGTGGGCACGACACCTCTTCGACTGGCGCTCCATGAGATTATCCGACGCTCGCGGACTCCGACGCCCCCTTCCACGACCGGTTCACGGGTCATGCCCGCACTCCGGAGCCGCAGTTGCGCCGGGACTTCGCCGAGCTGTCCGCCGCCAACGAACTCGACCTCGCCCGCATCGAGCCGGCCTTCCGCGCGAAGTGGGGATCCGAACTCCTCGCCCTGTTCACCCGCTTCCGCCCCTTGCTGAGCCAACCCGTTACGCGTAGTGCCGCCGGGGCACGGTGACGCGGTAGCCGGAGTCCAGCAGTCCGGGAAGGTAGCGCCGCAGGGCCCGCACGCTCTGCGAGCGGTCGCCCCCGGCGTCGTGCGAGAGCACCACGACGCCGGGGGCGGCGCCGTTCTCGATCCGCTTCACGATCGACCGGGTGCCCGGGGTCGTCCAGTCGAGCGTGTCGAGCGTCCAGGCGAGGGGTTCCATGCCGAGTTCGGCGCCGATCTGGAACGTGGCGCGGTTCCAGGCGCCGTAGGGCGCGCGGAACCACTCGGGGCGCTCCCCGCAGGCCTCCTCGATGACGTCGCTGGTGCGTTCCATCTCCCGGCGGATCTGCCGCCGGCTGAGGCGGGTGAGCAGCGGGTGGGACCAGGTGTGGTTGCCGACGACATGGCCCTCGTCGGCCATCCGGGCCAGCAGTTCCCTGCTGTCGGCGGCCATCTCGCCGCACACGAAGAACATGGCGCGGACGTCGTACTCGGCCAGGGTGTCCAGGATGTCCGGGGTGTAGCGGGGGTCGGGGCCGTCGTCGAAGGTCAGCACCATCGTGCGGCCGCGTCCGGAGAAGCGCAGCAGCGGTTCGCGGCGTACCAGGGTCCGGCGGGGCGCGGCGTGCGGCGGGCCGTAGCCGGTCAGGGGCTGGAGACGGTACGCGGAGGCGCTGCGGGCGCGGCGGGCCTGGGCGCCCGCGGCGGAGCTGGAGCCGGAGCCGGAGCCGGAGCCGGAGCCGGCGGGGACGTCCCCGGTGACCGCCGTGAGCACCCCGGCCGCGGCGGCCGCTCCCACGGCGCCGGCGCCCGCGAGCAACGCCGCGCGTCGGGTGAGCAACTGATCCTTCTTCATGACTCATCAGTCGCCCGGCGGAGGGCCGACGCACCTGAGCAACACCGGTGCGGCGGCACGATTTCACCCGAACGGCCCACGCAGAAGGGTCAGTGGCGGCGCGCCGGGGGCCGACGGTGTGGTGGCGGACGCGGATCCGGTCCGGCGGGCCGGGGAGGGGTCGGCGGGCTCGGTCCCGTCCCCTCCGGCGAGGCCGAGCGCCGCCAGCGACGGCGGCCCTTCTCGTGGCGACGGGCCGCCGTCCGCCTGTCGGGTGCCCTTTTTCCGACGAGTTGAGCACCATGAACTCCATGACGGCGCGGGGGCGGTGCGTTGGCGCCCCCCTCGGAGGCATGGTGCGGCCTCGACCTCCCGCCCGACTGCCGGACCCACCGCCTCCGATAGCCTCGCGGCGTGACGGAACAGCACTCCCCTCAGTTCGAGCGGGGCACGGACGGGCCGAAGGTGATCGTGGTCGGGGTGGACGGCTCCGACTCCTCCCTGCGGGCCGCGGCCTACGCCGGTGGCCTGGCCCGGCGGCAGCACGCGCTGCTCGCCGTGGTGTACGTGCAGCCCGTGCTGGCGGCCGGGGCGGCGCTCGGGGCGCCGGTGGCCGAGACGACCGACGAGATCGCCGAGGACCTGGTGGCGCAGATCCGGGACGCGGCGGAGCGGCTCAAGGGGATATTCGAGGTCCGCTGGGAGTTCCACACGTTCCGCGGCGACCCGTACACCGGCCTGGTGAAAGCGGCCGACGAGCTCAAGGCGGACGCGGTGGTCGTGGGCGCCTCGGAGCAGGCGGGCCACCGCATCGTCGGCTCGGTGGCGGTACGCCTGGTGAAGGCGGGCCGCTGGCCGGTGACGGTGGTGCCTTAGCGGGACCTGGGTCTCCGGCCGGTGTACACGGAGGGGGGAGGACGGCGCCCGCTGGGTGCTGACCGGCCGGCGCTCCGGGCCTACTCCCCCATCACCAGTCCGTCCTTCGACGCGCCCCGGCTGAGGACGACGTCCCGGATGCGGTCGCGTACGGCCCGGACGTCGGCGCCCTGGGCGAGGGCCCGGTTGAGGTTGACGACCCGACCGGCGTCGACGTCGAACAGCTGCGGCACGAACTCCGCCTTCGCCACCTCCCAGCGGCCGCCCGGCCGTGCGGGCGGGGCGAAGGTGAAGCGGCCGAGGGTGGACTGGTTGCCGCGCGGGTCCTTGGCACCCTGGTGGTTGGTCATCAGACCGGCGATCTGGTCGCCCATCCCGTAGATCACCCACGTGCCGTTGACCTTCTCGTAGGCCTGCGGGACGTGCGCGTGGGTGCCGAGGATCAGGTCGATGTCGGGACGCCCCTCGGTGCGGGCGGCGGTGAGGTTCCGGGCCAGGGTCAGCTGCCGGTCGTCGGGGGCGTCCTGCCATTCGGTGCCCCAGTGCAGGGACACGACGACCACGTCGGCGCCCGTCTCCCGCGCGGCCCGGGCGTCCGCGAGGATCCTGCCCTCGTCGATGAGGTTGACGGCCCAGGGCTGTCCCTCGGGGAACGGGATGCCGTTGGTGTCATAGGTGTAGGCGAGGTGGGCGATCCGTGCCCGGCCCGCCTGGAGCATCGTCACCGTGCGGGCCTCCTCCTCGGCGCGTGCCGAGCCGGCGTGCCGTACGCCCGCCCGGTCGAGGGCGTCCAGGGTGCGGCGGATGCCGTCGGCGCCGTCGTCCAGGGTGTGGTTGGAGGCGGTGGAGCAGCCGTCGTAGCCGGTGGCGGCGAGAGCCGGGGCCACCTCCGGCGGGGACTTGAAGGCCGGGTAGCCGGTGTAGTGGCCGTTCGCGCCGTAGACGGTCTCCATGTGACACAGGGCCACGTCGGCGCGGTCGACGACGGAGCGGATCCCGGCGAGCATCGGCCGGAAGTCGTAGCCGGTCCCGCCGGCGTCGAAGCGGGCCCGGTCGATGATCGAGTCGTGCGGGAGGACGTCGCCGGAGGCGACCAGGGTGAAGCCGCGGGGCTCGGCGGGGGACGGTGCCGGGCGCCCGGAGCCGGGCGGTTCGTGGTCACGGGCCTGGCAGGCGGCGCCTGCGGCGAGGACGACGGTCAGGGCCAGGGCCACCTGTCGACTGCGTGTGATCATCCATTCACCCCACGGTGGGCGTTGTGGTCGTATTTACACACAAACAGGAAAGAAGGCCCGCGCCGCCCCACGCGGCTGCGACACGCTCATCAGCCCGACCGGCACCCGCCCGGTGGAGCGCCCCGACCGTTCGTCGAACCGTTCGTCGACGCGATCGACCGTCCGCCGCACAGCCGGGTACGTGGCCTGTGCCACAGCCATGCCCTGCGGTGGCATACGGCCATGACGGCCGGATCCACACTCACGAACGGGACGACCGCCGAGCACGAGCTCGCCGCACTGCAGCGGGAGCACGGCCGGCCCCTCTTCGCGCTGCTGCTCCGGCTCTGCGACGGCGACCGGCAGCGCGCGGAGGACCTGGTCCAGGAAACGCTGGTGCGCGCCTGGCAGCACCCCGAGGCCCTGCGCGCCGACGACTTCGACTCCGTACGCCCCTGGCTGATGACCGTCGGACGGCGGCTCGCGATCGACGCCCGGCGGGCCCGGCAGGCCCGTCCGGCCGAGGTCGGCGACGCGGTGCTGGAGAACGCGCGGGTCAGCTCCGACCACGCCGAGCGGGCCGCGGCGATGCTCGACGTCCGCCGGGCTGTGAAGACACTCACTCCGGAGCACCGTGAAGTCCTGGTGCTCGTGTACTTCCAGGGGGCGAGTGTGGCGGAAGCAGCGGCGACCCTCGGGATCCCGCCCGGTACCGTGAAGTCCCGCGCGTACTACGCGCTGCGCGCCCTGCGCCGGGTGCTTCCGGGATACGCCGCCGACCTGCGGTGAAACCAATGGGTGAGTCAAACCTCCGTAAAGCGCCTTGCTGAGGACCCCGGTTGAGTAATCGGCTGTTCCCATCCGTGTTCCGGAGGGGGCCGACAACGCCCCGGAGCCCGGTGTCGGCCGACGCGCACGTACCGGAGGAAGGCAGGAAGGGATGCTGCACAGAGGGCAGGAGAGCACGGACGGCTCCGGCGGTGAACTGACCGTTCCCATGGCGTGGTTGTACGCCGAGTACATCGCCGACGAGCTGCTGCGGACCGGCGATCTGATGCCGCCGACGTCCTTCGAGTTCCGCGCCGGGCGCGACGCCCTGGCGCTGACGATCTTCCTCTCCGACACCGAGGGGGAGCTGTCGGGCATCCGGGTCGTCACGCAGCTGGAGACGTGGCTGTCGCTGACCGCGTACGACCAGCCGTGGCAGGAGTGGGTGCGCGAGCGGCTGGCCGAGGTCGCCGCGACGGCCGCGGAGTCGGGCGGGCCGGCACCCGACCTGGAGCTGGCGGAGGAGGCATGGCGCTGGCTGCAGGAGACGGAGCTGCTCGCCCCCGATCTGAACGCGGTGCCGGGCGGCGCTCCGGTGGCCGGGGAGGACGAGGGACCGAAGGTCTGGACGCCCGCCTGGCAGCTCGGACTGCCGCTGGGGCACCTCGCGATCCACCTTTTTTAGATTTCCGCGGCCCCGGACCAATCCGCGGGCCGGAGGGCTCCGAATCCTTTGGTTGCGATTGTGTCACCGGCTTGAGTGATTCCGCTGCCTGGTCCGTACCGGTGGGAGCAAGGAGTAACCCCACCCGCACCCAACGGCACGAGGATTCGGCATGAGGTCCCTGGAAAGGCATCGCGACGTCGGCGCCTACGCGCTCGGCGTGCTGGACGAGGCGGAGGCCTTCCGCTTCGAGGACCACCTCATGGAGTGCCCTCGGTGCGCTGCAGAGGTGACGGAATTCGGCCCGACGACACGGCAGTTGATGCTGTACCGGCGGGCGACGCCACGGTTCGTGAGTCCGCTGACGCAGCCCGGGCCGCGCATGCTGGACCGGCTGCTGGCCGAGGTGGCCACCCGGCGCCGGGCCGGACGCCGGCGCGTGCTGTTCGCCCTGGCGGCCTCGGTGGCGTTCGCGGTGTCGGCGCCCGGGGTCGTGATGATGGCCCAGGGCAGCGGCGAGCAGCCCCTGA
Organism: Streptomyces sp. Go-475; assembly: GCF_003330845.1. Classification (GTDB taxonomy): domain Bacteria; phylum Actinomycetota; class Actinomycetes; order Streptomycetales; family Streptomycetaceae; genus Streptomyces. The sequence goes on along the minus strand of NZ_CP026121.1, from coordinate 7,843,685 downwards.
CGGTCGCGGCGACCGACGCGCGCACGGGCGTGTGGGCGCAGGTCACGACGGAGGACGAGGCCTCGGGCAGTCAGCTCGAACTCCAGGTGAAGGACGCGGCCGGGCCCCGCGCCTGCCACCTCGTGATCATCGGCCGCGACGGCACCGAGGAGACCGCCACCAGCTGGCACGGGCCCGGTCACGACGCCCACCCGAACACGATGATGGCCAGCTCCTCCATGCACCCGGACCAGATCGCCCGCTACGAGATCCGCTCGTCGGACGGCGAGGTCCTGGTGAAGCTCCCGTCGCCCTGAGGGGTGTGTGTCGTCCGTCCGCCCCTGTCGCCGGGCGGCCCGTCCGCCCCGGTGTGAGACTGCTGGACGACACACCCGGGCTGCGCGGCGAGGGGAGACGAGGTGACGACGGCGGAGACCGGTGACGGTCGCCTGGAGGAGTTCCTCGCCGATCCGGAGAGCTCGGCGCTGGACCTGGCCACGGCGGTGGCCCGCTGCACCAAGGCCGTGGGGATCCAGCACTCCGTGGTGTACCTGGCCGACATCCAGCAGCGCCGGCTCGTGCCGCTCACCGACGTGGCCTCGCCCCTGTCCGTCGACGACTCGCTCGCCGGCTGGACCTACCGCACCCAGTCGCTGCGCGTGGAGGAGTCGGAGTCGGGCGGCATGACGGCCTGGTTCCCGCTCCTGGACGGCGCGGAACGGCTCGGCGTGCTCTCCGTGCACTCCCCGGCGCTGACCCCGGCCGTGCTGCGCCGCGGCAGGGCCCTCGCCACCCTGCTCGCCATGATGATCACGTCGAAGCGGGCGTACAAGGACTCCTTCGTCCGGCGCACGCGCACCGAACCGATGCGGCTGCCCGCCGAGATGCTGCGGGCCTTCCTGCCGCCCCGCACGATCGGCACCGCGCACGTGGTGTCCACGGCCGTGCTGGAGCCGGCCTACGAGATCGGCGGCGACGCCTTCGACCACTCCCTGACGGAGACGACCCTGCACGCCGCGGTCCTCGACGCCATGGGGCACGACCTGGCCTCCGGGCTCACCACGGCCGTGTCACTGGCCGCCTGCCGCAACGCCCGGCGGACCGGGGCCGACCTGCCCGAGCTGGTGGAGTGCGTGGACGACGCGCTGGCGCACTGGCTCCCCGACCAGTTCTGCACGGGCGTCCTGGCCCAGCTGGACCTGGCCTCCGGGATGCTGCGGTGGTGCAACTGCGGGCATCCCCCGCCGCTGCTCATCCGTGACCAGCGGCTGCACGTGGACGCCATGCGGCGCGAGCCGGATCCGCCGATGGGGCTGCCGTCGCTGCTCGCGGGGCGGCAGCGGCAGACGCACGAGATGGCGCTGAAGCCGGGCGACCGGGTGCTGATGTACACCGACGGGGTGACCGAGGCCCGGGGCAGCGACGGCGGCGAGTTCGGCCTCGAACAGTTCGCCGACTACATCATCCGGGCGACGGCGGCGGGCGAGCTGGCGCCCGAGACGCTGCGGCGGCTCATCCACTCCATCCTGGACTCGCCCACCAGCCGGCTGCGGGACGACGCGACCATCCTGATGTTCGAGTGGACGCCGCCGTCGCGGTGACGGGCCGGGCCGGCCCGGTCACTTCAGCAGGCGGGACATCCTGCGGTCCGCCAGCGGCTTGCCGCCCGTCTGGCAGGTCGGGCAGTACTGGAGCGAGGAGTCGCTGAAGGACACCTCGCGGATGGTGTCGCCGCACACCGGGCAGGGCTCGCCGGTGCGGCCGTGCACGCGCAGGCCGCTCTTCTTCTCGGCCTTCAGCCGCCCGGCCGCCACGCCCCGGGAGCGCTCGACCGCCTCGGTGAGCGTGTCGCGCAGGGCCGTGTACAGCCGCCCGGTCTCCTCCTCGCTCAGCGACGCGGCCAGCTTGAAGGGCGACATCCTCGCCGCGTGCAGGATCTCGTCGCTGTAGGCGTTGCCCACGCCCGCGATCAGGCTCTGGTCGCGCAACGCGCCCTTGAGCTGCCGCCGCTCACCGGACAGCAGCTCCGTGAGGCGGGCTTCGTCGAAGTCGTCGGCGAGCGGGTCCGGGCCGAGCCGGGACACGCCCGGCACCTCCTGCGGGTCCCCGACGACGTACACGGCGAGCCGCTTCTGCGTGCCGGCCTCCGTCAGGTCGAAGCCGGCGCCGGTCTCCAGGGCCACGCGCAGGGCGAGGGGGCCCTTGCCGGGGCGGGGCGGGCCGTCGGGGAGGCGGTCCTTCCAGTGCAGCCAGCCGGCGCGGGCCAGATGCGTCACGAGGTGCGGGCCGTCCGCGGTCCCGATGTCGAGGAACTTGCCGTACCGGCGTACGGCGGTGACCTCGCGGCCCTCCAGCGCGGACAGGGGCGGGTCGTACGTCTTCAGGACGCTGATCGCGACGGGCAGGACCCGTACGATCTCGTGGCCGACGAGGTGCTCGGTGAGGAAGTCCTTGAGCGCCTCGACCTCGGGGAGTTCCGGCATAGGTCCAGAGTGCCACGTGGGGTCAGCCGGGGTCCGGTACGACGAACTCGCACCACACGGCCTTGCCGCCGCCCCGGGCCTCCACGCCCCACACGTCGGTGAGCAGGTCGACCAGCAGCAGACCCCGCCCGGAGACGCCCGAGTCACCCGCCTCGCGGCGGCGCGGCAGGGCGCTGGAGGAGTCCTCGACCTCGACGCGCAGCCGGACCTCGGAGCCGGTGAGGGCCCGCAGGGTGACGATCGCGGAGCCCTCGGTGTGCATCAGGGCGTTGGTGATCAGTTCGTCGGCGACCAGTTCGATCTCGTCGGCGCGGTCGCGGGCGCCCCAGGCGGCGACCGCGGTGCGGATCATGTGCCGGGCCTCGGCCAGGGCCACCGGGTCGCCGGGGGCCACGTGCCGCTGGAGCCGGCGGCCGGACTGCGGGCCGTCCGGGCCGCGCCGGCGCAGCAGGAGCAGCGCCACGTCGTCGTCGCCGCCGCGCTCGGCGGCCACGTCGATGAGCCGGTCGGCGAGGTCCCGTACGTCGTCGGGGCCGGTGTCGACGAGCGCGGTGAGGGTGCGCATGCCGTCGTCGAGGTCGGCGCCGGGCTGCTCGACGAGGCCGTCGGTGCACAGCAGCAGCGTGTCGCCGGGGTCGAGCTCCAGGGTGCCCACCGGGTAGTCGAGGCGGCCGAACTCGGCGGACAGGGCGAGCGGCAGGCCGCCCGGGACGGTGACGCGGCGGCAGGAGCCGTCGGGGCGCCGCACGAGCGGGTCGATGTGGCCGGCCCGGACCACCTGGAGCACGCCCGTGGACAGGTCGGCCTCGGCGTAGAGGCAGGTGGCGGAGCGGTCGGTGTCGAGTTCGTGCAGGAAGACGGAGGCGCGGGCCATGACGGTGGCCGGGGTGTGCCCCTCGGCGGCGTAGGCGCGCAGCACGATGCGCAACTGGCCCATGACGGCGGCCGCGTGGGTGTCGTGGCCCTGGACGTCGCCGATGACGGCGCCGACCCGGCCGCCGGGCAGCGGGATCAGGTCGTACCAGTCGCCGCCGATGTCCCGGCCGACGGAGCCGCCGATGGTGGCGGCGCGGTAGCGGACGGCGACGTCGGCGCCGGGCACGCTCGGGATGGTCCGGGGCAGCATGGCCTGCTGGAGGCCCTGCGCCAGGTCCATCTCCTGCTCGTAGAACATGGCCCGCTGCAGACTCTGCGCGATGCTGCTGCCGAGGGCGACGAGGATGTTGCGCTCCTCGGAGGTGAAGCCGCGCCGGTCGCTGTAGAGCAGGCCCATCGCGCCGATCGGCCGGGCCTGGACGATGAGCGGCAGGTAGGCGGCCGAGGTGATGTTCAGGTCGGTGATGTGCGGCCACAGGATCGGGTAGCGCTCGGCGAACTCCTCGGGCGACTCGATGAAGCACGGGCCGAGGGTCCGTACGGCCTCGCTCATCGGGTAGGGGTCGTCGATCCGGGTGACGTCCGTGCCGGGGACGAAGCTGCCCGCGGGTCCCTCGGCGACCAGGCGGATGCGGCCGGCCTCGACCAGGCCCATGACGAGGCTGGTGGCGCCCAGGTGGGTGAGGCCGTGGGTGTCCTTGAGGACGTCGATGACGTCCTGGACGGTGCGGGCGTGGGCGAGGGCGGCCGTGGTGAGTTCGACGACGTTGGTCTGCTCGCGGCGGGCCTCGTCCCGGTCGGCCTGGTCGCGGCGGGCGTCGCTCTCCACGAGTTCCTCGGTGGCGTCCCGCACGATGCCGATGATGCGGCGGGGCCGGCCGGTCTCGTCGCGCCGGATGTAGCCCTGGGTGTGGGTCCAGCGCAGGGTGCCGTCGCGGCGGCGGATGCGGAAGTAGGCGCCGTAGTTCTCGCTGCCGTCCTTCAGGGCCTGGGAGACGGCGGTGTCCAGGCGCCGGGCCTCGCCGGGCGGGACGCGCCGGGAGAGGGTCTCGGGGCGGTCGTCGTACTCGTCGGGGCGCACGTCGAAGACCTCGTGGGCCTGCGCGTCCATGTGCATCAGGCCGGTGTCCAGATCCCAGTCGAAGCTGCCCATCCGGTTGAGCGCGAGGATCGGGTCCGGGTGGGCGGGCCAGTCGTCCGGGAGGGACAGGGCGCTCGCTCCCCGATCAGCCATGGGCCCACCTTGCCAGGATTCGTCCGATTCTTCGACCGGATGTGCCGAGTGTACGAGCCACCCGTCCGGGACGGCCCTCAGTTACTGAAGACGTCCGTGGGGCTGCCGAAGATGCTGTCGGTGGCCGGTTCATCGGGAATCAGTCCGCCGCCGTCGGGCAGGTCGGGGCTGTCCGGCACGGCGTCCGGGCCGACCTCGCCGGGGTCCTCGGGAGCGGGATCGCCGGGGTCCTCGGGTGCCGGGTCGCCGGGGTCTTCCGGAGCCGGTGCGTCCGGGGGCGGGTCGTCCCCGGCCGGGTCGGCCGGGTTCGCCGGGAGCGGGGCCGAGTCGCCGATCAGGCCCGTTCCCGGCGACGCGTCCGGCGCACGCGGCAGGGCGTCCGGCCGCCCGCCCGGGACGACGGACGCGGGCGCGGACGCCTCGGGGGTTCCCGTCGCCCACACCGGCGGGGGCAGGGCCCGGTCGTGCCGCACGTCGTGCCCGGTGCGCCGTTCGATCCAGGCGCGGGCGGCGACGTCGACGATCGTGAAGCCGGTGACCGCCTGCGGCGCGGGCGTCACGACGACCACCGCGCCGGGACGGTAGCCGGGCCAGGGGGTGCCCCGGGTGACCGGTGTGCCGCGCATCGCCGCCGGCGGGAGCAGCGGGTTGCCACAGGCGCAGCGGACGCGCGGGACGCCCCGGTCGTCGACCAGGACCGCGGTGCCCGCCTGGAGGACGGACTGGTAGCCGCCGGCCCGTCCGGCGCGGTAGCCGTGGCCGGTGACGCGGGTGTCGGCGCGCAGGACGACCGGCGTCAGGGCGCGCACGTAGTCGCCGAGGCCCGCCGGGGAGACGCCCGCGATCCGGGCGAAGGCTCGGGCCCTGGCCCGGTCGCGGGTGAGGTGGCCGATCTGCCGGCCGATGTCGCAACTGCCGGTCCGCTCGGTGCCGGCGTACAGGCCGGGTGTCGCGCCGGAGAGGGTGCGCAGTCCGCTCAGGGCGGCGAGGACCCGGACGGCTCCGTCCGCCGCCCGCGGCGTTCGCGGGGCGGGAGGCGGGGTAGCCGTCGTGGTGGCAGTGGAGTCGGTGAAGGGGTCCGGCCCCCGGGCGGTGGCCGGCAGGAGGACGAGCGCTCCGCCGGTGCGCGCGTCGTCGTCGCGGTCACCGTCGCCGCAGCCCGCGAGGAGGAGCGCCGCCGTGAGCGCGCAGGATGTGACGACAGCCCCCGTCGGTGTCCGCACCTCGTCCTCCCGCCCACCTCGTCACCACTCAGGCAATTCAGGCAATCCGTCACTATTGTTTGCTTCGCTCACTCGGGTCACGCAACCGGAGCGGTGGCACACGGAGCGTGACCCCGGGGTCGGGCGCCGCACGGGAAGGAGCGCACGGCCGTGGACTGGTTCACCGCGTCCGACTACTGGCTGACCCGGCTGGTCTTCCAGCGGGCGCTGGCCGCCGTGTACCTGGTGGCGTTCCTGACGGCGGCGCTCCAGTTCCGCGCGCTGATCGGGCGGCGCGGCATGCTGCCGGTGCCCCGGTTCGTCGAGCGGGTGCCGTTCACACGGGCGCCGAGCCTGTTCCAGCTGCACTACTCGGACCGCCTCTTCGCGCTCTGCGCCTGGACGGGCTGCGCGGTGTCGGCGGCGCTGCTGGCCGGGCTGGACTCACTGCTGCCGCTGTGGGGCGGCATGCTGCTGTGGCTGGTGCCGTGGGTGCTGTACCTGTCGATCGTCAACGTCGGGCAGACCTGGTACTCGTTCGGCTGGGAGTCGCTGCTGCTGGAGGTCGGCTTCCTCGCCGTGTTCCTCGGCAACGACGAGGTGGCGCCGCCGCTCGTGGTGCTGTTCCTGCTGCGCTGGATCCTGTTCCGGGTGGAGTTCGGCGCGGGGCTGATCAAGATGCGCGGCGACGAGTGCTGGCGGAAGCTGACGTGCCTGGACCACCACCACGAGACCCAGCCGATGCCGGGCCCGCTGAGCTGGTTCTTCCACCATCTGCCCGGGCCGCTGCACCGCGTCGAGGTGGCCGCGAACCACTTCACCCAGCTCGTGGTGCCGTTCGCGCTGTTCGCCCCGCAGCCGGTGGCGACGGCCGCCGCGTCGCTGATGATCGTCACCCAGCTGTGGCTGGTGCTGTCGGGCAACTTCTCCTGGCTGAACTGGATCACGATCGTGCTGGCGCTGTCGGCTGTGCGGTTCCCCACCGACGCGCCGGACGTGCCGGACGCCCCGCTCTGGTACGTCGTCGTGGTGCTCGCGGTGGCCGCGCTGCTGGTGGGCCTGAGCTACCAGCCGGTGCGCAACATGCTCTCCCGCCGCCAGGTGATGAACCGCTCGTTCGACCCGCTGCACCTGGTCAACACCTACGGGGCGTTCGGCAGCGTGAGCCGGGTGCGGTACGAGGTGGTGGTCGAGGGCACGTCGGACGACGTGCCGCGGGAGGACTCGGACTGGCGGGAGTACGAGTTCAAGGGCAAGCCGGGGGATCCCCGGCGCTGGCCGCGCCAGTTCGCGCCCTACCACCTGCGGCTCGACTGGATGATGTGGTTCGCGGCCCTCTCCCCCGCGTACGCCGGGTCCTGGTTCGGCGCGCTGGTGGAGCGGTTGTTGGAGAACGACCGGGACACGCTGAAGCTGCTGCGGCGCTCACCGTTCTCGCCGGACGAGCCGCCGCGGTACGTGCGCGCCCGCCTGTTCCGCTACCGCTACACGTCCTGGCGGGAGCTGCGGGAGACGGGCGCGTGCTGGGAGCGGACGTACGTGCGGGAGTACCTGCCGCCGACCAGGCTGGCGGAGCCGGTTCACAGGCCGTAGACCCGGGCGGCGGTGGTCTCGAAGATCTGCGCGTGGTCGGGCGGCGCGGTCAGCCGGCGCGCGGCGTCGAGGATGCCGCCGTAGGTACCCGCCAGGGTGCACACCGGCCAGTCCGAGCCGTACATCAGCCGGTCCGGCCCGAACGCCTCCAGCGCCACGTCGGCGTACGGGCGCAGGTCCGCGACGGTCCAGGAGGCGTGGTCGGCCTCGGTGGCCAGGCCGGAGAGCTTGCCGACCGTGTTGGGCAGGGCGGCCAGGGCGCGCAGGCCGGACGCCCAGGGTTCGAGGGCGCCGGAGGCGATGGGCGGTTTGCCGAGGTGGTCGAGGACGAAGGTGAGGCCGGGCAGTTCCTGGGCCACCCTGACGCAGGCGGGCAGGTGGCGGGGCAGGACCACGAAGTCGTAGACGAGCCCGGCGTCCGCGACCGCGGCCAGTCCCCGGCGTACGTCCGGGCGCAGCAGCCACTCGGGGTCGGGTTCGCCCTGGACCTGGTGGCGGATGCCCTTCAGGTACCGCCCGCCGGGCAGTTCCCGCAGCCGGGCGAGTTCGTCGGCCACGTCGGGGCGGGTGAGGTCGGTCCAGCCGACGACGCCCGCGACGAGGTCGTGCTCGTCGGCCAGGGCCAGGAACTCGGGGGTCTCCTCGGGCACGGTGACCGTCTGGACGAGGACCGTGCGGCCCACTCCGGCGGCTCTCGCCTCGGGTTCGAGGTCCTTGAGGGTGAAGTCGCGCCGCAGCGGCGCGAGTTCGGGCCCGCTGATCCAGTCCTGGTCCCGGACGGACAGGTCCCACACGTGGTGGTGGGCGTCGACGACGGTCATGACGGCAGCTCCCACACGACGGGCAGGCCGGCGTCCGCGCCCTCGCCGGAGTAGTCGTGCACGACGTCGAGCAGTTCGGCCATGCGGGCCTGCCAGGCGACGTTGACCGGCGGTTTCTCCAGCTCGGCGAGGAGGCGGGCGTAGTCCTCGCACTCCAGGACGTGGAACAGATCGGTCCCTCCCCCAAGCTCTCGGCTTCGCTCGAGCAGGGGGGACCCCCATCGCCAGATGGTCCAGGAGGTGGCGCCGGCGGCGCGGATGGCGTCGGTGAGCTCCTCGGGAACCTCCCGGTGGGCGGCCTCGTACGCGGCGACGCGGTCGGCCCGGACCTTGGTGTGCAGGGCGACTCTCATGAGAGTTCCTTCGCGGAGGTCTCGGCGGGGACGGGGGCGTCGGCGGGCAGCAGGCCCTTGGCGCGCAGGTCCTGCCAGAAGGCGTCCGGCACCCGGGCGGCGAACTGGTGGGCGCAGTCGCGGACCTCGTGCGCGGAGCGCGCTCCGACGAGGACGCTCGCGACGGCCGGGTGGGCGGCGCAGAAGGCCAGGGCGGCGGCGCGCAGCGTGGTGCCGTGGCGGTCGGCGACGGACTTCAGCCGCAGGGCCCGCTGGACCAGCTCGGAGGGGGCGATGCTGTAGTTGTAGCGGGCGCCCGGCTCGGGGTTGGCCAGCAGGCCGGAGTTGAAGGCGCCGCCGATGACGACGGACGTGCCGCGTTCGTGGGCCGCGGGCAGCAGGTCGGTGAGGGCGCTCTGGTCGAGCAGCGTGTAGCGGCCGGCGCACAGCACCACGTCGACGTCGGTGTCGCGGACGAAGCGGGTGAGCATCTCCGACTGGTTCATGCCGGCGCCGATCGCGCCGACCACGCCCTCGGAGCGGAGCTTCTCCAGGGCCGGGTAGCCCTCCCGGAAGGCCGCTTCGGCGTGCTCGTCGGGGTCGTGGAGGTAGACGACGTCCACCCGGTCGAGGCCGAGGCGTTCCAGGCTGGACTCCAGGGTGCGGCGGATGCCGTCGGCGCTGAAGTCCCACACGCGGCGGTGGGTGGCGGGCACGGAGAAGCCGTTGGCCAGGTCGTCGCCGGTGCCGTCGGTGGGCTCCAGGCGGCGGCCGACCTTGGTGGAGATCGTGTACCGGTCGCGGGGGTGGCCGCGCAGGGCGGCGCCGAGGCGGCGTTCGGACAGGCCGAGGCCGTAGTGCGGGGCGGTGTCGAAGTAGCGGATGCCCCGCTGCCAGGCGGCCTCCACCGCGTCTCGGGCCTGTTCCTCGCCGACCTCGGTGTACAGGTTGCCGATCGCGGCGGCGCCGAAGGACAGGGCGCTGACCTGGACGCCGCCGCGGCCGAGCCGGTTCACCGGGCCACCGGGCGCAGCCGCAGGCCCTGCATCCCGCCGTCGACGGCGAGCGCGGTGCCCGTGGTGGCGCCGGACAGGGGGCTCGCCAGGTAGGCGATGGCGCCCGCGACCTCGGCCGGGGAGACCAGCCGGCCGGTGGGCTGGCGGGCCTGGAGGGCGGCGCGTTCGGCGGCCGGGTCGGGCGCGGCGTCGAGGAGGCGGCCGACCCACGGGGTGTCGACCGTGCCGGGGTTGACGCAGTTGACGCGGATGCCCTCGCGGACGTGGTCGGCGGCCATGGCGAGGGTCAGGGAGTACACGGCGCCCTTGGTGGCGCTGTACAGGGCGCGCTGCGGCAGGCCCGCGGTGGCGGCGATGGAGCAGGTGTTGACGATCGCCGCGTGCGCGGAGGCCCGCAGGTGGGGCAGGCAGGCGCGGGTGGTGCGGACCATGCCGACGACGTTGACGTCGTAGACGCGGTGCCACTCGTCGTCGGGGTTGTCCTCGACGGTGCCCTGGGCGCCGACGCCCGCGTTGTTGACCAGGATGTCGAGGCCGCCGAGGTCGGCGACCGCGGCCGCCACGGCCGCGCGGACGGACGCGTCGTCGGTGACGTCCGCGCGGTGGCCGAGGAGTGGCTTGTCGACCGGGGACGGATCCAGGTCGAGGACGGCGACCTGGGCGCCGCGCTCGGCCAGGAGGTCCGCGGTGGCCCGGCCGATGCCGGAGGCACCGCCCGTCACCAGGGCCCTGAGACCCTCGAAGTCGCTCATGCAGCGTGCCCCTTCTTCGTCGCGTCGAGGTCGGCGGCCCAGAACTCGCCGCCCGGGTACGTGTAGCGCGCCAGCGACTCGGGCCGCATGGCGGCCGAGAAGCCCGGCGCGGTGGGTGCCGTGTAGTGACCCTGCCGGATCACCACCGGGTCGAGGAAGTGGTCGTGCAGATGATCGACGTATTCGATGACGCGGTCCTCGGTGGTTCCGGTCAGGGCCACGTAGTCGAACATCGACAGGTGCTGGACGAGTTCGCACAGGCCGACGCCGCCCGCATGCGGGCACACGGGCACGCCGAACTTGGCCGAGAGCAGCAGGATCGCGAGGTTCTCGGGGACGCCGCCGACGCGGGCCGCGTCGATCTGGACGACGTCGAGCGCGCCGGCCTGGAGGAGCTGCTTGAAGACGATCCGGTTGTGGACGTGCTCGCCGGTGGCGACCTTCACGGGGGCGACGGCCCGGCGGATCGCCGCGTGGCCGAGGATGTCGTCGGGGCTGGTGGGTTCCTCGATCCAGTACGGGTCGAACTCGGCGAGGGCCTTGGTCCAGCGGACCGCCTCGGCCACGTCCCAGCGCTGGTTGGCGTCGACGGCCATGCGGATGTCGGGGCCGATGACCGAACGGGCCACGCGGCAGCGGCGGATGTCGTCGTCGAGGTCGGCGCCCACCTTCAGTTTGATCTGGGTGAAGCCGTCGGCGACGGCCTCGGCGGCGAGCCGGGTGAGTTTCTCGTCGTCGTAGCCGAGCCAGCCGGGCGAGGTGGTGTAGGCGGGGTAGCCGCGCTCCAGGAGCCGGGCCGTGCGCTCCTTGGCGCCCTGCCGGCCCCGGCGCAGGAGGGTCAGGGCCTCCTCGGGGGTGAGGGCGTCGGTGAGGTAGCGGAAGTCGATCTGGCGGACGAGCCATTCGGGCTCGGCCTCGGCGAGCAGCCGCCACAGCGGCAGGCCGGCGCGCTTGGCGGCGAGGTCCCACACGGCGTTGACGACGGCGCCGATCGCCATGTGCATCACGCCCTTCTCGGGCCCGAGCCAGCGCAGCTGGCTGTCGCCGATCAGGTCGCGGTTCAGGCCGGACGGGTCGGCGCACAGCTCGGCCAGGTCGCGGCCGAGGAGGTGTCCGCGCAGCGCGTCGATCGCGGCGACCTGGACCTCGTTGCCCCGCCCGATGGTGAAGGCGAACCCGTGCCCCTCGTGCCCGTCGGCCGCGTCCGTGCGCAGGACGACGTAGGCCGCCGAGTAGTCGGGGTCCGGGTTCATCGCGTCGGAGCCGTCGAGCTCGCGCGAGGTGGGGAAGCGGATGTCGTGGGTGTCGACCGCGGTGATGCGGGCGGGCGTCGGGGACACGGGGGACCTTTCGTCGGTCGGGGCGAGGGGCGGGGTCAGTCCTGGGCGCGGCCGGTCGTCACCCGGGCGATCATGAGGGCGACCAGGATGATCCCTCCGTAGATGGCCTGGATCCAGAACGACGGCACCTGCGCGAGGGTGAGGAGGTTCTGTACGACGCCCAGAAGGAGTACGCCGGTCAGGGCGCCGAACATGGTGCCCTTGCCGCCGTCGAGGGCGATGCCGCCGATCACCGCGGCCGCGAACACCGTGAAGATCATGTTCTGGCCCTGGTTGGCGCTGATCGCGCCGACGTAGCCGGTCTGCATGATGCCGCCGACCGCGGCGAGGACGCCCGCGACGACGAACACGCCGAGCATGACCCGCTCCACGCGGATGCCCGCGGCCCGGGCCGCGTCGGCGTTGCCGCCGATGGCGTACAGGGCGCGCCCCACCCGGTGGTACTTCAGGACCAGCCCGGCGACGGCGAAGGCGAGCGCGGCCAGCCACACCGACAGCGGCACGGTGAGGAAGGTGGTGGTCGCCAGGGAGTAGAAGCTGTCGGGCATGCCGAACAGCGTCTTGCCCTTGGTCGCGCCGACCAGCAGGCCGCGCAGCACGATCAGCATCGCGAGCGTGACGATGAACGCGTTGAGCCTGAACTTCACGACGAGGACGCCGTTGAAGGCGCCGACGGCCGCGCCCGCGACCAGGACGGCCAGGAGAGCGAGGGCGGCGGGGAGTTCGGTGCCCCAGCCGGACTGGGCGGCGGGCAGCACGAGCAGCGCGCCGACGGCGGGCGCGATGCCGACGACCGATTCGAGGGACAGGTCGAACTTGCCGGTGATCAGCACGAGCGACTCGGCGAGCACCACCATCGCGAGGGCGGCGGAGGCGCCGAGGATCGAGATCAGGTTGCGCTCGGTGAGGAACGAGTCGTTGACGATCGCGCCGAGCACCATGAGCAGCAACAGGGCCGGCACGAGGGCGAGTTCGCGGGCCCGGCGCACCAGTACGGTCCTCGCCGACCCGGTGTCGGTCGCGTGCGCCTGCTTCACCGGCGGGGCCTTGGTGTCAGCCATGGTCCACTCCTTCGATGGAGGCGATGAGCTCGTGGTCGCGCCAGCCCGCCCGGTGCTCGGCGACGACCCGGCCGTGGAAGAGGACGAGGACCCGGTCGCAGCGCCTGAGGTCGTCGAGTTCGTCGGAGACGACGAGCACGGCGGTGCCGTCCTCGCGGGCGCTGTCGACGCGGGCGAGCAGGGACTCCTTGGACTTCACGTCGACGCCGGCGGTCGGGTTGACGAGGACCAGGAGCCGGGGGTCGGAGGCGAGGGCGCGAGCCATGACGACCTTCTGCGCGTTGCCGCCGGACAGGTCGGAGACGGGCTGCTCGGGGCCCTCGGCGTGGATGTCGAGCCGTTCGATCAGGGCGGTGGCCGTCGCGCGCTTGCGGTCGGCGCCGACGAAACCGAAGCGGCCCAGCCGTCCCAGGACGCTCAGGGTGGCGTTGTCGCCGATGGACATGCCGAAGACCAGGCCCTGGTCGTGCCGGTCGCGGGGCACGAAGCCGACTCCGGCCTCCAGGGCCTCGCGGACGTCGCCGAACGGCAGGGGCGCGCCGTCGAGGAGGACCGTCCCGCTCGTCGGGGTGTGCAGTCCGGTGAACGTCTCGGCCAGCTCGATCTTGCCGCTGGCGCTGGACCCGGCGAGTCCGACGACCTCGCCCCTGCGGACGGTGAGGTCGACGTTCTCGTACGCCGTCGAGCCGAGCCCGCGGACGTCGAGGAGGACGGGGCCCGTCGCCTCGGCGGTCCGCTGCCGCTCGGCCTGTTCGGCGACGGTCTCCCCCGCCATGGCCTCCACCAGGGCCCGGCGCGGGAGGTCGGCGACCGGGGCGGTGGTGATCCAGCGGGCGTCGCGCAGGACCGTGACGGTCTGGCAGACCTCGTACACCTCTTGCAGGTGGTGGGAGATGAACAGGAAGGTGACGCCCGAGTCCTGCAGCGCCCGCATGCGGGTGAACAGGCGCTCGATCTCGCGGTTGTCGAGCTGGGCGGTGGGTTCGTCCAGGACGATGAAGCGGGCGCCGAAGCTCAGGGCCCGGGCGATCTCCACCATCTGCCGGTCCTCGACCTTGAGGTCGGCGGTGCGGGCGTCGGGGTCGACGCGCACGTCCCAGGTGTCGAGGAGCGCGGCGGCTTCCGCCGTCAGCCGGCGCCAGCTGATGAAGCCGCGCCGGAGCGGCTGCCGGTTGATGAACAGGTTCTCGGCGACGGTCAGTTCGGGCACGACCGTCGGGTGCTGGTAGACGCAGGCGACCTTGCGGCGCCAGGCGTCCCGGTCGGCGAGCGGGGGTGCGGGCTCGCCGTCGAAGCGGACGGTGCCCTCGTCGGGCGCCTGGAGCCCGGTGAGGATCCTGACGAGGGTCGACTTGCCCGCGCCGTTGCGGCCGACGAGGGCGTGGGACTCGCCGGGCAGGACGGTGAGCCTGCCGTCGGCGAGGGCGGTGGTGGGGCCGTAGCGCTTGACGATGCCCCGGGCTTCGACCAGTGCGGTACTCATTCGACCGTGTTGCCCCAGAGCTTGGGGTCGTCGACGTTGTCCTTGGTCACCAGCGGCGCGGGCAGCTGGTCCTCCAGGATGCCGCTGGGCAGCTTGACGATGGTCGAGTCGTGGTCGGTCGGGCCGGGCTTGAACGTCTTCCCCTGCATCGCGGCCTTGATGTAGTACATGCCGTACTTGGCGTAGGCGTCGGCGGGCTGGGAGACGGTCGCGTCGATCTCGCCCTTGCGGATGGCGTCGAACTCCTGCGGGATGCCGTCGTTGGAGACGATCGTGATGTGGCCCGGTTGCCCGGCCTTCCTCAGCATGCCCTTGGACTTGAGGGTCTGCAGGGTGGGCGCCAGGTAGACGCCGCCCGCCTGCAGGTAGATGCCCTTGATGTCGGGGTTGGCGTTGAGCAGGGTGTCGAGTTTGGAAGCCGCGGTGTCGGACTCCCACTTGGCGGGGATCTCCAGGACCTTCAGCTTCGGGAAGTTCTTCTTCACGCAGGCGCGGAACGCCTCGGAGCGGTCACGGCCGTTGACCGAGGCGAGGTCGCCCATGATCTGCACGACCTTGCCCGAGGTGATGTGCTCGCCGAGGTACCGGCAGGCCTTCTCGCCGTAGGCCACGTTGTTCGCCCGGACCACCATGGCGACCTTGCCCTTGTCGGGCGCCACGTCCACGGCGACCACCGGCACGCCCTTGCGCTCGGCCTGGTCGAGGCCCGCCTCGATGGCGGCGCTGTCCAGCGGGGCGACGACCAGGCCCTTGACGCCCTGGTTGAGCTGGTTGTTGATGTCGGTGATCTGCTGCGAGGGGTCGCTGTTGGAGTTGACGGTCTTCATCGCGTCCACCCCCTCGGACTTCGCCATCTTCGGCACGTAGTCGTTGTACGACTGCCAGAACGGCGAGGTCAGCAGGGGCAGGACGACCCCCACCTTGCCCGTGCCGTCGCCCCCGCCGGCACCCGAGGCGCCGGTGTCCTCGGTGCTGCCGCACCCGGCGAGCACGAGACCGGCGCCGACGGCCAGGGCCACCGCGCCGACGATCCGGGACGTGTTCCGCTTCCGCACTGTGCTTCCGGGCATCTCAGGGTGCTCCCATCGACCGGTGTTCCAGCAGATGCCCGCATACTTATCAGACCACTCCCCCGCCAGAACACCCCGCGACACCACATTTCCGCGCCTGGGACTCATAGTGGTCCGACCACCCTGACGGTTAGACTGCGCCGGAGCGCTGTGATCGGAGGACTGGCGTGGACGACGAGACAGCCCCGCAGAAGGGCACCGTGACGCAGCGCGCCATCGAGCGGATCAAGGCGATGATCGGCGAGGGCCGACTGGAGCCGGGCCAGCGGCTGCCGACCGAACGGGACCTGGCCGCGCAGCTGGGCATCTCCCGCAGCTCGATGCGGGAGGCGATCCGCGCGCTGACGGTACTGGGCGTGCTGGAGGCCCGGCACGGCTCGGGCATCTACGTCACGCAACTGGAGGCCGGCGACCTGCTGGAGACCTTCGGCGTCGTCGCGGACCTGTCGCGCGGCCCGCGCCTGGTGGAGCTGCTGGAGATCCGCCGGATCCTGGAGTCGACGGCGACGGCACTGGCCGCCGCGCGGATCACCCCGGACCGGCTGGCCGAGGTGGAGAAGCACCTGGCGGCGATGAACGCCACGGACGATCCGGAGGAGATCCTCGCCCACGACCTGGCCTTCCACCGCGAGATCGCGGCGGCCGCGGGCAACGAGACGATGGCCGCGATCCTGGAGGGCCTGTCGTCGCGGACCTTCCGCGCCCGGGTCTGGCGCGGCTACCAGGAGGAGGGCGCCTTCGCCCGCACCCGCCGCGAACACGCGGCGATCCACCGCGCCCTGGCCGCCCACGACCCGGAGGCGGCCCGCGCGGCGGCGGCCGCGCACGTGGGCGAGGTGGAGGAGTGGCTGCGGGCGCAGCTCGGGCCCTAGGAAAGCCCCAGGGCCCGGTGTTCCACCGCTACTTGAACTGGCCGGGCCGGTAGTCGCCCGCCGGCCGCTGGAGGATGACGTTCAGCCGGTTCGCGGTGTTCATGAAGGAGATCAGGGCCACCAGCGCGACGAGCTGCTCCTCGTCGTAGTGCTTCGCGGCCCGCTCCCACACCTCGTCCGGGACCCCGCCGGCGCCGTCCGCGATCCGGGTGCCCTGCTCGGCGAGTTCCAGGGCGGCGCGCTCGGCCTCGGTGAAGACCGTGGCCTCACGCCATCCCGCGACCAGGTGGAGACGCACGGAGGACTCGCCCGCCGCCTCGGCGTCCTTGGTGTGCATGTCGATGCAGACCGCGCACCCGTTGATCTGGCTCACGCGCAGCGAGACCAGCTCCCGGGTGGCGGCCGGCAGCTCCGAATCCACGACCAGCCGTCCCAGGGAGGCGAACTGCCTGGCGAGCTTGCTCCCGCTCTCGGTGGCGAAGACGTCCAGACGCGCGCTCATGGTGAGCTCCTTCTTCGTTGTCGGTGCTTACGCCTCTATGAGCCGTCGGCCCCTCGCCGATGTGACATGGACGGATGTGATCTGCGTCTCCGCTCTCTTCGCGCTACGGCCGGAGGACCGAGCTGCCCCTGCGGGGGCCGGCCGGGTCACAATGGACCGTATGCGGCTCCGGGGTACCGCCCGTGCCGCCGCCGGACTGCTGCTGGCCGTCGCGCTCGGCTGCACCGGCGGCGCGGAGGACGACGCGCCCGAGCCGTCCCCGGCATCGGCCCGGACCACGAGCGAGAGCCCCCGCGGCACGCCCTCCCCCGCCCCCTCCCCGGCCGATCCCGTCTCCCTCCCGGCCCTGATGCACCGCGAGCACACCGGCTCCGGCCTGCGCCTCGGCGCCGTGCTGGACCGCACCCCCGCCTACACCCGCTACGCCGTCACCTACGAGGCGAACGGCCTGACGATCTCGGGAATCATGAACATCCCCGAGGGCGAGGGCCCCTTCCCGGCGCTGGTGCTGGCGCACGGGTACATCGACCCGGACGTCTACGTCAGCGGCCAGGGCATGCCCCGCGAGCAGGACCGCCTGGCCCGCAGCGGCTACGTCGTCCTGCACACCGACTACCGCAACCACGCCCGCTCCGACGACGACCCGGACAACGACGTGAACCTGCGCCTCGGCTACACCGAGGACGTCATCGGCGCCGCCCTGGCCCTGCGCGGCTCCGGCCTGCCGGAGATCGACGGCGACCGCATCGGCCTGTTCGGCCGGTCCATGGGCGGCGGGGTCGTGTACAACACGCTGGTCGTGGCGCCCGGGCTGTTCGACGCGGCGGTCGCGTACGCGCCGGTGAGCGGACGGCCGCAGGAGAACATCGACCACTTCCAGCGGCCCGACGGCGACCCCCTCGTCGCCGAGATCGAGGAGAAGCACGGCACGCCCGGGGAGGACCCGGCCTTCTGGCGCGATGTCTCGCCCCTCACCTTCGCCGACCGGGCGACCGAGCCGCTGCTGATCCAGCACGGCACCGCGGACGACACCTGCCCCCTGGCCTGGTCACGGGAGGCCGCCCGGGTGTTCCAGGAGGCGGGCAAGGACGTGGAGTTGCGCACCGTCGCCGGTGAGGGCCACACGTTCGGGCACCGGTGGGCGTCCGAAATGGACGTCACGGAAGCCTTCTTCGAGCGCCACCTGCGCTGAGCACCGCAGGCCCCGCACCGAGCGTTACCTGCGCGGAGCACCGCACGCCCCGCACCGAGCGCCCTGACGGCGTGTTCCGGCGCGTAAAACGGCTCGCGATCTCGACGTGCGCCCCCGGCCGGTGCACAGTTCTCCCTACGTACTCACCGGTAGCCCGTCTCCCCCGTCCTCCCGAGGAGCCTCTGTGACCACCTGGGCCGGCCGCACCGCCGCCGAGATGTCCGCCGCCGTCCGCGAGAAGCGGGTCACGCCCCGGGAGGTGGTCGCCGAGCACCTCGAACGGATCCGGCGGCTCGACGGCCGGCTGGGCGCCTTCCGGCTGGTCCGTGCCGAGAAGGCGCTGGCCGAGGCCGACGAGGTGGCCGCACGCGGCGACCTCTCCGAACTCCCCCTGGCCGGGGTGCCGGTGGCCGTCAAGGACAACGTGGCGGTGCGCGGCGAGTCCCGCCGCGTCGGCTCGGCGGCCACCCCGGACACGCCGACCGCGCATGATCACGTGACGGTGGCCCGGCTGCGGGCCGCGGGCGCGGTCGTCGTGGGCCTGACGCACGTGCCCGAGCTGTGCGTCTTCGGCACGACGGACGGCGTGCTGGGCACCTCTCGCAACCCCTGGGACCCGGCGCGCTCGGCGGGCGGCTCCTCAGGCGGCAGCGCCACCGCCGTCGCGGCCGGGATGGTGCCGATCGCCCTCGGCAACGACGGCATGGGCTCGCTGCGCATACCGGCCGCCAACTGCGGCCTGGTCACCATCAAGCCGGGGCACGGAGTGGTCCCGGCGGGCGAGGGCAGCACCTGGTTCGGCATGGCGGAGCACGGCCCGCTCGCCACGACCGTCGAGGACGCCCGCCTGATGCTCTCGGTCCTCGCCGGCACCGCGCCCGTCCCCCGGTCCGAGCCGGGCACGCTCCGGGTCGCCGTGTCGCTGCGCAGCCCGCTGGCCGGCGTCACCATCAGCCGCCCGTACGCGACGGCCGCCCGCGAGGCGGCCGGGGCGCTGATGCGGGCGGGCCACCAGGTCCGCCGCGCCGACCCGCCCTACCCCCTGTCCCTCGCGACGACCTCGCTGACCCACTGGGCGGCGGGCACGGCCGCGGACGCCCAGGGCCTCGAGTCCCGTCTGCTGACGCGGCGCACCCGCGTCCACGCCCGCGTCGGCCGCCCGTTCCTGGCCGGGGTGCGTTCCGGGGGCGGCCGGGAACAACTGCGGCGCCGGCTGGAGCCGTTCTTCACGGAGTACGACGTGCTGCTCACGCCCGCGCTCGCCCGCCGCTCCCCCAAGGCCGGGCCGTGGCACGAGCGGGGCTGGCTGAGCAACGTGCTGGCCAACACGACCTACTCGCCCCTGACGCCCGCGTGGAACCTGACCGGCTGGCCCGCCATGGCGGTCCCCTGCGGAACCCTTCCCTCCGGCGCGCCCGGCTCCGTGCAGCTGGTGGGACGCCCCGGCTCCGAGTCCCGACTGCTGGACCTGGCGGCCCAGTTGGAGGAGAGAAACCCGTGGCGGCGTACGGCGCCGGTGAACTAGTGTCGGCCGGGTGACTGCCGGGTCGGCCGTAGGCCATGCACGAGTGAGGCGCCCGGCCTCGGAGTGAGCGCGGCGGGGGCCACCCCGCCCGGGCCCGCCCGAGTGCCGGAGTGGGCGCGCGCCCCGCCTCCCGTCTCCGTTCCCCTCTTGTCCGCGCCCTCTCGCGGCGCGTCCCCACAGACCAGTGAACCGGAGACGAACCCACTCATGTCCCACGCACAGCACACCCCTGCCCTGCCGGGCAAAATCGCCCGCCTCGACCACACCGCCGTGTTCGCCTCGGACCGCCGGCTCTCGGCGGATCTCCTGGCGGCCGTACTGGGCCTGGAGGTCGGCGCCCCCTTCGGGCCGTTCCTGCCCGTGGACCTGGGCAACGGCGTGACCCTCGACTACTACGAGAAGAGAGACGAGCCGATCCAGCCGCAGCACTACGCGTTCCTCGTGCCGGAGGAGCAGTTCGACGCGATGATCGCCCGCCTGGAGACGCTCGGGGTGACGTACTACGCCGACCCGAACCACACCGAGCCGGGCCGGGTCAACGACCTCTTCGGTGGTCGCGGCGCCTACTTCGACGACCCGGACGGCCACAACATGGAGATCATGACCCGGCCGTACGTCCGGCCCTGACGGCCCGCTCCGGGACCGCCCGGGACATGACCCAGTGATGCTTGCCGAGGCGCCGGACCCGCTCGAAGCCCCGGCCCTCGAACAGCGTCACCGTGCCGGTGAACAGGAACGACGCTGAGACCTTCCGGCCCTCGGTGTCCTCGGGGTAGCCCTCCACGGATCCGCCGCCGAGCCGCGCGATCTCCTGGAGGGCGCCTTCGAGGGCGGCGGCGGCGACTCCTCGCCCGCGGTGGGCACGATCGACGAAGAAGCAGGTGACGCGCCAGTCCGGGAGGGCGTCGAGGTCCTTCTCGTAGGCGTGCCGGTGTTTGATGCGGGGCAGTTCGGCGGGCGGCCCGAACTGGCTCCAGCCGACGCAGTCCGGGCCGTCGTAGACGAGGGCGGCGTGCGCACGGCCCTCGCGGACGCGGGTCTCCTTCTCCCAGCGGTTCTGCTGCGGGTCCCGGTCACGGCTCAGGCCCTCGGGATGGAAGGCCATGCACCAGCAGCCGCCCCACACGCCCTTGTGCCGCTCGACCAGAGCGGCGAAGTCCGGCCAGGTGGCCGCATCGAGGGGTCTCACCCGAAGACCGGTCATGGGCTCCTCCGGAGGTCTACAGCGCCCGGTGCATGATGTGCAGCCCCACCCGGCCGTGCCGGGGGTGGTCGAAGGCGTCCGGGACGGTGCCGAGGATGGTGAAGCCGAGTGAGGTCCACAGTTTGACGGCCGGGTTGGTCTCGACGACGGCGTTGAACACCATGCCCCGGTAGCCGGCGGCCCGGGCCTCGGTCAGGAGGTGTTCGGCGAGGGCCCGGCCGTAGCCCCGGCCGCCCTGGTCGGGGTCGACCATGAAGCCGGCGTTGGCGATGCCGGCGGCGGGCCCGCCGTAGTTGGGGGTGAGGAAGGCGGAGGCGACGACGCTGCCGCTGCCGTCCTCGACGACGTAGACGCGTTTCGCCGGGTTCATCCACAGGACCCGGGCCTCCTCCTCGGAGGTACCCGGGTCCCAGGCATAGGTCTCGCCCGCGGCGACGATGCGGTGCCAGAACGGCCAGATGCGCGGCCAGTCGTCTGCCGTTGCTTCCCTGATCAGCATGGGGGCGAGTGTGGCACGGCCGTGCGGTCGGCGATCGCGGAGGGGGTGCGCCCGCTGTCAGTCGACGCTGGGCAGGATGTGGGGCTCTGCGAGGTCCTCCTCGTAGCCCGCGAGGCGGATCGGGGCCGAACGGGCCCACACGTCGAGGCTGCCGAGCTCGTCGACCCGTCGGCCGGCGCGCTCGCCGCGTTCCTTGGGGCGCTGTTCGCGATTCGTCTTCTCCGGTGTCACCGCGCACTCCTTATGTGTCGGTCACCCTCGGGACGTACGCGCCGGTCCTGCTGCGCCTGACGCCCGCTCGGGCCTGAAATGTCACATGCAGTTCGGACGCGGTGGCGCCGGTCGACTCACGGGAGAGCAGGCCGTGGTGAACCGGCTTGTCCCATGACGGACCGTGGGTGTGGGTAGGACCCCGTACTGCTGTCCGTCCGCTCCAGATTAACCAAATGAGCAGGCCCCCGCTCGATGGGGCTGAAAACAGACGGTAACGATCGCGCGTCATCCCGCGTTCAACACGGGTTTCCGTACCGTTTTGTCCATGCGGGGGCGTTGTGCGGATCGCCCGTTCGGGGTAGCTCGACGACAGCGCTTTCAAGCCGGTTGGCCGCGCGGCCGGTTCCGAAGCGACTGACGGCCGGGCCCTACCACTTCCCCGGCGCGTAGTCCTTCAGGAAGACCCCGTACAGGTCCTCCCCCGCCTCGCCCCGCACGATCGGGTCGTACACCCGGGCCGCGCCGTCGACGAGGTCGAGGGGCGCGTGGAATCCGGCCTCCGCGAGCCGCAACTTGTCGTAGTGCGGCCGCTCGTCCGTGATCCACCCGGTGTCGACCGAGGTCATCAGGATGCCGTCGGTCTGGAACATCTCCTGGGCGCTGGTCCGCGTGACCATGTTCATCGCGGCCTTCGCGGCGTTGGTGTTGGGGTGCCCCGCGCCCTTGTAGCCGCGGCCGAAGACCCCCTCCATCGCCGACACGTTGACGACGTACGCGCGTCCGCTCGCCGCCTTCTTCGCGGCCTCGGCCATCGCCGGCCGCAGCTTGCTGATGAGGATGAACGGCGCCGTGTAGTTGCACAGCTGGGTCTCCAGCAGCTCCACCGGGGAGATCTGCTCGATGGTCTGCACCCAGGTGTTGGTGTCGACGACGTCGGGGACGAGGCCGCCCGCGTCGATCGCCGTGCCGTCCAGGTGCCGCTCCACGCTGGCGTTGCCGGCGACCAGGGCGAGGTCGGCGACCTTCTGCGCGTCGAGACCGCTGGTGCCCACGGGCAGCGCGGCGAGGCCGTCGACCGCGCCGGAGTTGAACGCGCCGATGACGTGGTGGGCGGGCAGCTCCCCGGCGGGCAGCGGCGCGCTCTCACCCTCGACCAGGGCCGCGTAGGCGGACGGCAGGCGGCGTACCGTCTGGGTCGCGTTGTTGACGAGGATGTCGAGCGGCCCGGCCTCGGCGACCTGCTCCGCGAGGGCCACGGCCTGCGCCGGGTCGCGCAGGTCGATGCCGACGACCTCCAGGCGGTGCAGCCAGTCCGCGGAGTCGTCCATCGCCTTGAAGCGGCGGATGGCGTCCTTCGGGAACCGCGTGGTGATGGTGGTGTGCGCGCCGTCGCGCAGCAGCCGCAGCGCGATGTACATGCCGATCTTGGCGCGGCCGCCGGTGAGCAGGGCGCGCTTGCCGGTGAGGTCGGCGCGGACGTCGCGCTTCTCGCGGTTCACGCGGGCGCAGTCCGGACAGAGCTGGTGGTAGAAGTAGTCGACTTCCACGTACCGCGTCTTGCACGTGTAGCAGGAGCGCGGGCGCTGGAGGATGCCGGCGATCCGGCCCTCCTCGGTGCGCGAGGAGGGCAGCAGGCCCTCGGTCTCGTCGTCGATGCGCTGGGCGGAGCCGGTCGCCGTGGCCTCCGTGACCGCCCTGTCGTGGGCGGTCTTGGCGGCCCGGCGCTCCTGGCGGCGGCGCTGCTTGACCGTGCGGTAGACGCCCGCGGTGGCCCGGCGCACCGCGATGGCGTCCGGGTGGTCGATCTCCAGCTTGTCGAGTTCCTCGAGCACGCTGAGGCAGACGGCCAGCCGCTCGGGGTCGATGCCGGGTCCGTACGAGTGCCCGCTCGCCTCGTCCATGGCCTGCGGGCCGTCCTCTGTCACCGTCATCGCCGCTGTGTTTCCCTGCTCTGCCTCGCGGCGCGCCGGTCGCGCCCGCTTTCGAACGGCGAATTTTACTTCAGCGCCGGGCCGCACCGAAAACGCGCGCCGCTCACGACCGGCAGGCCTTGATCAGCGTCGCCACCTCCTTGGAGACGGCCGTCGCGAACAGGTCCAGGTCGGAGACGGCCTCGCCGTCGGCGACGAGTCCGTAGTGGACGCTGCCCCGGTACGTCGAGACGGCGACCGCGAGGGAGTGGCCGGGGGCCAGCGGGGCGAGCGGGAAGACGGCGGTGAGGGGGTGGCCACCGAGCTTCAGGCCGAGGCTGGGCAACGGCACGCTGGTCACGAGGATGTCGAACCAGAGCCGGGCCGCCTGGCCGACCAGGGGTCCGCCGAGCCGGTGGGCGAGGGCGGGGACGTGGTCGGCGAGCAGGGCCACGGCGCCGGCGCCCCGGTTGGGGCCGGCGTCCTTGTTGCGGTCCATGGCGGTGCGGACCGAGGCGAGACGGGCCAGCGGGTCCGGGTCGTCGACCGGAAGCCGTATCAAGTACCCGGAGAGCCGGTTGCCCTGCGGGTAGGCGGTGCGCGGGCGGCGCTTGGAGACGGGGATCAGGGCGCGGGGCGCGACGCCCTCGCTGCCGTCGCCGCGCTCGTCGAGCCAGCGGCGCAGGGCGCCGGCGACGACCGCGATGAGGACGTCGTTGACGGTGCCGCCGACGGTCTTGCGGATGCGGTGCACGTCGTCGAGGTCGAGGACCACTCCGGCGGTGCGGCGGGTGCCGCTCGGCTCGCAGGTGAGGGCCGGGGTGGAGCGCACGTCGAGGGAGGAGCGGGCGACGGCGGTGCCGATGTCCAGGGCGCGGGCGGCGTCGGAGAGGGCGCCGCGCATGAGGCCGGGCAGGTCGCGCACGTCCGGCAGCAGTCCGCGCGGGGGTTCCGCGGGGCGGGGCCGGGGGGCGGGCATGTCCATCGGGTCCATGACGCCCGCGGCGAGCGTCAGGGCCCGCAGCCCGTCGGCGAGGGCGTGGTGGAACTTGAACAGCACCGCGAAGCAGACCCCGTCCTCCCCCGGCAGCACATGGGCCTCCCAGGGCGGCCGGCCGCGCTCCAGCGGGCGCCCCATGAGCCGGCCGGCCTCCGCGTGGAAGTCGGCGGTCGGCGCGTGCAGCCGCACGTGGTGCAGAGGGTCGAAGCCCGGGGCCGGTTCGCGGGCGGCGCCGCCGAAGGCGAGCGGGCGGCGCAGGGCGGAGGGCAGCGGCTGCCACACGTCGCGGATCCGCATCCGCAGTCCGGACACGCCGGCGGCGCGGGCGGCGAGCAGGTCCGCCGCGTGGGCGCCCGCGGCCGGAGAGTGCGCGGAGAAGATCCCGAGCGCGCCGAGGTGCATCGGGTGGTCGGCGGACTCGATGTTCCAGAACGCCAGGTCGAGAGGAGCGAGCAGGTCAGAGGTCAAGGGCTTGCCTCGCGTCGACGACGGGTGGGCCAGCAGTCAATCGCCCCCAACCGATTACGGTCAAGTACGATCAGGCTACGTACAGTTAACAGCGGATTAAGTCCCGCCCCGATGAGAGGGGCGGGACTCATGGTGCATGTGCGGTCAGTCCAGCACAGGTTGCGGCGCCGGGCACCCGGTGGGAGTCACCCGGGAGGACGTCACGGAGCAGCGCCTCGGCCCCGCACCGCACGGCACGCTCCGAGGGCGAGAGGTGCGGCCCCCCGCCGCGTCAGGTGACCAGCTGTCCCTTTCCGAGGGCGATGACCCCGCCCTTGGACACCGTGTACAGCTCGGCGTCGCGCTCCGGGTTGACGCCGATGGTGGCGCCCGGCGGCACCTCGACGTTCTTGTCGAGGACGGCGCCGCGCACCACCGCGCCCCGGCCGATGTGCACGTTGTCGTGCAGCACCGACCCCTGCACCACGGCCCCCGGGTCGACCACCACGCCCGGCGACAGCACGGACCGGGTGACCTGCCCGCGGACCAGGCAGCCGGCGCTGATGATGGACTCGCTGGCGATGCCGCCGGCGTTGAAGCGGGCCGGCGAGAGCTGGTACGAGTGCGTGTAGATCGGCCAGCTGCGGTTGTACAGGTTGAAGGCGGGGCGCTCGGCGATCAGGTCCATGTGGGCCTCGTAGTAGGCGTCCAGCGTCCCGACGTCCCGCCAGTAGCCCTGGTCGCGGGTGGTCTCGCCGGGCACGTGGTTGGCGCTGAAGTCGTACAGCGCGGCCTCGCCCCGGTCGGTGAGCTGAGGCAGGATCGAGCCGCCCATGTCGTGCACGGAGGACTCGTCCTCCGCGTCCCGCTTGAGCGCCTCGATGAGGGCCTTGGTGGTGAAGATGTAGTTGCCCATCGAGGCGAAGACGCAGTTGGGGTCGTCCGCGAGTCCGGGCGGGTCGGCCGGCTTCTCCAGGAAGCGCTCCACCGTCTGCCCGTCCGAGCCGGGCGTGATCACCCCGAACGACGAGGACTCGGTGCGCGGCACCCGGATCCCGGCGACCGTCACGCCCGCGCCGCTCTCGATGTGCTGGGCGAGCATCTGGCGGGGGTCCATGCGGTACACGTGGTCGGCGCCGAAGACGGCGACGTACTCCGGGCGCTCGTCGTAGATCAGGTTCAGCGACTGCAGGATCGCGTCGGCGCTGCCCAGGTACCAGCGGGGGCCGAGGCGCTGCTGGGCGGGGACGGGCGTGACGTAGTTGCCGAGGAGGTTGGACATCCGCCACGTGGTGGTGATGTGCCGGTCCAGCGAGTGCGACTTGTACTGCGTCAGGACGCAGATGCGCAGGATGTCGCCGTTGACGAGGTTGGACAGGACGAAGTCGACCAGGCGGTACGTGCCGCCGAAGGTCACCGCCGGTTTGGCCCGGTCCGCGGTCAGGGGCATCAGCCGTTTGCCCTCGCCGCCCGCCAGCACGATCCCCAGGACCGAAGGACCACCACCACGCATGGCCGCTCCCCTCACGCCGATTTCCCGATGCCTGCCCCTGAGCAGCACGCACTAAGCCTGTTTGACGATCTCCTCATAGAGCCGGACCGTACGGCGGGCCACCGCGTCCCAGCCGAACTCGCCGACCGCGCGCTCCCGCCCGGCCTCACCCATCCGCCGGGCCGCCTCCGGATCGCCCAGCACGGTGTCCATGGCCCGGGCGAGACCCGCCTCGAAGCCGTCGCCGGCCGGGACGAGCAGGCCGGTCCGGCCGTCGTCCACCACCTCGGGGATGCCGCCGACCGCCGAGGCCACCACGGGCGTGCCGCAGGCCATCGCCTCCAGGTTCACGATGCCGAGCGGCTCGTACACCGAGGGGCACACGAACAGCGCGGCGTGCGTGAGGAGCTGGATGACCTCCGGACGCGGCAGCATCTTCGGGATCCAGTACACGCCGTCGCGGACCTCGCTCAGCTCCGCGAACAGCTCCCGGAACTCCCGGTCGATCTCCGGCGTGTCGGGGGCGCCCGCGCACAGCACGACCTGCGCGGCCGGGTCGATGTCCCGCACCGCGCGCAGCAGGTGCGGCACGCCCTTCTGCCGGGTGATGCGGCCGACGAACAGGACGTACGGGCGGGAGCGGTCGAGGCCGATCCGGTCCAGGGCGTCCGTGCCGTGGTCGGGCCGGTACAGGCCGGTGTCGATGCCGTTGTGCACGACGTGGACCTTCTCCGGGTCCAGCGCCGGGTAGCAGCCGAGGATGTCGTCGCGCATGGCCCCGGACACGGCGATCACCGCGTCGGCGGCCTCGATCGCGGTGCGCTCGGCCCAGCTGGACAGCTCGTAGCCGCCGCCGAGCTGCTCGGCCTTCCAGGGGCGCAGGGGCTCCAGGGAGTGCGCGGTCATCACGTGCGGGATGCCGTACAGCAGCTTGGCGAGGTGGCCGCCGAGGTTGGCGTACCAGGTGTGGGAGTGGACCAGCTCGCGGCCCTGGAGGGCGGCGGCCATCGCGAGGTCGACGGAGAAGGTGCGCAGCGCGTCGTTGGCGCCGTCGAGCGCGGACCAGGGGCGGTGGCGCAGCACGCCGTCGGCGCGGCCCTCGCCCCAGCAGTGCACGTCGAGGTCGACCAGCGGTCTCAGCTCCCGGGCCAGGAACTCCACGTGGACACCTGCGCCGCCGTACACGTCCGGCGGGTACTCCCGGGTCAGCAGTCCGACGCGCACCCGCAACTCCCTGCTCTCAGCGGCCGTTCCCTTTCATGGTCACCCAGAAGAGGCGCGTGGGGAAGAGCGGGGCGGACGCGGGAAGCAACAGTCGCCGCAGACACCCCCGCCGGGGACCCGGTAGTACAGGCAGCAGCTGCGGCGCCGGAAGGCCGTGCCGGTGAGGGTCCCGGCGCCGTCGAGCAGCGGGTGCGCGAGGAGTTCCCCGGCCAGGGAACGGGCCCGGGCGGCGGCGTCCGTACGGCCCTGCCGGCGCGCCCAGCGGTCGAGCTCCCGGGCGGCACCGGCCAGCGCGGAGGCGGCGTTGCCGCGCAGCAGGCCCGGGGCGAGGCGGTAGTGGGCGCGCAGGGCCGTCGCCAGCGGTGCGAGGTGGCCGTGCAGGACGGTGTCGGCGAGGGTGGCCGCGTCACCGGGCAGGGGGCGTACGCCCGGCAGCCACAGGTCGTCGGGGGCGCTGCCGTCGGGGTCCCAGCGCAGCAGCCGGGCGTCGAGGTCGGGGATGCCGCCGTACAGCGCGGCGCAGCCGAGCGTCACCGACCAGAGCCGGGCCGCGAGCCCCTGCTGGGTCACGGACGCGGCGATCCGCAACTCCGGGGCGCGCAGGGCGTTCGCGACCTTGTGGACACGGAAAATCAGGGGATTTCCGGCCACATCGGGTGACGGGGCGGCGTAGGCCTGTGCGAGAGTGGGAAGAGGCCCTGCCGTGGCTCCTTCGGAAGCTCCTTCCGCGGCTCCTTCGGAAGTTCCTTCCGCGGCTGCTTCCGTGTGCAGCACGAAGAAGCCGCCCAGCGGGCGGAGCGCGGCGAGGCCGGGGTCGAGGTCCACGAAGAGCAGTAGTACCAAGGCCCCTAAGGGACGCGACCCGGTGGCCCCCGACCGGCGTCGCCCACCCTGGGGATGACGGGGCTCCCCTCGTACTCCATCGGCAGTAGGACCCAATGAGTGCTCAGGGACGACGACGGGAAGACCTGGACACGGCAGGGTGTTGGTCATGAAAGCCGACCTTTCGCCGCGCCGGGCCGAGCGCCCCCGCCTGACGCAGAGGAGCAGCCGATGAGCGCCCTCGCGTTGTCCGTCCTGCTCTCCCTCGTCTCCGCGGTCGCCTACGCGGGCGGGGCGATCGTGCAGGAGCGGGTGGCGGAGTCCTCGCCGGGCGAGGAGTACGCGCCGCTGCGCCGGCCGGGCTGGTGGGCGGCGGTCGCGCTCAACGGCCTCGGCGGCCTGCTGCACGTGGTGGCGCTGGCCTACGGTCCGCTCAGCCTGGTGCAGCCGCTCGGCGCGCTGACCATCGTGGTGGCCCTGCCGATGGCCGCGCTGTTCGTCGGCCGCAAGGCGGGTGCCACGGCCTGGCGGGGCGCGATCATGGCGACGGTGGGGCTCGCCGGTCTGCTGGCTCTGGTGGCCGCGTCCGACGCGCAGTCGCTGAACGCGGCGGAGCGGGTGGCCGTCGCCCTGGTGACCGCGGGTGTGGTGGTGGCGCTGATGATCGCCGCGCGGGCCGTGCACCGCCACCCGGCGGTCCGCAGCACGCTGCTGGCGACGGCCTCGGGCATCGCGTTCGGCATGTCCTCGGTGTTCACCAAGACCGTCGCGGTCGACTGGACCGGCGGCGTGTCGGCGGCGGACGTGCCGTCCCTCGCCGTGATCGGCGTCCTCGCCACGGCCGGCATGCTGCTGTCGCAGGCCGCCTACCGGGGTGCCGGCCTCGCGGCGCCGCTGGCGACGCTGACGGTCGTGAACCCGGTGGTGGCCGCCGCGGTCGGCATCACGATGTTCGGCGAGACCTTCCACTACGGCACGACGGGCACGGTGCTCGCCCTGGGCTGCGGCGTGGTGGCGGCGGGCGGACTGATCCTCCTGACGACGGAGCGGCTGACGCACGCCGAGCCGGAGGGTGAAGGGGCCGGGCTGGAGATCGCGGGGACCGGGCTGGTTCCCGTGGACACGGGCCTCGGGGCGACGGGGGCCCTGCCCAGGCCTGAGTT
Source organism: Streptomyces sp. Go-475 (assembly GCF_003330845.1). Lineage (GTDB taxonomy): Bacteria > Actinomycetota > Actinomycetes > Streptomycetales > Streptomycetaceae > Streptomyces. Next base: position 7,814,378 of record NZ_CP026121.1, on the reverse strand, counting down.
GGTGGGTACCGCGGCCGGGCGGCCGGGAGGCGTGGGCGTGACCGAGCCGGTGGGTGCACGGGCCGAGCCCGTGGGTGCTGTCGCCGAGCCCGTGGGTGGTCACGCCGCCCAGGGCCGGACCACCGGGGCCGTGCCCGGTGGTGGGCCGCTGCTCGTGGAGGAGGTCCTCGTGCCCGGCCCGGGGGCGCCGCCCGCGCCGTCCGCGCGGGACGTCGTCCCGTACGAGAGCGGGGAGCCGTCGGTGCCCGCCGACGATCAGCGCCCGCTCTCCTACGTGCCCTTCCACGGCATCCCGTACGTCCCGATGCCCACGGTCGACCGGCACCGCACGCGCGTCAGATCCTGACGCCGCCGGCCCTCAGATACGCCACCGGGTCGACGTCCGTACCGAAACCGGGCCCCGTCCGCACCTCGAAGTGCAGATGCGGGCCCGAGCTGTTGCCCGTGGAGCCGGAGCGGCCGATGCGCTGCCCGGCGCTCACCGTCTGCCCGTCCCGCACGGAGATCGCGGACAGGTGGGCGTACTGGCTGTAGCGGCCGTCGCCGTGGCGGATCACGACCTGGTAGCCGAACGAGCCGCCCCACCCCGCGGTCACCACGGTGCCGCTCGCGACCGACTTGACGGACGTGCCCGTCGGCACGGGGAAGTCGACACCGGTGTGGTACCCCTGCGACCAGGCGGAACCCGCCTTGCGGTAGGGCGTGCCCAGGGAGGCGCTGACGGGCGCGACCAGGCCCTGCCGGGTGGCCGTCGACCGTGCGGCCCGGTCCTCCTTCTGGTCCTTCGTCCGTTCCCTGGCGCGCTCGTCGGCGCGGTCCGGGGACGGCTTCTTCGTCGCCGGTTTCTTCGTCGCCGGCTTCTGCGCGGACGGCTCGGCCGACGGGGACGGCTTGTGGGCGGGACGCGTCTTCGTGGTGCCCTCGCCGCTCAGCGCGAGCCGCTGGCCGGGCACGATCAGATCGGGGTCGCTCCCTATGGTCGAGCGGTTGGCGGCGTACAGGCCGCGCCAGCCGCCCCGGACCTGCTCGTCCGCCGCGATGCCGGAGAGGGTGTCGCCGCGGACCACGGTGTACATCTCGGCGCTGCCCGCCCGGGACTGCGGTGTGGACTGCGGCCGGACGTCCTCGATGGAGGTCCTCTTCCCGTCCTTCTTCTGGTCCTTCTGCTTCGTGCTCGCGGCGACCGGCCTGATGTCGGGCTCGCCGCCGCCCCGGGTCAGCCCGGCCCGGACCGAGCAGACCGGCCAGGCTCCCGGGCCCTGCCCGTCGAGCACCTTCTCCGCGACGGCGATCTGCTCGTCCTTGGTGGCCAGGTCCGCGCGCGCCGCGTAGGCCCGGCCGCCGTACGCCTCCCAGGTGGACTGGGTGAACTGCAGCCCGCCGTAGAAGCCGTTGCCGGTGTTGATGTTCCAGTTGCTGCTGGACTCGCAGGCGGCGACCTTGTTCCAGGTGTTCACGTCCGCCGCCTGCGCCGTGCCGGCGCCCATGAACGGGAGCGCCATGCCCGCGCCGCCCGCGGTGACGGTGAGTGAGGCGCGGTTGATCCTGTTCGGCTGATACCGGCGGTGCCGGCCGCGTACGGCCATCGATTGCCCCCCTAGACATGCGTCAGGAGGGGCAAAAGTAAGCGCTGCGAACCGGCCAGGACAAGGCGGCTATCGGCCGCCCGGATGCCCAAATGGCCGGTAAGAGGCCCCTGTTGCGCGACGTGCGCCACGGCGGTGCACCGCGTACGCCACGCGGTGCCCGGGTGCGCCGTGCGCGGGGACGCGTACGTCGGCTGAGTGCCACGGGGCCGCTGTGCGTATCTGCCTGCGCGACGTCGTACGACCCGCGCGTGCGGACGGCGTAGCGGCACGTCAGGATGGTCGACGGGGGCATGCCGGTGGGCAGCACCGGCAGCACCAGTACCGAAGTCTTTAGGAGCGAACCGAATGAGCAGTTCAGCGCAGATCGGCGTCACGGGTCTGGCGGTCATGGGCCGCAACCTCGCCCGCAACTTCGCCCGCAACGGCTACACGGTGGCGGTGCACAACCGGACGCCCGCGCGCACGCGCGCCCTTGTCGACGAGTTCGGCGGGGAGGGGCAGTTCGTCGCGTGCGAGTCGGCGAAGGACTTCGTCGCGGCGCTGGAGCGGCCGAGGCGGCTGGTCGTGATGGTGAAGGCCGGTGAGCCGACGGACGCGGTGATCCAGGAGTTCGCGCCGCTGCTGGAGCCCGGCGACATGATCATCGACGGTGGCAACGCGCACTTCGCGGACACCCGGCGCCGCGAGCGCGAGTTGCGCGAACAGGGCATCCACTTCGTCGGCATGGGCGTCTCCGGCGGCGAGGAGGGCGCGCTGAACGGCCCGAGCATCATGCCGGGCGGCCCGAAGGAGTCGTACGACTCGCTGGGCCCGATGCTGGAGAAGATCTCGGCCAAGGCGGCGGACGGTACGCCCTGCGTCTCGCACGTCGGTCCGGACGGTGCCGGGCACTTCGTGAAGATGGTGCACAACGGCATCGAGTACGCGGACATGCAGCTCATCGGTGAGGCGTACCAGCTGCTGCGGGACGTCGCCGGGTATTCCCCCGCCGAGATCGCCGACATCTTCCGCACCTGGAACCAGGGCCGTCTCGACTCCTACCTGATCGAGATCACCGCCGAGGTCCTCTCCCACGTGGACGCGGAGACGGGCAAGCCGTTCGTGGACGTGGTGGTGGACCAGGCCGAGCAGAAGGGCACCGGCCGCTGGACCGTGCAGATCGCGCTGGACCTGGGTGTGCCGGTGTCGGGGATCGCCGAGGCGGTCTTCGCGCGCTCGCTGTCCGGGCACGCGGCGCTGCGGGAGGCCTCGCGCGGTCTGGCCGGCCCGAAGGCGAAGCCGATGGGCGAGGCGGAGGCGCGGGCCTTCGCCGACCGGGTGGAGCAGGCGCTGTACGCGTCGAAGATCGTGTCGTACACGCAGGGCTTCCACGAGATCGACGCGGCGCGCGCCGAGTACGGCTGGGACATCGACCTGGGTGCCGTCTCCGCGCTGTGGCGGGGCGGCTGCATCATCCGTGCGGCGTTCCTGGACCGGATCCGCGCCGCGTACGACGCCCGGCCGGACCTGCCGAGCCTGCTGTCGGACGACACGTTCGCGCAGGAGATCGCGGACGCCCAGGACGACTGGCGCGAGGTGCTGGTCGCCGCGACCCGGCAGGGCGTGCCGACGCCCGGCTTCGCCGCGGCCCTCGCCTACTACGACGCCCTGCGCGCGGAGCGGCTGCCGGCGGCGCTGACGCAGGGGCAGCGGGACTACTTCGGTGCGCACACGTACCGGAGGGTGGACCGGGACGGGTCGTTCCACACGCTGTGGGGCCAGGACCGGTCGGAGGTCTCCGCGTAGGCGGGGAGGACATGCGAAACGGGGCGGTGGACGGCCACGGGTGCCGTCCACCGCCCCGTTCTCGTGTCCGGGCTCAGGACAGCGGCGGTCCTGGCTCGGGGTTCGGTACGGGTTCCGGCCCCGGGGGGATCGGGGACGGGTTCGGGCCCGGCACGGGGTCAGGGCCCGGCGGCGTCGGCGGGGTGGGACCCGGCGGCGTCGGCGGGGTGGGGCCCGGTGGCGGGGTGGGAGCCGGTGGGGGCGGGGTGGGCTCCGGCCCCGGCGGGGGCTGCGGGTTCGGCACCGGATCCGGGTGCGGCTCCGGGTGCTGGGGATCCGGGCCCGGTGTCGGTGCCGGCGGCACGGGGTCGGGATACGGGTTCGTCATGAGGTCCTCCAGCCAGTCGCTCGACTCCGGCTCTGGACTACTCCCCCGCCTACCCGTCGCCCGCCGCGGCAGTCACTCCGCGGCGGGACGGGAAGGGGGCCAGGTGGGGTAGCGGAGCCGGGGCGGCCCCGCCACGGCTCCCCCACCACCGTCGGCGCGTGCGGTCCGGCGTCAGAAACGGCCGGGGTGGGCCCTCAGCCACTCCTTCGCCGCGGTCAGCACGTCCTCGCCCGCCGGCGGTGCCTCGTCGGGGTGGCGTTCGGCCCACTTGGCGACGTAGGGGCACAGCGGGGCGACGACGCTGTGCTCGCGTCCGGCGATGGCGTAGAGCTCGCGTGCCAGCGAACCCGCGATGCCCTTGCCCTCGTGGGCCGGCTCGACGATCGTGTGGACGGGCACGAGCGCGCGCCCCGGGCTGTCGAGCACGAAGTACTCGATGCGCCCGACGACTTCGCCCTCGGCCACCGCCTCCAGACGGCCCGCCGCCCGGTCGTCACGGATCTCCGGGTCGCTCATGGACACGCTCCTGCTCCTGTCGTCTCGGTCAGGCCCCGACGGCCTGCGGGCTGCGCTGCTGGTCCGACCCCGGCACGGGCTCGGACGGGTCGGCGCCGAGGGCCACGATCCGGTTGTCGCCGTCCACGTGCACGACCCGGGGGGTGAGTGCCCGCGCCTCGGCGTCCGTCACCTGGGCGTAGCTGATGATGATCACCAGGTCGCCGGGGTGGACGAGATGGGCGGCGGCCCCGTTGATCCCGATCACGCCCGAGCCTCGCTCGCCCTCGATGACGTACGTCTCCAGCCGGGCGCCGTTGGTGATGTCCACGATGTGCACGAGCTCGCCGGGCAGCAGGTCCGCGGCGTCGAGCAGATCGGCGTCGATGGTGACTGATCCCACGTAGTGCAGGTCGGCCTGGGTGACGGTGGCACGGTGGATCTTGGACTTGAACATGGTACGCAACATCGGTGCACTCCCGAAAATAGGCTCCCTGCCGGCGTTTTTGCAGGTCAAGGGCTTTTCCACACCTTACAGCGAGTCGCGTGTCCGGGCTCTCGTGACGGTCGCCACAGCAGGGCTGGACTACCTGACCTTGAGCCGATCAAAACGCGCAGAGGTTCGGATGAACCACCGGGAAGCGTACGGTGCGGCGTGGCTAAGCGGGAACGGAGCCCGCATCGCCGGCGGCCGGATCCGGGGCACGGAAGGTGCGACGGTACGCCGACGGGGCGACTCCGGCCTCCGCCGCGAGGTGCCGCCGCAGCGAGGTGGCGGTGGCGAATCCGACCTCGTGGGCGACGCGTTCCACCGGCAGATCGCTGGACTCCAGCAGGTGCCGGGCCCGCCGCAGCCGCTGCGAGGTCAGCCAGCGGCCGGGGCTCAGACCGGTCTCCTCCTTGAAGCGCCGGGCGAAGGTACGGGTGCTCATCGCCGCGTGCGCGGCCAACTCGTCCACCGACAGCGGCAGTTCAAGCCGCTGCAAGGCCCAGTCGCGGGTCGGTCCGGTGCCGGTTGTGCCCGTCGGCGGCAGTGGCCGCTCGATGTATTGCGCCTGCCCGCCGTCCCGGTACGGCGGCACGACGCAGAAGCGGGCGGCCTGGTTGGCGACCTCGATGCCGTGGTCCTGGCGCAGCAGGTGCAGGCAGACGTCGAAGCCGCTGGCCGCCCCCGCTGAGGTCAACACGTCGCCGTGGTCGACGAAAAGAACGCCGGCGTCGAGCTCGACCCGGGGGAAGAGTTCCCGGAAGCGGTCGCTGAGCGCCCAGTGCGTGGTGGCCCGACGCCCATCGAGGAGACCGGTGCCGGCCAGCAGGAAGGCACCGCTGCAGATCGACACCAGACGGGTGCCGGGCCGGACCCGGGAAAGCGCGTCCAGGGCCTTCGAGTTCGTGGTGGCGGCCGAGGCATGGGTGATGGCGTAGCCAGGGATGATCACGGTGTCCGCCTCGGCCAGCACCTCAGGGCCGTGCCCGGGCGTGACGGTCAGGTCCGAGACGGCGCGCACGGGCTTCCCGTCCACGCCCGCGGTCACCACCTCGTAGCGGCCACCGGCGGAGCCCAGGACGTGTTGCGGTATGCCGAGTTCGAAGGGGTAGACCCCGTCGACCACGAGGACGACCACCTTGTGGGCGGCGGGCCGCGGTTCCCTGCGCGTCGCGCGATCCGGTTCGTCGGTGCGACCGGCTAAGTCGTGGGCGCCGGGAGGACCAGGGGCGGCATGGTGGGCGGGCATGGCGTGAATGTATCGGAGGCTGACCTTTCCGTCATGGCCGAGGTCGGCTCGAAGGTAAAGGATCGAGGCATGACCTCGACGGAGGCAGGTGAGAACCTCGCCCTCCAAGGCCGTCGTCGGGATCGAGCAATCTGAGTGTCACTTCGAAGTCGGACGTGTCCGGCCGAGCACAGGAGGTTCCATGGCCAAGGGCTACTGGGTCAGTGTCTACCCCGCCATTTCCGACCCTGAGAGGCTGACTGACTACATCGAGCTGGCGGGGCCGGCTGTCCAGGCTGGGGGCGGGCGCCTCCTGTCCAGTTCCGGTCGAGTCGTCGCCCACGAGGCCGGAATCGCCGAACGCGTCGTTCTGATCGAGTTCGACAGTTTTGAACAGGCGGTCGCGGCATACGAGAGCGAGACATACCAGAAGGCGCTGGTGGCCCTCCCCGACGGCTTCGAGCGCGACTTCCGCATCGTCGAAGGCATCGACTGACCGGCGGGCCAGCCCTCGCCGGTCAGTCGTCGCCTGTTACGCACACGGTGCTCGCCAGCGCACTGCTGCCCCCCCTTGCTCGTCTCCGGCGCCATCAGCCCCACATGAGACGAAGCCACCGTGGCGGTCGGTTCAGCGCCGACTGGACCTTGCCGTCCTGGACGCCCGCGTGGGCGTGCGGAACCTGGTGCGGGCGGTCTTCACCGCGGGGCCCTCAGGGCTCGCGGCGTGGCCGGTGCTCCAGGAGGGCGAGGCCCTCGGCCCTGCCCTCGTCGCCGATCTGCGCACGGCTCTCGTCGACCACCCCCTCGACCGTGGCCTGATCGACCTCGTCGAGGAACTGCGGGCCGCCAGCGCGGAGTTCACGCGGTTGTGGGACGAGGGCGCGGTCGGCCCGCACGTGTCGGCCCGGAAGACCGTCGTGCACCCCCAGGTCGGGGAGGTGACGTGCGACTGCGACGTGCTCACCGTCCCGGGGTGCGACGTCCGTCTCGTCGTCCACACGGTGGCGGCGGGTTCCGCCGACGCGGAGAAGCTGGAGTTCCTGCGGGCCACGGGAGGCGCCCGCACGGCCCGCTGCGCCTCACACCCGCCAGGCGTACCGGCGTTCCGGACGTCCCGCGGCGCCGTAGCGCAGGGACACCTCCGCGCTGCCGGTGCCGTGGAAGTACTCCAGGTAGCGGCGGGCGCTCACGCGGGAGACGCCGGTCAGGGCCGCGCACTCGGTGGCGGACAGCGTGCCGTCCGCCTCGCGCAGGGCCCGCTCGACGAGGGCGGCGGTCTCGACGCTCATGCCCTTGGGCAGGGTGTGGGCCGGCGCGGGGACGAACGCGCCGGCCAGGACCCGGTCCACGTCGGCCTGGCCGCGGACGACCGCCGTGAGGAGACGGCCGCGCTGGGCGGCGTAGCGCTCCAGGCGGGGGCGCAGGTCCTCGAATTCAAAGGGTTTGAGGAGGTAGTCGACCACGCCGCGGCGGACGGCGCCGCGTACCGTGTCGGCCTCCTGCGCGGCGCTGATGACCATGACGTCGCAGTCGTGGCCGGCGGTGCGCAGCCGCGGGATGACGTCGAGGCCGAAGAGGTCGGGCAGGTACAGGTCGAGCAGGATGAGGTCGGGGCGCAGTTCGTCCACGGCCTCGATCGCCTGGGCGCCCGTGTGGGCGACGCCGACGACGCGGAACGGCTCGACGCGTTCCACGAACGCGCGGTGGACCCGGGCCACCATGAAGTCGTCGTCGACCACGAGGACGTCGATCGTGCCCGTCTTGTCGCTCGTCGCGGTCATGGGGCCGCTCCTTCCGCCACCGTGCCGGTGAGGTGGCCGACGGTCATGCGTGCGGTGAACACGGCCCCGTCGGGGGTGTTGGACACCGAGATCTCTCCCCCGTGCCGTTCGCACACCAGCTTGGTCAGGGCCAGTCCGATGCCGCGTTCGCCCTCCCGCGCGGCCTTGGTGGTGAAGCCGTGGGAGAACACCTCGCGGGCGAGTTCGGGAGCGACGCCGGGCCCGGAGTCGCGGACCGCGATCTCCACGCTGGAGGCGTCCTGGCGCAGCGCCACCTCCACCCAGGCGTCGTCGTCCTGGGCGGCGGCGTCGACGGCGTTGTCCACCAGGTTGCCGACGACGGTCGCCACGTCGGCGGCGTCCTCGGGGGCCAGCCGTTCCAGCGCGGTGTCGTCGGAGATCCGCAGGTTGACCCTGCGTTCCGCCGCGAGGGACGCCTTCGCCATGAGCAGCGCGGCCACCGCGGTGTCCCGGACGCGGCGGCTGAGGGTGACGTCCAGGGACTGGCGGCGCTGGTTCAGGGCGCGGATGTAGCGCACGACCTCGTCCTGCTCGCCGATCTGGATCAGCCCGGAGATGGTGTGCAGTTGGTTGGCGAACTCGTGGGCCTGGGCGCGCAGCAGCTCCGAGGAGCTGCGGAAGGAGCCGATCTCCCGTTCCAGGCGGGCCAGTTCGGTGCGGTCGCGCAGGGTGGTGACCGAGCCGAGGAGCCGGCCGTCCTTGGTGACGGTCATCCGGTTCATGACCAGGACGCGGCCGTGGCGGACGACGACCTCGTCCCGCCTGCCGGCGGCGGTCCCGGCGAGCACGTCGCGCAGCCGTCCGTCGATGCCGAGGCCGTCCAGGCTCTGGCCGACGCAGTCCTCGGGCAGGCCGAGCAGGCGGCGGCCCATGTCGTTGACGAGGGTGAGCCGGTGCTGCGGGTCCAGGGCGATGACGCCCTCGGCGATTCCGTAGAGCATCGCCTCGCGGTGTTCGGCGAGCCCGGCGATCTCGCGCGGCTCCAGTCCGAGGGTCTGGCGTTTGACGCGCCGCGCGAGCAGCCAGGAGCCGGCCACGCCGAGTCCGCTGGCGATGCCGAGGTAGGCGAGCAGAGAGGAGGAGGCGCCGCTGAGCCGCTGCCACACCGTCGGGTCGGCCTCGCCGATCATGACCGTGCCGAGGATCCGGCCGAGGTTCTCCTCACTCGCCCCGAGGACGGGGACCTGGGCGGCCAGCTCGCGGTTGCCGTCCAGGGTCAGCTGACCCGACCAGCCCCGTCCCCGGGCGGTGCCGGGTCCCAGCGGCAGTCGCTCGCCGACCACCGTGGGGTCGGTGGAGCTGACGATCCGGCCGGTGGCGTCGGCCACCGTCACCGAGGTCACTCCGGACTGCGCCTGCGTGGAGAGCACCAGGGGGGCGAGCGACTCCCCGGGGCCGGGGCGCACCAGCTGGCTGCGCACCAGCGGGTTGGCGGCCAGCTGTTCGGCGAGCGCGCTCACCCGGCGTCCTTCGACGCGGTTGAAGGTGGCCTGCGACTGGGCGAGGGAGACCGCGGCGACCGCCAGCAGCACCACCACCACGATGGCGAGCTGGAGCACCAGCATCTCGCCCGCGAGCGAATGGCGACGAAAGGTGGCGACCACGACGGACTCAATCTTCTCTGCCGGCACAAGGGGGGCGGCTCATGTGCGCCGCCGGACCTGGAGTCGCACAATCATGACGTCCACCAGCGCAAACCGGAAGGGAGGCGTCATGGGAGACCCGGCACACGCCTTCCGGGGTGCCGGCCTCGTGCGCCTGCTCGGGGGGATGTGACGTCAGGAGGCGTTCGCGCCGATGCCGGACAACTCGCGGATGGTGCCGCCGAGTTTCGCGCGGAGCGGCTCCAGCGTCTCCGGTTTGGCGCTGACCACCCAGCGCATGCCCACCAGGTACGTGCCGCCGTACACGCGGGCCGATTCGAGCCAGGTGTCCTTGAGTCGCTCCTCGGGGAAGGTGGTGATGAGGAAGTCGCCCTTCGCGGTGTGGCACACGCCCTCGCGCAGCTCGTCCGCCTCGGTGCGGATCTTCGCCGTGCAGCCGGCCAGCCCGGCGATCACCTCCACCTTCGCCGGCGCGACGACCCCGGCGGCGGGAGCGGCGGACCCCTTCGCCGCGGACCCGCTCGCCGCGGACCCGCTCGCCTCGGACCCGCTCGCCTCGGACGCGCTCGCCGCGGACCCGCTCGGCGTCACCGCCGCCGTGTCGCCGTCACCGCCGCCGCAGGCCGTGACGAGGAGCAGCGCGGCCAGGACCCCGGCCGCGGCGACGGCGCGCAGCCGTCGGGCGCGGGACGGGGTCCGGCGGGCGGGTCGTACGAGCGGTGGCTGGTGGGACACGTCGCCTCTCCGGGTGCGGGCTGTCGGCAGGAGTACTCGACAGGAGTACGGACCGGCCCGGGGAGGCGTTCACCCCGTGTCCCCCTACGCGGCCTGCTCCACCGGGGCGGTCCGTGCCCCGTCGAACTGGGTGCGGTACAGCTCCGCGTACCGCTTGCCCGCCGTCAGCAGTTCCTCGTGCGTGCCCCGCTCCACGATCCGGCCGGCCTCGATCACCAGGATCTGGTCCGCCGCCCGGACGGTGGAGAGCCGGTGGGCGATCACGACCGCCGTCCGGCCCTCCAGGGCTTCGGTGAGGGCTTCCTGGACGGCGGCCTCGGAGGTGTTGTCGAGGTGGGCGGTGGCCTCGTCGAGGATGACGACGCGCTGGCGGGCCAGCAGCAGCCGGGCGATGGTCATGCGCTGGCGTTCCCCGCCGGAGAGCCGGTAGCCGCGTTCGCCCACGACGGTGTCGAGGCCGTCGGGCAGGGACCGTACGAGCGTGTCGAGGCGGGCCCGGCGCAGGGCGTCCCACAGCTCCTCCTCGGTGGCTTCCGGGCGGGCGAGCAGCAGGTTGGCGCGGACGGTGTCGTGGAAGAGGTGCCCGTCCTGGGTGACCATGCCGAGGGTCTGCCGGAGCGACTCGGCGGTGAGGTCGCGGACGTCGACGCCGCCGATGCGGACGGCCCCGGCGTCGGCGTCGTACAGGCGCGGCAGCAGTTGCGCGATGGTCGACTTGCCCGCGCCGGAGGAGCCGACGAGCGCCACCGTCTGTCCCGGTTCGGCGCGGAAGGAGATGCCGTGCAGGACCTCGTCGCCGCCGCGCTGGTCGAGGGAGGCGACCTCCTCCAGGGAGGCCAGGGAGACCTTGTCGGCGGCCGGGTAGCCGAAGCGGACCTCCTCGAACTCGACCGCCACGGGACCGTCGGGCACCGGGCGCGCGTCCGGCTTGTCCTCGATGAGCGGCCTGAGGTCGAGCACCTCGAAGACCCGCTCGAAGCTGACCAGCGCGCTCATCACCTCCACCCGCGCCCCGGCCAGCGCGGTCAGCGGCGCGTACAGCCGGGTCAGGAGCAGGGCCAGCGAGACGACCGCGCCCGGCTCCAGGGTGCCGCGCAGGGCGAGGTAGCCGCCGAGGCCGTAGACCAGGGCCAGGGCCAGGGCGGAGACCAGGGTGAGGGCGGTGATGAACGCCGCCTGGGCGGTGGCCGTCCGGATCCCGATGTCCGCGACGCGGCGGGCTCGTTCGGCGAACTCCCGCGACTCCTCCTCCGGCCGCCCGAAGAGCTTGACGAGCGTGGCGCCGGGTGCCGAGAACCGCTCGGTCATGCGGGTGCCCATCGCCGCGTTCAGCGTCGCCGCCTCCCGCTGCATCCGGGCCATCCGGCTGCCCATGCGCCGGGCCGGGATCACGAACACCGGCAGCAGCACCAGCGCGAGCAGGGTGATCTGCCAGGACAGGGTGAGCATCACGGCGAGGGTGAGCAGCAGCGTGACGAGGTTGCTGACCACTCCGGACAGGGTGTTGCTGAACGCGCGCTGGGCGCCGATGACGTCGTTGTTGAGCCGGGAGACCAGGGCGCCCGTACGTGTGCGTGTGAAGAACGCCACGGGCATGCGCTGCACATGGTCGAAGACGGCCGTCCGCAGGTCGAGGATGAGGTGCTCGCCGAGCGTCGCCGACAGCCTCCGGCCGAGGATGCCGAGCGCGGCCTCCGCCACCGCGATCAGCGCGATGAGCAGGGCGAGGCGTACGACGGTGCCCTCGTCACCGTCGGAGACGATCACGTCGACGACCCGCCCGGCCAGGACGGGGGTCGCCACGGCGAGCAGGGCGGTGCCCACCCCGAGCAGGACGAAGAGGGCGATGCGGCGCCGGTGCGGGCGGGCGAACGCGCCGATGCGGCGCAGGGTCGCGAGGGCGAAGGGGCGGCGCTCCTCCTGGGCGGTCATGACGCTGTGCAGCTGTGTCCACGCTGTGGTCTCCATGCTCATGGGAGGGAACGTAGAACCTCAAGCAATCTTGAGGTCAAGGCGTTCGCACATCAGGTCGAGACGCTCGCGCAACGCCCCCGACATCCCGCACAATCAGCCCCAACCCCCACGTCCCCCGTCCCCCGCGCAAAGGCCCCGATGACGCTTCCCACGCAGCCGCTTCCCGTGCCCGAGCCCCAGCCGCTTCCCGCGGGCCACCCACAGTCCCCGCTTCCGCAACCCGCCGTTGGCCCGGGGTGGGAAGCCTCTGCGGATGTGACAGCGGTACAACTCCCCGAACTCCGCCCGGGACGACTCCCCCGTCGCGTCCCGGTCCGCCGCCTCAGGCAGATCCTGTGCCTGCTTCCGCTCCTGCTCGTCACCGTGGTCGCGGTGCGGCACCGGTCGGTGCTGGCCGAGGGCTTCGCGCACCTGGGCACCGCCGCCTGGCCGTGGCTGCTGGCCGCGGTCGGGGCGACCTGTCTGACCTGGGTCGCGGCCGCCTGCACCCGGCAGGGCGCGGTCGTCGAGAGGCTGCCCCGGCGGCGGCTGCTGGCGACGCAGTTCGCGGCGGGCGCGGCCAACCACCTGCTGCCGACCGGGCTGGGCGCGAGCGCGGTCAACCTGCGGTTCATGACGGTGTGCGGGCTGCCGCTCGCCCGCTCCTCGGCGGCGCTCGCGCTGTACCTGCTGGCGGAGAGCGTCGGCCGGGTGGCCCTGCTGGCTGCCCTGCTCCTGGCGTTCCCCGACGCGCTGCGGCTCGGCACGCTGGTCCCGGAGACGGCGTTCGGCCTGCTGGCCGGCGTCGGCGCCCTGGTCGTCGTCGCGGCGGCCGTGCTCGTCCTCGTCCGGCGGGTGCGCTCGGCGCTGGTGACCTTCCTGCGGACGGCGCTCGGCGAGGCGCGCTCGGTGCACACCCGCCCGGCCCGGGCCCTGGCGCTGTGGGGCGGGTCGCTCGCCTTCCCCGCGCTGCAGGCGACCGTCCTGGTGCTGGTGGGGAAGTCGCTGGGGCTGGACGTGCCGCTCGCGCACATGGCGGTGGCCTACCTGGCGGCGACGGTCGCCGTCGCGCTGGTGCCCACGCCGGGCGGGATCGGCTCGGTGGAGGCGGCGCTGGTCGTGGCGCTGGTCGCGGCGGGCGGCCCGGCCGCGGTGGCCACGGCGGTGGTCCTGGCCTTCCGGGTCATCACGGTGTGGCTGCCGCTCGTGCCGGGCGCGCTGACGCTGGCGGCGCTGGTACGGCTCAAGGTGATCTGAGCAGAGAGCGGGCGCACGTGACGGCGCGTCATGTGCTGTGACTCACCCCCCGGTCACCCCCGTCCGCGGTACGAACCCCCGTACGGGATGCGGCAGGATGAACGATTGTGCCGACCGCGGGTCAGGGTGGTCGGGCACCCTCGGACATCCCGGAAACGAGCAGGTGACGACGTGACGAGACTTCACATCCGGCCGCCGGCGACGGCGTTCGCCGCGCTTCTCCGCCCCGGAGGTGACCGGTGAACCGGGAACTCACGGTGGACGATCTGCTGTTCGCCGGCATCGCCCTCGCCTCGGGCCTGCTGGCGGCGTTCGCGCTGCGGATCCTGCTGCGCTGGCTGGGCGGGCACGCCGACCGCACCCGCTGGAGCGGGGACGACGTGATCGTGCACGCGCTGCGGGCCGTGGTGCCGTGGGCCGCGGTCGTGGGCGGCGCGGCGGGCGCGGCGGCGGTGCTGCCGCTGACGCGCACGGTGCAGCACCACACCAACCAGGTGCTCACGGTGCTGCTCATCTTCGTCGCGACGGTGTCGGCGGCCCGGGTGGTGGCCGGGCTGGTGCGCTCGGTCACGCAGTCCCGGTCCGGAGTCGCGGGGTCGGCCACGATCTTCGTCAACATCACGCGGATCCTGGTCCTGGCGATCGGCTTCCTGGTGGTGCTGCAGACGCTGGGCATCTCCATAGCCCCGCTGCTGACCGCCCTCGGTGTCGGCGGTCTGGCGGTCGCGCTGGCACTGCAGGACACCCTCGCCAACCTCTTCGCGGGCATCCACATCCTCGCCTCCAAGACGGTCCAGCCCGGTGACTACATCCGGCTCAGCAGCGGTGAGGAGGGCTACGTCGAGGACATCAACTGGCGGCAGACGACGATCCGCAACCTGTCCAACAACCTCGTCGTGATCCCCAACGGCCAGCTCGCCAAGGCGAACATGACCAACTTCATGCGGCCCGAGGAGCAGCTGACCATCCTGGTCCAGGTCGGGGTGGCCTACGACAGCGACCTGGACCACGTGGAGCGGGTGACCAACGAGGTCATCGCCGAGACGATGCGGGACGTCGAGGGCGCCGTGCCCGACCACGAGCCGATCATCCGGTTCCACACCTTCGGCGACTCCCGCATCGGCTTCACCGTGATCCTGGGCGTCGGCGAGTTCAGCGACCAGTACCGGATCAAGCACGAGTTCATCAAGCGCCTGCACAAGCGCTACCGCGCGGAGGGCATCCGCATCCCCGCCCCGGCCCGGACGGTGGCGCTCCAGCAGGGCGCGGTCGTCATCCCGCAGCAGCGGACCGGCGAGAGCGAGCCGGGCGAGGTGCCGTCCGCCAGGTTCGACTGAGGCGGCCCGGCCGGGCGCGTCGCCGACCGTGATCCCCACCGCCTCGGTGGCGACCGTCGGCGACGTCCCGTGTCCGGCCGGTCACGACAGGTCGGCCACGTGCCCGAAACGAGTCGCCGACCCCTGTCGAGACGAGGTCGATCACGAGATATCTTGATGTCGAGCAATGTTGCAGACGTGGAGCGGAGCACCCGGTGACTGACTCGACCATCATCTATACGCACACTGACGAGGCCCCCGCCCTGGCGACGTATTCCTTCCTGCCGGTGGTCCGGGCGTACGCCTCGCAGGCGGGTGTCCCGGTGGAGACCCGCGACATCTCGCTGGCCGGGCGCATCATCGCCGTGTTCCCGGAGTACCTGACCGAGGACCAGCGCATCCCGGACGCCCTCGCGGAACTCGGCGAGCTGGCCAAGACGCCCGCCGCCAACATCATCAAGCTGCCGAACATCTCGGCGTCCATCCCGCAGCTCAAGGCCGCCATCGCCGAGCTGCAGGGCCAGGGCTACGCGCTGCCGGACTACCCGGACGACCCCAAGACCGACGAGGAGCGCGAGATCCGCGCCCGCTACGACAAGGTCAAGGGCTCCGCCGTGAACCCGGTCCTGCGTGAGGGCAACTCGGACCGCCGCGCCCCGGCCTCGGTGAAGAACTACGCCAAGTCCCACCCGCACCGCATGGGCGCCTGGACCGCCGAGTCCAGGACGGACGTGGCGACCATGGGCCAGAACGACTTCCGTTCCACCGAGAAGTCCGTGGTGATCGCCGAGGACGGTGCCCTGCGCATCGAGCTCGTCGGCGACGACGGCACGACCACGGTGCTGCGCGAGTCCGTACCCGTCCAGCGGGGCGAGGTCGTCGACGCCTCCGTGATGCGGGTGGCCGCGCTGCGCGAGTTCCTGACCGCGCAGGTCGCCCGGGCCAAGGCCGAGGGCGTGCTGTTCTCGGTGCACCTGAAGGCGACGATGATGAAGGTCTCCGACCCGATCGTCTTCGGCCACGTGGTGCGCGCCTTCTTCCCGAAGACGTTCGCGCGGTACGGCGACAAGCTCGCCGCGGCCGGCCTGACCCCGAACGACGGTCTGGGCGGCATCTGGAAGGGCCTCGACGCCCTGCCGGAGGGCGCCGAGATCAAGGCCTCCTTCGACGCCGAGCTGGCCGAGGGCCCGGAGCTGGCGATGGTCGACTCCGACAAGGGCATCACCAACCTGCACGTCCCGTCGGACGTCATCATCGACGCCTCCATGCCGGCGATGATCCGCACCTCCGGCCACATGTGGGGCCCGGACGGCCAGGAGCACGACGCCCTCGCGGTCATCCCCGACTCCTCCTACGCGGGCGTCTACCAGGCCGTCATCGAGGACTGCAAGGCCAACGGCGCCTACGACCCGTCCACGATGGGCTCGGTGCCGAACGTCGGCCTCATGGCGCAGAAGGCCGAGGAGTACGGCAGCCACGACAAGACGTTCGAGATCGCCACCACGGGCACGGTCCGCCTGGTCGACCAGAACGGCACCGCCCTCATCGAGCAGACCGTCTCGGCCGGCGACATCTTCCGCGCCTGCCAGACCAAGGACGCGCCGATCAAGGACTGGGTGAAGCTCGCCGTCACCCGCGCCCGCGCCACCGGCGACCCGGCCGTGTTCTGGCTGGACGAGACCCGCGCCCACGACGCCAACCTGATCGCCAAGGTCGAGCAGTACCTCCAGGAGCACGACACCGAGGGCCTGGACATCCGGATCCTCAACCCGGTCGAGGCGACCAAGCTGTCGGTGGAGCGCATCCGCCGCGGCGAGAACACCATCTCGGTCACCGGCAACGTGCTGCGCGACTACCTGACCGACCTGTTCCCGATCCTGGAGCTGGGCACCAGCGCCAAGATGCTGTCGGTCGTCCCGCTGATGGCGGGCGGCGGCCTGTTCGAGACGGGCGCCGGCGGCAGCGCGCCGAAGCACGTCCAGCAGCTGGTCAAGGAGAACTACCTGCGCTGGGACTCCCTCGGTGAGTTCTTCGCCCTGGTGCCCTCCTTCGAGCAGTACGCGAAGGTGACGGGCAACGCCCGCGCCCAGGTGCTGGCCGACACCCTCGACCGCGCCACGGCGACCTTCCTCAACGAGGACAAGTCCCCGACCCGGCGCGTCGGCGGCATCGACAACCGCGGCAGCCACTTCTACCTGTCCCTGTACTGGGCGCAGGAGCTGGCGCGGCAGACCGACGACGCCGACCTGGCGAAGGCGTTCGCCCCGCTCGCCGAGACGCTCGCCGCGAACGAGCAGAAGATCGTCGACGAGCTGATCTCCGCCCAGGGCAAGCCGGTCGACATCGGCGGCTACTACCAGCCCGACCCGGCGAAGGCCGCTGAGGCCATGCGCCCGTCCGCCACGTGGAACGAGGCCCTGGCGTCCCTGAGCTGACGCCCCGGATCCCCCGATCCCCTGGCTCCGCCCCGGCCGGCACGACGCCCGGCCGGGGCGGAGCCGTCTCGCCCACAGCCCCCGCCACCGCCCCGGAGCCGCCCCGTGACCGACGCGCCGCCCTCCTTCGAACTGCTCCCCGGGGCCGGTCGCTCCCCCGTGCTCCTGCATGTGCCGCACTCGGCGCGGGAGATACCGCGGGACGTGCGCGCGGGGATCGTGCTGGACGACGCGGAGCTCGCACGGGAGCTGGACCACATCACCGACGCGCACACCGCGGAGATCGCCGCGCTGGCGGCCCGGCTGGCCGGGGTCACCCCGTGGCGGTTCGTCAACCGGCTGTCGCGGCTGGTCGTCGACCCGGAGCGGTTCTCGGACGAGCGGGAGGAGATGCGGGCCGTCGGGATGGGCGCGGTGTACACGCGGACCACGCACGGCGCTCCGCTGCGGTCCGAGGGCGTCGATGCGGGGCCGCTCGTCGAGCGGTACTTCCTGCCCTACGCGCGGGCGATGACCGAGGCCGTGGGGGACCGGCTGGCGGCCACCGGACGGGCCGTGATCATCGACGTGCACTCCTACCCGAGCCGGAGACTCCCCTACGAGCTGCACGGGCAGGGCCCCCGCCCGGCGGTCTGCCTCGGCACCGACTCCTTCCACACCCCGGCCGCGCTGCTGGACGCCGCCCGGGCGGTGTTCGGGGAGACGGAGCTGGACACGCCGTTCCGCGGGACGTACGTCCCCCTGGAGTTCTACGGGACGCGGCCCGAGGTGAGCGCCCTCATGGTGGAGATCCGCCGGGACACCTACATGACCGAGCCGGGCGGCCCCGCGGGACCGGGGCTGGAGCGGCTCGCCACCGCCCTCGCCGGGCTCGTCGACGCCGTGTCCCGCTGAACCGCCACCGGCTGGAGCACTCCCGCGCGACACGGGGCCAGGGCGCGGCGAGGGTGGGTCCATGACGGAGGAGACCACCACGCTGACCGGCCAGGCACCGCCCCCGGTGCGGGACTGGCCCGCCCTCGACCTGGACGGGACGGAGTTCGACCCGGTCCTCGCGGAGCTGATGCGCGAGGGGCCGCTGACCCGGATCCGCCTGCCGTACGGCGAGGGGTGGGCGTGGCTGGCCACCCGCCACGACGACGTCAAGCTGATCACCAACGACCCGCGGTTCAGCCGCGCCGAGGTGACGAGCCGTCAAGTGACGCGGATGGCACCGCACTTCAAGCCGCGGCCCGGTTCGCTGGCCTTCGCCGACCAGCCCGACCACAACCGGCTCCGCAAGGCCGTCGCCGGGGCCTTCACCGTCAGCGCGACGAAGCGGCTGCGGCCCCGCGCGCAGGAGATGCTCGACGAGCTGGTGGACGCGGTCCTGCGGGACGGGCCGCCGGCCGATCTGATCGAGCGGGTGCTCGAACCGTTCCCGATCGCCCTGGTCAGCGAGGTCATGGGCGTGCCCGGCGCCGACCAGGACCGGGTGCACGCCTGGACCCGGCAGATCATCTCCACCTCGGGCGGCGCCGAGGCCGCCGAGCGGGCCAAGAACAGCCTGTACGGATGGATCACCGAGACGATCCGCTCCCGCGCGCACGGCACCGGCGAGGACGTGTACTCCCTGCTCGGCGCCGCCGTGGCCGGGGGCGAGATCAGCGAGACGGAGGCGGTCGGCCTCGCCGGTCCGCTCCAGATCGGCGGCGAGGCCGTCACCCACAACTGCGGGCAGACGCTCTATCTGCTGCTCACCCGGCCGGAGTTGCGGCAGTGGTGGCAGGAGCGGCCCGAGGCGCGGGACACCCTGCTGGACGAACTGCTGCGCCACGTCCCGCACCGCAGCTCCGTCGGCCTGGCGCGGATCGCCCTGGAGGACGTCGACCTGCGGGGACACCGCATCCGCGCGGGCGACCCGGTGTACGTCTCCTACCTGGCCGCCAACCGCGACCCGGACGTCTTCCCCGAGCCGGACCGGATCGACCCCGGCCGCGCCCCCAACCCCCATCTGGCCTTCGGCAACGGACCGCACTACTGCACCGGCGCGGTCCTCGCCCGCCTCCAGACCGAGCTGCTGCTCACCACCCTGCTGGACCGGCTGCCCGGCCTGCGCCTCGCGGTCCCCGCCGACCAGGTCGCGTGGCGCCGCCGGACGATGATCCGGGGGCCGCGGACCCTGCCCTGCACCTGGTGAGGCGGCCGTGACGGGGAGGCTAGGCCCGCAGCCACTCCGTCACCACCACGTCCCCGCCCGTGCGCAACCGCAGGGCGAACGGGCCGGAGGGCGGCACGTCGGCGGTGAAGCGGCCCAGGTCGTCGGCGGTCAGGGCGGAGCCGGGCCGGGGTCCGCACAGGACCTCGATGCGGGCCGGCTGCGGCGGCAGCACCTGCCCCATCAGCCCGTCCTCCGTCACCTCGACGTCGACGGTCACCTCGCCCGCCCGGAACGTCAGCATCCGGGGCGTGTCGGTGGCGCCCCGGACCGGGAGGGAGTCGACCAGCGAGTCGAAGGTCAGCTCGGCGACGCGGGCGTCGAGGTCGTGCAGCGCGTACGCGTCCACGGCGATCTGCTGCAGCTCCGGCGGCACGGGGTCCAGGACCGCGGCGGCCTGCCGGAGCTCCTCCTCCAGCAGCCCGGCGTCGAACTCGTCGTCGCCCCGCTCCTCTTCGCCGAAGACCTCGTCGTCGTCCCTGTCGTTCACGTCGTCCATGTCGTGCATGCCGTTCACATCGCCCCCCGTGCCTCGAGCCGGGCCCGCAGGCGCCGCAGACAGCGCTGGCGCAGCGGCCCGATGCTGCCCACCGCGATCCCGAGCGCGGCGGACACGTCCTGGTAGCTGGGCGGTGGCGTGGTCATGAGAACGCGCAGCAACTGCCTGCACCGCTCGCCCAGTTCCTCGAACTCCTGCCACAGCCGCCGTACGCGTTCGCTCTGGGCGGCCGCCTCCTCGGAGTCGAGCAGCGACTGCTCCGGCGTACCGTCCTCGCTGACCCGGTCCAGGAGCCGCGGATCGTCCGTCAGGGTCAGCCGCCTGGAGCTGCGGATCACCTTCAGGCATTCGTGGCGCGCGGTGCTCGCCAGCCACGCGCCCGCCTTGTCGGGTTCCCGGATCCGCCCGAGGTACTGGGCGAAGCGGAACCAGGCGGTCTGGTACACCTCGTGCGCGTCGGCGTCGGAGAGCCGGTGGGCCCGCACCACGGACCACACCAGGGGGCTCAGCCCTTCCACGAGCGCCTTCCAGGCCGCCGCGTCGCCGTCGGCCGCGGCCTGGACGAGCGAGCCGGCATCAGTACGGTCCACGGCAGCCCCACCCCTCGAGTACGGCACGTCATCGTACGCCGTGGAGGGGGCGGCTTCGGCCGTCACAGGCCCGGGGTGAGGCGCATGACCGGGACCGGGCGCCACGTGGGAGGACGCAGCGCGGGGACGTGCGCCCCGCGCACTTCGGCGAAGTCCGCGTGCGCCGCGAGCAGGTGACGCCGGGCCGCGCGCGGGTCGGTCTCCTTGTGCGCCGTCATGTGGGCGGCGACCATGCCCGCGGTCACGGGGGTGGCGAAGGAGGTGCCGCTCCACTGCGCGTAGCCCTCGAACATCACCTGGTCCGGCTTGGCGGAGGCGTTCTCGTCGCTCAGCACACCGGTGTGGCGGGGGTGGCGGCAGGTGCAGCCGTAGGAGAAGCCGTAGCGGCAGGCGTCGTACGTGGAGTGCTGGTACACGTACGGGACGGGTGTGTCGAAGCCGGTGAGGGCGCCGGTGAGGCGCTCGCCGGGGGCGTAGACCTTCACCCAGGGGCCGTGGTTGGTGAAGCAGGCGCCGAACTCGCCGTCGCTGCGCAGGGCGCCGACGGAGAGCACGGAGTCCTCCCAGCCGGGCAGGTCGGCGTAGGCGGCGGGCCAGAAGGGCGTGGCGCTGCCGTTGTTGCCGGCGGCGGCGACGAGCAGGGTGCGCCGCTCGCGCAGTTCCCGCATGAAGTTCTCGACGCCGAGCAGTCCGTCGGCGCGGCCGTTGGAGGTGCCGGCGGAGAGGCTGAGGACGTCGGGCCAGCCGCCGGCGTCGACGGCCTCGAAGAGCTTCTCGCCGAACTCGGACTCCAGGACGGCGCCCGCGTCGTTCAGGGTGCCACGGACGGTGATGTCGGTGTTGGGCGCGACGGCGGCGACGAGCCCGGCGATGAACGTGCCGTGCCCGACGTACTGCTGGAGGATGCCCTCCTCGTCGCACTCCTGGACCTGCGCGTCGCCCTCGGTGTGGGCCAGCAGGCCGCAGGAGCGGTAGTCGTGTGTGAGGCCGGTGTCGACGACGAGGACGCCGACGGCGGTGCCGGGGTCGTGGGGCGTGTCGGCGGCGGCCGGGTTGGGCGGCTCGCCGAGCGGGGCGGGGACGGGTTCGTCGCCGGGGCAGGCGTTGACCGCGATGTGCACCACGTGGTTGCGGGCGACCATCCGGTGTCCCGCCCGGGCCTCCTGCTCCCGTACGGAGCGCAGGGCGTGCGCGACGGCGCGGTCGGCGTCGCGGCCGCCCTCGCCGGGGTCGCCGACCCGGATCCGGGTGATCCCGGTGCGGTTGGTGCTCGGGCCGGCCCGGCGGACCTGCTCCTGGTCGAGGTCGGGTGCCGCCGTGAAGTGCGCCCGTACCGTGTCCTCCACGATGCGGGCCTCCTCGCCGTCGCGGACGAGGACGACGCCCTTCTCGTACATGAACTCGGCCGAGTCGTCCGGGCCCATCGCGAGGGGCACGTCGGGCATCGAGCGCTGGATCTGGTCGAACTGCTCGTGGAATCGCTGAGGTGCCATGGCGGGTCCTCCCGGTGGGGCGACGGCGTCGGCCGGTGCCGCGGAGCGGTCGTCGAGTCTCTCCGACAAGAGTCACGCTGCGGTCTTTTGATACAGCGCCACCCCTGTGTGGTGCGGTTCGGTGGCCACTACCATCCGAGGAGTGACAGCGGGAAGCGAGCCGGTTACGGAATCACTGCTGCCGATGGTGTTCGCCGACCCGGGCGAGGCTCTCGCGAGGGCCCGGGCGCTGCTCGACGCCGGTCCCTCCCCGCTGGACGCCTCCGTCGCGCATCAGGTGATCGGCATCTGGCAGCGGGACTTCGGCGATCTGCGGCTCGCGCTGAGCCATCTGCGGCGGGCCCGCCAGTGCGCGGCGCGCGCGGACTCGGCTGACCGGGAGGCGGACGTACTGGCCACGCTGGGGGTGGCGCTGGTGCACGCGGGCCGCACCCGGGAGGGGCTGGCGGCGTTCGAGCGGGGGGTCGCGCGGGGCGCCGGGCACACGCGGGCGCGGGTGCTGTACCGGCGGGCGTACGTGTGGTGGGTGCTCGGGCGTCATCGCGAGGCGCTGGAGGACGTGCGGCGCGCGGTGCCGGTGCTGCGGCAGGCGGACGACGTGATCTGGACGGCGCGGGCGCTGACCCTGCGGGCCACCGTGCACCTGGCGCTGGGTGCGGTGGAGCGGGCGGAGGCGGACTTCACCGCGGCCGAGGCGCTGTGGGACACCACCGGCCAGGAGCACGACAAGGCGGACGCGGTGGAGAGCCGGGGGCTGGCCGCGTTCCGGTCCGGGGACGTGCCCGCGGCGCTGCGGCTGCTGGACGAGGCCGAGGAGCGGTACGCCCGGCTGGGCACGCCGACGTTCATGCTGAACATCCGGCGCTGCGAGGTGCTGATGGCGGCCGGGCTGGCGCCCGAGGCGCTGGCCGAGGCGGACGCGGCGATCAGGAAGCTGGACGGGATCGGCGGGCAGTCCACCCGCAAGGCCGAGTTGCTGCTGGCCGCCGCGCGGGCCGCCCGGCCGGCCGGGGACCCGCACACGGCGATCGCCCGTGCCGCCCTCGCGGTACGGCTGTTCGCGGGGCAGCGGCGCACGTGGTGGGAGGCGCATGCCCGGCTGGTGCTGATCGAGGCGCGGCACGCGGCCGGGCGCCGCTCGGGGCGGCTGGTCGCGGACGCCGCCGCGGTGGCCGGGAAGCTGGCGTCCTTCGGAGCGCCGGCCGCGCCGGAGGCGTCGCTGCTGGCGGGCCGGATCGCGCTGGACCTGGGCTGGACGGCGGACGCGGAGCGGCATCTGGCCGTCGCCGCGCGCAGCCGGCACAGCGGCCCGCCGCTGGCGCGGCTGACGGGCTGGTCGGCGCAGGCGCTGCGGGCGTGGGCGGCCGGGTCGAACCGGGGTGTTCTGGAGGCCTGCCGGCGCGGTCTGGACGTGCTCGACGACCACCGGATGACACTGGGCGCCTCGGAGCTGCGTGCCCGCGCCACCGAACAGGGCGCGGAACTGGCGGCGTTGGCGCAGCGGGCCAGTCTGGTCTCGGGCGGGCCGCGGCGGCTGCTGGTGTGGAGCGAGCGCTGGCGGGCCACCGTGCTGTCCACGCCGCCGACCCGGCCGCCGGCCGACCCGGAGCTGCTCAGCGGCCTGACCGCCTTCCGGGAGATCGCCTCGCGTGCGGAGGCCGCCCGGAGGGAGGGCCGGCCGGTTCCGGCGCTGGAGCGGGAACAGCGGCGGCTGGAGCGGGGGATCCGCTCCCGGACCCTGCACATGCGGGGAAAGGCGCCCGGGGGCGGCGACCGGTTCGACGTCGGGCGGCTGCTGGAGCGGCTGGGCGACGAGGTGCTGCTGGTGGAACTCGCCGTGCTCGACGGGCGGGTGCAGGTGCTGCTGTGCGGGCGGGGGCGGGTGCGACGGTTCGAGGCCGGGCTGCTCGCCGAGGCGGAGACCGAGGCCGAGCACGTCCAGGCCGGGTTGCGGCGGCTGGCCCATCCCGGGGCCGAGGCGCGGCTGCCGGTGGTGGAGGCGGCGGGGCGGCGGCTGGAGGAGCTGCTGCTGGGGCCGGCGGCGGCGCAGCTGGGCGGCGGCCCGGTGGTGATCGTGCCGCCGGGGCGGCTGCACCGGGTGCCGTGGGCGCTGCTGCCGTCGCTGCGGGAGCGGGTGCTCAGTGTGTCGCCGTCGGCGGGCAGTTGGCTGCGGGCCCGGGAGACCGCGCCGCCGCCGGACGGCTGCCATGTGCTGGTGCGCGGCCCGGGCCTGGCGAGCGGCGGTGCGGAAGTGCCCGAGCTGGCCGGACGGTACCCGTGCGCGACCGTTCTGGAGGAGGGCGGGGCGCGCGTGCCGCGGGTGCTGGAGGAACTCGACGGGGCCGCGCTGGCGCACATCGCCGCGCACGGTACGTTCCGCGCGGACAGTCCGCTGTTCTCCTCGCTGCGGATGGCGGACGGGCCGATCGTCGTGCACGACTTCGAGCGCCTCGCCCGCAGCCCGTACCGGATCATCCTGTCCTGCTGCGACACCGCCCGCTTCGCGTCCGTCGGCGCCGACGAACTGCTCGGCCTGGTCACGGCGTTGCTGCCGCTGGGCACGGCCGGGGTGGTGGCGTGCAGCGCACCCGTCAACGACGCGGCGGTGGTGCCGTTGATGCTGGCCCTGCACAAGGGCCTGGGCGCCGGGCTGTCCCTCGCGGAGGCTCTGCGCGACGCCCGGGCCGCCCTGCCGGGCGACGCACTGCACCAGGCCACGGGCTGGGCGTTCTCGGCGTTCGGGGCGGCTTGACCGAGCGTGGCGGGGTTTCGGGGATGCACGGCCGGGGCCTCAGCGGGTGGGACGGGGCACCCGGCCGGGGCCTCGTCGGGTCTCCGGGGCCACCCGGCGGGGGCATCTTCGGTCTCGGGGTTTCCTGGCCCGAGCCTCGGCGGATTGTGCGGCGGCCTGGCCCGTCCCCTGTGCGGGTCAGGCCGCCGGTCCGGGGCGCGGCCGAAGCCGGCGGTCCGGGCGCGGCCGAGGCCGGCGGTCCGGGCGCGGCCGAGGCCGGTGGTCCGGGGCGCGGCCGGGGTGGGCGGTTCCGGACGCGGCCGAGGTGGGCGGTTCGGGACAGCCGAGGCCGCCGGCCCGGGACGTCGCCGAGGTCCGTGGTTCGTCGCGGCTCAGGCCGGCTGGGCCTGGGGCGGTTCCGTCAGGAGCCATGGCAGGGCGCCGCGGTCGTTCGCGCCGAGCCGGGCGTAGGCGCTGTACAGGTGGTTGCCGACGGTGCGGATCGACAGGGTGAGGCGTTCGGCGATCTGCCGGTTGCTCAGGCCCGCAGCCGCGAGGGTGACGATCTGCCGCTGACGGGCGGTGAGTTCGCCGAGGACCAGCCCGGACAGCGCGGGTGTGCGGGCGCCCTGGCAGCGCCGGGCCAGGGCGACGGCCCGGGTCCGGGCGTACCGGGCGGCGCGCGGATCGCGATGGGCGCCCACGGCCTGGGCGTGTGCCTCGGCGGCGAACAGCGTGAAGCCCCGTCGCTCCAGTTCCCCGGCCACCTCGTCCAGGGCGGGGCCGTCGGCCCGGGTGAGCGCGTCGGCGTGCCGGGCGAACACGCCGCTCAGCCGGTCGATGACCTTCTCGGGGGCGCCGAGGCGGACGGCGTCGTAGGGGTCGGTGAGGGCCTCCAGGTCGAGGTCGTCCCGGCTGTCCACGGTCGCTGAGGCGCGGGCGAGTTCCTCCCGGCACGACGCGTCCTCGGGGGCGCCCC
The DNA here is from genome assembly GCF_003330845.1 of Streptomyces sp. Go-475. Lineage (GTDB taxonomy): Bacteria > Actinomycetota > Actinomycetes > Streptomycetales > Streptomycetaceae > Streptomyces. The sequence goes on along the minus strand of NZ_CP026121.1, from coordinate 7,788,836 downwards.
GCAGCCCCTCCCTCGCCCAGGCGGCCGCTTCCCGCACCTCCCCCCGCAGCCGGGCGAACCGGGCACGTACGGCCGCGTACCCGCCCGGCAGCGGCCCGCCCTCGGCGACCAGCCACTCCCCCACCGGTGTGGGCGTCGCCCGGACGTCGTCCTGGTCGATCCGGCGGGACAGCGCGGCCGCCTCGGCGTCGAGGGCGCGGGCGTACGCGTCCGGCGTCCGGGCCAGCCGCCGCGCCCGCAACCGGCCCGCACCGGCCCTGAGCACCGGGCCGTACAGGGGATGGGCGAGGCGGACGCCGCCCACGTCGTCGACCTCGACCAGGCCGTCGGACTCCAGGGCTTCGAGGGCCCCGAGGTCCAGGTCGTCCACATCCGAGGGCAGCGGCTCGGCGAAGGCGAGGCGGTCGAGGGTCTCGCGTTCGAGCGGGCAGGTGCGGCCGAGGACGTGGGCGGTGCGCTCGCGCACGGGCGGGGTCAGCGGCACCGGGCCCCGCCAGGCCCGCTCCTCCGTGTCCGGGACGGGGGTCAGCAGTCCGCGCACCGCGTCCAGCAAGTCGCGCAGCAGCCGCAGGTCGCCCCGGCTCAGGCGCAGCAGCCGGTGGGCGGTGAGCGCATCGAGAGGCCCGGCGCCGGCCGTGAGGAGCTGTGCGGTCTCCTCGTCGGGCAGCGGCTCCAGGGCGAGGCGCGGCAGGAGTTCGCCGGTCCACAGCCGGGAGATCGCGCCGGGCGCCGGGGCGCCGTCCGTCGCGACCACGAGCAGACGGGTGCGGCCGTGCACGGCGAGCTGGTGGACCAGGGCGGCGGAGGCGTCGTCGAGCAGGTGCGCGTCGTCGACCAGCAGCGTGCGGGCACCGGACAGCAGCCGGACCGCGCGGTGCAGGGTGACCGACTCGGGCAGCAGATGCGCGAACGCCGCGAAGGGCAGGCCGCGGCTCTCGGGCGTGCCCGCCGCCCGGGCGCAGCCGGTGCCGCGGATCGCCTCCGTGACGAGGCGGGTCTTGCCGCAGCCCGCCGGGCCCGTCACCACGACGCCGCGGTGCGGGCCGGCCAGGGACCGGCGGACCAGCTCCAGTTCGTCCTCCCGCCCGGCGAACGGCCAGGGCAGCTCCAGCGTCGTCGCGTCCCGTTCGTAAGTCGTCACACAGACATGAGCGCGGCTGCTCAGTTCTGATACAGGGCGACTTGAGTAGCCCCCGACTCAGGCGCCGGGACGGGCCGCACGGCAGGCTGTGGTCCATGACCGCACGCTACTGCTCGCTGGCACAGGCGCCGGCGCCCGCCTTCGCACCGGGGCTGGCGGCCGAGCGGCTGAGCGCGCTCGCGAGCGGGCGGCGGACGTGGGTCAACGGCACCGTCCTGCACTACTGGTTCTTCGACGGTGACAGCGACGCGTCCGTCATCCCCGTGCCGGGGACGGGGATGACGCGGCGGGTGTCCTGGGCCGGCAGCGAGGAGCAGCGGGACGTCGTGCGCGGGTGCTTCCGCGAGTGGCAGGACCTCGGCATCGGCATCGCCTTCGTCGAGGTCGACGACCGTTCGGAGGCCGAACTGCGCATCGGGTTCCAGCCCGGCGACGGCTCCTGGTCGGCGGTGGGCCGGGAGGCGCTGCGGGCGGGCCTGCACGAACGCACCATGAACTTCGGCTGGGACCTGACCGCGCCCGGGGAGCGCGCGACGGCCCTGCACGAGATCGGGCACGCGCTCGGCATGGTGCACGAGCACCAGAGCCCGTTCGCCGGCATCCACTGGGACGACGAGGCCGTGTACGCCGAGCTGGCGGGCCCGCCGAACCACTGGAGCCGGGAGCGGACGCACTACAACATCCTGCGCAAGCTCGACCCGGACGAGGTGAACGGCTCCGTCTGGGACCCGCAGTCGATCATGGAGTTCCCGTTCTCGTCGGGGCTGGTCCTGGAGCCGGAGCGGTACCGTGCGGGTCTGCACCCGCCCGGCACCCTGTCCGCCGCCGACAAGGAGTTCGCGCTGCGCTGGTATCCGCCGGCGGACCCGGCGCCGCCCGCGCTGGTGCCGTTCCGCTCGGTGCCGCTCGGGCTCGGCCCGGGTGAGCAGGCCGACTTCGTCGTCGATCCGCCGGAGACCCGCACGTACACGCTGGGCACCTTCGGCGACGGCGACGCCGTCGTCGTGGTCTTCGAGGAGCGGGACGGGGAGCCCCGCTACCTCGCCGGCCAGGACGACGGGGGAACTCCGCACAACGCCACGATCGGCGTGCGGCTCGTCAAGGGCCGCCGCTACGTCGTCCGCGTACGCCTGTACTCCGCCTGGGGTTCCGGCGAGACGGCGGTGATGTGCTGGTGACGGCACGCACGCGCTACGCGGACACCTGAGCCACAGTCCGGCACCGGGGGAGCGGTCGGGGACGTCGCCCATGGGGGTGGGTGACGTCCTCGACCACGCTGCGGGGGCCGGCCGGCGAGACCGTCAGGCGGCGACCCAGTAGGTGCGGGTGTTGGTGAACTCGCGGATGCCGACGGCGGCCGGTTCGCGGCCGTGGCCGCTGCGCTTGGTGCCGCCGAAGGGCAGGCGGGGGTCGGAGGCGACGATCGCGTTGACGAAGGCCGCTCCGCTGGTGATGCGGCGGGCGAGGGCGACGCCCCGGCCGGGGTCGGCCGTCCAGACGCTCAGGCCGAGCCCGTACGGCGTGGCGTTCGCGAGCCGTACGGCGTCACCCGGCAGGGGCTTGCCGCCGGTCAGGAGGCGGGCCTCGACGTCGGCGTCGTCCAGGACCACGAAGACCGGGCTCGACGATCCCGGCGCCTGACCTCACGAGCGAGAACCCACCCTCATCGACAGCGGCAGCACCACCTACCGCTCCCAGGGCCTGTCCGGCGCGGGGGCGGTGAACCTCACGTCTTCGCGCAGGTGGTGGTCACGGGCGAGGAGGAGGTAGCTGCTCGCGGTCCAGGTGTAGGCGCGGTCGCGCAGGCCGGTGCCGGTGAGGGCGTCGAAGTTCTCGGCGAAGCCGTGGGTTTCGCACAGGGTGCGGAAGCGGGCGCTGATGTCGTCGGCGAGCCGCTGGTGGCCGGCGCGGCGCAGGCCGTCCTCGATGAGGACCGTGGCGGGGGCCCAGATGGGGCCGCGCCAGTAGCCGTCGGCGAGGTAGTGCGGGGAGTCGGGCCGTTCGGTGGCCAGGCCGTACGGCGTCAGGTGGGCCTTGATGTGGTCGGCGAGCGTGCTGCCGATCTCGGCGGGCAGGTGCTCGCCCAGCGCGATGGGCATCAGGTCGAGGAGGCTGGCGCTGCTCCAGCTCTCCCCGGTGCCGGCCGAGCGGGCGACGAACCTGTCCCCGGACCAGAGCTGGTCGAGCAGCGCCGTCCGGATCTCCCCGGCGACCGCCGTCCACCGGTCGGCCTCGTCCGGCCTGTCCAACTCCGCTGCGAGCGCGGCGAGTTCATGGAGCTGAAGGACGAGGAAGGCGGCCAGGTCGGCGGTGACGACGACGCGCCCGGGGTCGAAGGTGGTGGCGTTGTCCCAGCCGCTGTCGTTGCCGTGCTGGTAGTAGGGCAGTCCGGCGCCGGGAGCGCGCCGGGCGGTGAGCCAGAAGCCGGTCCAGCGCTCCAGCCGCTCGTACACCTCGGTCAGTTCGGCCGGGTCGAGGGGTGCCGGCAGGCTGCGGCGCAGCCGGCCGAGGGCCCAGCCGTGGATGGGCGGTTTGACGAAGTTGTGCAGGACCTCGGAGTGGGTGACCGAGTCCGGCAGGGCGCCGCTGTCGTCCTGGTGGTCGAACGGCAGCAGGAACTGGTCCCAGGCGAGCGCGGGCGCTCCGGGGGCCAGGGCAAGGGCGTTGAAGCAGTGGTCCCAGCTCCAGACCTTGTCCATCCAGTGCTTGGACATCAGCACGCCGGGCCGGGTGACCAGGCCCTTCGCCGCCACGGTCGCCGACCAGACGACGTAGGCGGCGAGTTCGGCGGCCGGGGTGGCGGGCGAACGCCAGGGTGCCACGGCGTCCACGAAGTCCGCGAAGGCCTCCCGGGCCGCCGCCACGATGTCGTCGAAGGCCGCCGTGGGCACGTAGGGCGGGCGGGCGGTGCCGAGTTCCTCGATCGCGAGTTCCCAGACGCCGTCCTCCCGCGCGGTCACGGTCACACCGCGGTCGCTGCCGCCCAGGGCCTGGTCGCCGGCCGTGTCGGCGAGGCTGCCGGACAGCACGGTGACGCGGTAACGGCGGCCGGTCTCGTACGAGGTGAACACGTGCGCGTGCGCCGCCGGGTCGTGGAAGAAGTACGTGCCGCTGAACGGGGTGAGGGTCCGCGCGGCGGCGAAGACGCCGAAGTCCAGGCCGCTGCCCCGCAGGCGTACGGTGTCCGGCGACTCGTAGGCGAGCTCGACGCGTCCCCTTCCGGCGGCCCAGCGGAGCAGGCCCGGGGTCGCCTCGACGCGGGTCTCGGCCCGCTCGCCTCTCGCCGGGACCAGGGGGACCAGGCGCAGGACGCCGTGCATGCCGTTCTGGTGCGACACGAGGTGGAGGTCGTCGGCGTACGTCTTCTCCGCCACCACGGGCGAGATGTCGAACCAGGAGCCGTAGGCGCTGAACGGGATGTCGTGGACGGAGAAGGCCGGGCCGGACGGCGAGGCGGCGGTCATGTGGCGTGACTCGTTTCTGGAGCAGGGGGCGCCGGCCGGCGTGGCAGCGCGCCGGTCGTCGTGGTGGGTTGGGGGGCTCAGTCCTTGACGGCACCGGTGGTCACACCGGCGGCGACGTAGCGCTGGGCGAGGACGAGGATGACCGCGGCGGGCAGGGACGCCACGACGGCGGTGGCCATGATGGCGTTCCACTCCTGGTTGTTGTTGCCGATGTAGTGGTAGATGCCGAGGGTGATCGGCTCGTGGGTGCCGCCGTTGACCAGGGTGTTGGCGAAGACGAAGTCGGACCAGGACCACAGGAAGGCGAACAGGGACACCGTGACGACGGCGTTGCGGCTCATCGGCAGGACGATCGACCAGAAGGTGCGCAGGGCCCTCGCGCCGTCCATCTGCGCGGCCTGGAGCAGCTCGCCGGGGATGCCCGACATGAAGGCGGTGAAGATCAGCACCGCGAACGGGACGGCCAGGGTGGAGTCCGCGACGATGAGGCCGGGGACGGACTGGAGCAGGCCGAGCTGGAGGTAGACGGCGTAGAAGCCCATCGCCATGATGATGCCGGGGATCATCTGGGCGGCCAGCAGGACGAAGCTCAACAGGCCGCCGCCGCGTGGGCGCAGCTTGGCCAGGGCGTAGCCGGCGGGGGCGGCCAGGGCCACGGTGAGGACGACGGTGCCGAGGGCGACCACGAGGCTGGTGCCGAGGTAGGGCAGTTGCTCGTCGAGGACGGTGCGGTAGCCGGCCAGGGTGCCATGAGCGGGGAAGAGCTCGGGTGGGCTCTTGCGCATGTCCTGGTCGCGGGTGAGGGAGACGTTCAGCATCCAGTAGACCGGGAAGAGCATGACGGCGGTCAGCAGGACGCCGATCGTGGTCCTTCCCCACGTACGGCCGCGGCTTCGGCTCATGACAGCGCCTGCTTTCTCTGCACCCGGAGGTAGATCAGGCCGAACACCAGGGCGGCGACCACGAGCAGGTTGCCGACGGCCGCGCCGGGACCGAAGGCCGGCAGGAGGTTGCCGAAGCCGAGCTGGTAGGACCAGGTGGCGAAGGTGGTGGACGAGTCCGCCGGGCCGCCCTTGGTCATGATCCAGATGATGTCGAAGACCTTGAGCGTGTAGACCAGGCCCAGCAGCAGGGTGATCGCGGAGACCGGGCGCAGCAGGGGAAAGGTGATGCGCCGGAAGCGCTGCCAGGCGTTGGCCCCGTCGAGGGCCGCGGCCTCGTACAGGTTCGCGGGGATGGACTGCAGGCCGCTGTAGAGCACGACCAGGTTGAAGGGGACGCCGATCCAGATGTTGGCGATGATCACGGAGGTCAGCGACCAGGACGGCGAGGTCAGCCAGTTCACCGGGCCGATGCCGACGGCGTGCAGGGCGGCGTTGACGATGCCGGAGTCGCTGTTGAGCATCCACGACCAGGTGGAGGCCGACACGATCAGCGGCAGCAGCCAGGGCACCAGGAACAGGGCCCGCAGGGTGGCCGAGAGCCGGAAGTGCTGGTTGAAGAAGACCGCGAGGGCCAGGCCGATGGCGTACTGGAAGACCAGGCAGACGGCGGTGAACACCACGGTGTGGAGCAGGGCCGGGGCGAAGGTCGGGTCGTCGAAGACGGTCAGGTAGTTCCGCAGGCCGGTGAAGGGGGCGTCGCCCTGGACGAAGGAGCGGACCGTGTAGTTGCGGAGGCTGAGGTCGATGTTGCGGTAGAGGGGGTAGGCGTAGAAGAGGACGAGGTAGAGGGTCACCGGTGCCAGGAAGGCCCAGGCGGCCCATTGCCGGGAGGCCGGACGGCGCCGTTCTCGCGTCGGGGCCGGGGGCGGGCCGGCGGTGGCCGCCCCGCTCCGGTCCTGCGCGGACCGGCGGTCCGAGCACTGTTTCGTGTCGTTCATCTGCGACCGCGCGACCTTGGTTACTTGACGGCCGACTGCGCCTTGGCCAGTGCGGCCTTCGGCGACTCGGCTCCGCTGAGGGCGGACTGGACGGCCTTCCACATCTGCTCGGAGATCTTGGGGTACTTGGTGCCGAGGTCGTCGCTGGTGCGTCCCTTGGCCGCCTTGACCGCGTCGACCCAGGGCTTCAGCTCGGGCTTCGCGGCCACCTGCTTGTCCTGGACCTCGCTGGTGGGGGCCACGTAGGAGAGGGTGGTGTCGGTGTCGTACAGGTTCTCGGTGCTGGTCAGGCAGGACACCAGCTTCTGGGAGGTGGTGTAGCGGCCGGTGTCGCCCTGGACCGGGATGGTGACGAACTCGCCGCCGGTCGGGGCCGCGGCGTTGCCTCCGCCGGAGGCGGGGATGGGCAGGACGCCGTAGTCGAAGCCGGCCTTCTCGGCGTTCGCGAGCTGCCAGGTGCCGTTCTCTGCGAAGGCGTAGTCGCCGCTCGCGAACTCCTGCCAGCTGGTGGTCTGGGTGTTGTTGATGACCGAGTTGGGGGCGTAGCCCTTGTCGAGCCAGCCCTTCCACAGGGACAGCGCGGAGACGCCCTGCGCGGAGTCGAGCCGGGTGAGCTGCGCGCCCGAGCCCCAGAACCACGGCAGGAACTGGAAGCTGCCCTCCTCCGTGCCGATGGCGGAGAAGGTGATGCCCTTCTTGCCCGCCTCCTTGACCTTCGCCAGGGCCGCCGTCAGCGATTTCCAGTCCTTGACCGAGGCGATGTCCACCCCGGCCTTCTTCAGCACGTCCTTGTTGTAGTAGAGGGCGAGGGTGTTGGCCCCGATCGGCGTGCCGTAGGTCTTGCCGCCCGACTGGCCGGCCGCGAGGAGGTTGGGGTCCGCCTTGGTGGTGTCGAGCTTGTTGTCGTCGGTCGTGGTGAGCACGCCCGCGTCGGCCAGGGTCGACACCACCGGGTTGTCGACGATGAGGACGTCCGGGGAGTTGTCCTGCTGCGCCGCCAGCAGTGTCTTGTTGGCCAGGTCGCTGGTGTCGAAGCCGGTCCGCTTGATCTTCACGCCGGCCTCGGTGCCGCAGTCGTCCAGCAGCTTCACCCACGCCGAGCCCTTGGCGAACTGCGGGTAGGGGTCCCAGATGGTGTACGTGCCGCCGTCGGAGTCCTTGGCCGTGGCGCTGCCCGAGCCCGAGGAGCAGGCGGTGGCGCCGGCCGCCACGGCCAGGGCGGTCAGCGCCACGGCGGTCAGACGGCGTTGTCTGGAGGTGCTGTGCATGGTGGGTCCTTCGTTTTTGGCAGCGGTGTGCCGTGGGAGGGATGACGGGGGGAAGCCGGGCACGCCGGACGGCGGCGGTGAGGGATTCGGGTGCGCTGGTCACCCGACGCCCGTGGAGCCGGGGCCGGGAACGTTTCCGTGTGTCGTGGTGGGAAGTGGGGCGGAGGGCTGGGCTTCAGCAGGTGCCGAGTACGGGTCCGGTGCTGGCCCGCAGGGAGATCGGCGGCGCGAGCAGGTGGTGCCGGGGCGCCGCGTCGGGGTGGTCGAGCCGCTCGACGAGGAGGTCGACGGCGCGGCGTCCCATGTCCTCCGCCGGTACGTCCGCCGCGGTGAGCTGCGGGGTCACCGTCTCCGCCCAGCGGCCGGCCACGACGCCGGTGACGGAGAAGTCGCGCGGCACATGGCGGCCCGCCTGCGCGAGCCCCCGGTACAGGCCGCCCACGGCGGCCTCGTTCAGCGTGACCAGGGCCGTGGTGGCCGGGTCGTCGTACAGGATCCGCTCCAGGCAGGCCTGGCCCGAGGCGGCGTCGTCCCCGCAGCAGTACGTCCGCACCGTCAGCCCGCGCTCGGCCGCGGCCTTGGTGAAGCCGTCGAGACCCCGGTGCGCGGACTCGTACCCCGCCCGCAGGAGTTGCTCCGGCCGGTTGACGAAGGCGACCCTGCGGTGGCCGAGGTCCGCCAGGTGGTGCACGCACGCCTCCACCAGCGCGGTGTGGTCCAGGCCCACCCACCAGCCGTTCTCCGGGTGTGCGGTGCGGCCGATGGCGACGGACGGGAAGTCCAGCGCGGCCAGGTGATCGACCCGGTCGTCGTCCAGCCTGATCTCCATCAGGATGGCGCCGTCCACCCGCCGCTCCCCCAGCAGCCGCTGGAACGAGCGGTCGCTGTCCACTCCGCTCGGCGACAGCAGCACGTCGTAGTCGTACGCCGCGGCGGCCTCCACCACACTGCCGATGAAATCGAGCTGCATGCCGGTGTAGTGGTTGCCGGCCGGCGGGAAGACCAGGCCGATCGTGCTGGTGCGGCCGTTGGCGAGGGCGCGGGCGCTCGCGTTGGGCCGGTAGCCCAGTTCGTCGATGACCCGCTGGATCTTCGCGCGGGTCTCGTCCGACACCGGGCGCTTGCCGCTCAGCGCGTAGGACACGGTGCTCCGCGAGACACCGGCCCGCCGGGCGATCTCACCGATGTTCAAGGAGAACTCCTTCCTCGAACCGGTTCGATGCTCCCGGGGGGCAGAGCGTCCGACTCGCGGGGATGCAGGGGTGAGGAGATGACCATCACCGGTCGTCGAACCGGTTCGGTGAAGTGAAGGTAGGAACAAGCCGGACGCCTGTCAACACCTCGAACGACACTTCCCGTACAGCCCCCGGAATCCGGATGATCCGGGACCGCGCTTACGTCAGAGGCATTGCTGGGAGATTCCCCCGGTGCTAGCTTCCTGCGAACCGGTTCGACGAAGTGATCCTTCCGGCGACCGGGGCCCGCTCCTCCACACCCCTTGCCGCGCGGAGCGCCGCCACTGCCACCTGGACGAGCCCCTTCCCTAGGGGCCCACGTGATCGATCCGGTTCGACCCCACGTCATCCCGGAGCCTCCTCGCCGGTGCCGGCACGCGCACGAGCATCCGGCCGAGGCGGGCCGACCGGGACCGTTACTCAAGGATTGAGGACGCGATCCATGCCATCCGCTGACAGATCCGCCCGGCGCCGGGCCCCGGCCGCCGTGGCCCTGGCGCTCGGCGCCGGCGTACTGGTCGCGCCGGCCGTCCCCGCACAGGCGGCCGACACGCCCCGGCCCACGGCCCGCTACACCTTCGACGAGGACGACCTCGCGACCGGGAAGATCACCGACTCGTCCGGCAACGGTCTGACCGCGAGCCTGGTGAACGGCGCCACCGCCCGGTCCGTCGAGGGCCCGAACGGCGGCAAGGCGCTCGCCCTGCCCGGCGGGGCGCCCACCTCCGACGGCGCGTACGTCCGCCTGCCCCGCGAGGTGGTCGGCGACGCGACCGACCTGACCGTGTCCGCCCGCGTGAAGTGGAGCGGCGACCCGTCGTCCTGGCAACGGATCTTCGACCTGGGCACCAACACCACCAAGTACCTCTTCAGCACCCCGTACAACGGCAACGGGCTGCTCCAGACCTCCGTGACCACCGGCGGAGGGGGCGCGGAGGACCAGGTGCGCGGCTACGCGGCGCTGCCCGCGAACGAGTGGCGGACGGTCACCGTCACCCTCGACACCGCCGCCGGCCGGCTCACCACCTACCTCGACGGCGTGGCGGTCTCCTCCGCCGCGACACCCATCAAGGCCCGGGAACTGCTGGACGCCTCGGCCACGGCCGCCGGCTACATAGGCAAGTCGTTCTGGCCGGATCCGCTGCTCAAGGGCGCGATCGACGACTTCACGGTGTGGCACGCGGCGCTGAGCGCCGAGCAGGTGGCCGGTACGGCCGGAGCCGTGCCGACGGTCCTGGATCTCTCGAAGACGTCCTTCGAGGTCCGTACGACCACCGGGACCGCTCCGTCCCTCCCCACCGCCGTCCGCGCCTCCTTCTCCGACGGCTACGACCGCGATCTGCCGATCACCTGGGACGCCGTACCGTCCGACCAGTACGCCCGGCCGGGTTCCTTCACCGTGTCGGGCACGGCAGCCGGACGGGACGTCAAGGCGACGGTCACCGTGGTCCGCGAGGGGCAGCTCACCGTCGACCTGGGCGCGGACACCGGCGCGTTCCACGGCGGCGCCTCCGGCACGCTCTACGGCGTGTACGGACCGGACGTCCCCAGCGACAACCTCATCGAGGGCATGGGCCTGCGCACGGTCTCCACCAAGGCGCAGGACGGCCCGCAACACCCCGGTGCCGACGCGCTGGAGGTGGTGAAGCCGCTGGCCGACTCCACCGACGGGGACGTCTACATCTACATGACCGACATCCACCGCGGGTTCCCGTACGAGTGGCCGGGCGACTCCCCCGCGGAGAAGCTCAAGCTCTACGAGGAGAAGATCGCCAAGCAGGTGGACCAGGTCCTGCGGCTGCCGGAGCAGTACCAGGACAACATCGTCTTCGTGCCGTTCAACGAGCCCGAGGGCAACATGTTCGGCACCGGTCAGTGGAGCTACAACAAGGTCAGCTGGCTCAACGACCCCGACGACTTCTTCGCCGCCTGGGACAGCGCCTACAGGCTCATCAAGGGCAAGATGCCCGACGCGCGCGTCGCCGGCCCCAACACCAGCGTCCTCTACGACCAGGTGAAGGGCTTCCTCGCACACACCCTGGCCGCCGGCACCGTCCCCCAGGTGATCACCTGGCACGAACTGAGCCACCCCGAGGCGGTGCGCGCGAGCGTCGCCAAGTACCGGGCGTGGGAGAAGGAGCTGTTCGAGGGCACCGACCGTGCGGGCAGCCAACTCCCCATCAACATCAACGAGTACGCCTTCAACTACCACACATCGGTCCCCGGCCAGATGATCCAGTGGGTGTCCGCGATCGAGGAGTCCAAGGTGGACGCCGACATCGCGTACTGGAACATCGACGGCAACCTCTCCGACTCCGCCGTGCAGTCGAACCGCGGCAACGGCCAATGGTGGCTGCTGCACTCGTACGCCTCGATGAGCGGGCACACGGTGGCGGTGAACCCTCCGTTCCCCGGCGAGAACTACACCATGCAGGGCGTCGCCACCCTCGACGAGAAGAAGAAGCAGGCACGGCTGATCTTCGGCGGCTCCACCGGCAAGGGCCACATCACCTTCGCGGGCGTTCCGCGGAAGCTCTTCGGGAAGAGCGTGCACGCCTGGGTGCGGGAGATCGAGTGGACCGGGCAGGTGGGCGATTCCTCCGGCCCGAAGCTGCTGGCCGAACGGACCGTGGACGTCGCGCGCGACGGCACGGTCTCCCTCGGCTTCGGCGACGGCACGCTGCCGGCGCTCAAGGAGTCCTCGGCGTACGAGATCGTCCTCAGTCCGGCCGGAAAGGCGAAGGGCACCCAGTCACCGCCCGTGCGCTGGCAGGGCTCCTACGAGGCGGAGGACGCCGCCCACACCGGGTCCGGCTGGTCGAAGAACGGCCCGGAGGGCTCGCCGCGTGACGTGTCGAAGTTCTACACCTCCGGCGGCTACGACGTCGGCGGCCTGCGCACCGGTTCGGACGTCACCCTCGACTTCACCGTGGACGTGCCCGAGGACGGCACCTACGACCTGAGCGTCTTCGCCAACTCCCTCAACACCTTCGACAGGGTGAAGGAGCAGGGCCCCACGAACGTCTTCCTGCGCGTGGACGGCAAGGCGGACAGCGAGCGGGAGCTGTACCTGCCCCTCGGCTACAAGTGGGTGGTCTGGGACCACACCGACACCAAGGTGAAGCTCACCAAGGGCAAGCACACCCTGACGCTCGCCGCGAAGAGCGCCGACGGCAAGGGCGTCACCAAGGGCGACGCCATCGTCGACCGCCTCACGCTCTCCCTCCCCGAGGCGTCCTCGAGCACCCAGGTGTACGAGGGTGAACTGGCCTGGCTGGGCGGCGGGGCCCGGCCCGTCTACGACCTGCCGAAGCGGGCGGCCACGGGATCGGGCGCGGCCCGGCTCAAGAAGGGCCAGACCGCCACCTTCTGGGTCTCCTCCCCCGCCGACCGCGAAGCCACCCTCAGGATCGACACCCTCGGCGGCGCGGACGCCCGCGTCTCCGTCAACGGCCGGAGTGTGCTGCGCCTGGACAAGGGCGGGAACAGCGTCGCGGTCTCCCTGTCCGGCGGCGTGAACAAGGTGACGGTGACCGGGGGTTCGCCGACCACCCTCGTCGACCGCCTGACGGTCACGCCGACCGAGGGCACCCTCACGACGCGTACGTACGAGGCGCGGGACGCCACCCTCGCCGGTTCGGCCGAGCTCAGCCCGCTGTCGCTGGCCACGGACGGCACCGCGATCACCGGCATCGGCGGTGCCCCGGGCAACGGCAACACGGCCACGTTCACCGTCGCCGCGGACAAGGCGGGCCTGTACGCGCTGCGGATCCGCTACTCCAACCCCGAACAGTCCCCGGCCACCCACTACAACCCGGACCCGCTGGCCCGGCACGCCGATCTCACCGTCAACGGCGGCGAGCCGCGGCGCGTCGGCTTCCCGCACACCTTCCACCAGAACAACTTCTGGGAGCTGACCGTCCCGGTCGAGCTCAGGAAGGGAGAGAACACGCTGAGCTTCCGCTCCGAGGAACTGCCGAACTTCGACGGCACGACCTACGCCTCGGAAACCTTCCCCGGGGTGCTGCTCCGCTCCCGCTACGCGCCTCTGATCGACCGGATCACGGTCGCGCCGTACGCGAGGAAGGTGCGGTGACGAGGAGGCGCCCGGGTCCGTCGGCCTGACGGACCCGGGCGCCTCGCTACCGAGCCCGATGTGCGACTGTCTCCAGTCGGGACGACAGGATTTGAACCTGCGACCCCTTGACCCCCAGTCAAGTGCGCTACCAAGCTGCGCCACGTCCCGCCGCGTCCCGCGGGGTGAACCGCGTGATCGCGCAGGTCAACCCTACCGCATGTGCGGAGCGGGGATCAGCCTCGCGGACCTGGGGGCGGCATGTGTTCGGGGTGTGAGGCGCGCAGCGCGCACGTGCCGAGGACCTGCTCGCCCGGCTCGAAGGGTTCGTCCCCGGGTCCTCGCCGGCGGCCGATCCGGGCGCCGGTCCAGCCGGCGAGGCCCACCGTCGAGACGGCGACGGCGAGGACGGCCCACCAGGGCAGTTCCGCCTTGGTCGCGTGTCCGGCGCAGGCCACGACGGCCAGGAGTGCCGGGACGGCTCCTCCGGTCGGTCCGGCTCGCCTGACGGGTCGGTGCCGCGTCTCGTCCACCTGTTGCTCCCCCTTCGCCGCGCGCTCGTATGCCCCGGAATTCCCAACTGCCGGGCATATGCCGCAAACAATACGCGAGTCGGCGGGAACTCCCGACCAGGGCATAGGGGTTGAGACGGACACCGACCGCCGTACAGTGGCCAACTGGCCACCGAGGTCGCGTAGATCACCGCTGCCGCGCCACCGGATCAAGCCGGCGGCGCCGTCGTCGTCCCCCGGATCTCCAGCGTCGGCGCGGCCAGGTGGAGCCGTCCCTCGCCCCCGGGCCGTTCGAAGCGGTCGAGGAGGAAGCGGGCGGCTCGGCGGCCGACCTCGTGGCCGGCGTTGTCGACGGTGGTGAGCCACAGGTGGCGCAGCCGGGAGACGCTCGTGTTGTCGTAGCCGACGACGGACACGTCGTGCGGGACGCGCAGTCCGAGTTCCTCCGCCGCCGACAGGGCGCCGACGCAGGTGATGTCGTTGGCGGCGAAGACGGCGGTGGGACGGTCGGGCCGGCTCAGGAGGCGGACCGTGGCGCGGTAGCCGCCCTCCTCGGTCATGTCGCCGTTCTCGACGACGGCCCGGTCCGCCAGACCGTGCGCCCGCATCGTCGCCTCGAAGCTGCGGCGGCGCAGCTCGCCCACGGCTCCGAAGCCGGCCAGGTGCGCGATGCGGCGGTGGCCGAGGCCGATGAGGTGCTCGGTGACCAGCCGGGCGCCCCGCTCGTCGTCGCCCGCGACCTGGTCCACCCCGGGCGGCACCGGCTCGCGGGCACCGGCCAGGACGACCGGCATGCGCTCGGCGGCCGCGCCGAGGGCCGCCGGATCGGGCAGGGTGCCGACCACGACCAGGCCGTCGACGCGCAGGTCCAGCAGCGGGTCGGCCGGGTCCTGGCCGGTGCGGCGGTTGAGGCGGGCGTCGGCCAGCAGCATGTGCAGGCCGCGCTCGCGCAGGAGGGAGTTCAGGCCGTCGAGGAGGTCGACGAACCAGGGGTTGCGCAGGTCGTTCAGGAGGACGCCGACGGTGCGGGTGCGCCGTTCGCTGAGGGAGCGCGCGGCGGCGTTGGGCCGGTAGCCGAGTTCCCGGGCGGCCCGGAGCACGGCGTCCCGCTTCTCGGGGCGCACCTGGTCGGAGCCGCGCAGCACCAGCGAGACCAGCGACTTGGAGACGCCGGCCCGTTCGGCGACGTCTCGGATGGTCGGTGGTCTCATGGCATGGACCGTTCCACGGAGGGCTCCGGCTTGTCAAAGGGTTGACACCAGCGGAAACCACGTCCCAGGGTGGCCTGGACAGGTTCTGGAACGGTCCAAAGAGGGGCTCTCATGGTGGACACGCTCGGCGTCGCCGTCGTCGGTTTCGGCTGGATGGGGCGGGTGCACACCCAGGCGTACGCGCGCGTGCGGCACCACTTCCCGCGGCTGCCCCTCGTTCCGGGGCTGGTGACGGTCGCCGAGGAGGTGCCGGGCCGGGCGGAGGAGGCCGCCGCGCAGTTCGGCTTCGCCTCGACGACCCGCGACTGGCGCGAGGTGGCCGCCGACCCGCGCGTGAAGGCGGTCAGCATCACCGCGCCGAACTTCCTGCACCGCGAGATCGGCGTCGCCATGGCCGAGGCGGGCAAGCACATCTGGATCGAGAAGCCGGTGGGACTGACCGCCGAGGACGCCCGCGCGGTGGCGGACGCGGTGGCCGGGGCGGGCGTGCAGGGCACGGTCGGCTTCAACTACCGCAACGCGCCGGCCGTGGAGGCGGCCCGCGAGCTGATCGCCTCCGGCGAGATCGGCACGGTCACCCACGTCCGCGTCCGGCTGTTCAGCGACTACGCCGCCCATCCCGAGGGCGCCCTGACCTGGCGGTACGAGCGGGAGCGCGGGGGCAGCGGGGTGCTGGGCGACCTGGCCTCGCACGGCGCGGACCTGGCCCGGTTCCTGCTCGGCGACATCACGTCCCTCACGGCCGACACGGCGATCTTCCTCCCGGAGCGGGCCCGCCCGACCGGTGCGACGGCGGGCCACAGCCGCGCCTCGGGCGGTGAACTCGGCCCGGTCGAGAACGAGGACTACGTCAGCTGCCTGCTGCGCTTCGCCTCCGGGGCGCGCGGGGTGCTGGAGGCCTGCCGGGTCTCGGTCGGCGAGCAGAACAACTACGGCTTCGAGGTGCACGGCACCAAGGGGGCGGTCTTCTGGGACTTCCGGCGCATGAACGAGCTGGGGATCAGCCGCGGCACGACGTACCAGGACCAGTCCGTCAGCACGGTGTACGTCGGCCCGGGGCACGGCGAGTTCGCCGCGTTCCAGCCGGGCGCGGCGAACGCCATGGGGTACGACGACCTGAAGGTCATCGAGGCGTACCGCTTCCTGCGCTCCGTCGCCGAGGGCACCCCGCACGGGGCGACCCTGGAAGACGCGGTGCACAGTGCGGCCGCGCTGGACGCGATGGCGCGGTCGGCCGCGAGCGGCACCTGGGCGGAGGTGGGCGGCCCGGCGTGACGCGCCGCCCGCCGTCAGCGCCCGGGCCTGGAGCCCTGAGCCGTCAGCCCCGGGCCTGGAGCCGTCGGCCCAGGTAGACCCGCAGCGGGACGAGGACCAGCCACCCCCACATGATCCGGGGGCCGGTCACGAACACCAGCGGGACGGTGACGAGGAAGACCACCACGGAGGCGGCACCATCCAGAAGATAGAGCGTGCGGGCGGCCTCTGAGGGCCGGTCGTGGCGCAGCCAGGGGCGTCGGGCCAGGACGGCGGCCACCGCCAGGTGGGAGGCGCCGAGCGCGGCGACCGCCCCCGCGTAGACGGCGACGGACACGGGCTGGTCCCCGTACTCGGCGAGCAGCCGGGTGGGGAAGGGGACCAGCGCCGCGACGCCGAGGCCGGCCATCGAGAGGGTGATCACCTGCCCGTCGATCTCCCGTACGTCCTGGAAGATCCGGCGGTGGTCGCGCCAGTAGCTCCCCAGCACCGCGACGCTCAGCGCGTAGGCCCCGAGGTCGGGCAGGAGCTCGCGCAGGGCCGCGCGGTAGGCGGCGGTATCGAGGTCCCGGGCCACCGAGAGGTCGAGGACGAGCAGCGTGATGGCGATGGCGAACACACCGTCGACCAGGGTCACCAGCCGTTCGGGTCCGCCGTCCGGTCGCGAGGTCCACATGGGCCCCGACCGTAGGGGCCCGGGCGCGCCTTCCCCAGGACCCACGCCCGGCCCCCGTACCCGGATCACACGGCCGCCTGCGGCGGCATGTTGTACGGCGTCACCACCTGGATCGCCGACGGCAGGGTCGGCCCCGCCGGGGGCAGGGCGCCGTGGGCGCGCATGACGGTGTGGCAGGCCTCGCGCACGTCCTGGCGGAGGTCGTGGTGGAGCACGGCGGACAGGCGGTGCTCGCGCAGCAGCCGGGTGTTGTCGTGGTCGAGGTCGTGCGCGACGAACACCGCGCACGCCCGGCCGAGGTCGTCGAAGGCCCGCAGCGTGGCGATGTTGCCGCCGCCGATCGAGTACACGGCGCGGATGTCCGGGTCGCGTTCCAGCGCGGCCCGGACGAGGTCGTACTGGGTGGCGTCCAGGCCCTGCCCCTCGGCGATCTCGACCAGCGTGCGCTCGGGGTGCCGGGCGCGCATGGCGCTGCGGAAGCCCATCTCGCGCTCCTCCTCGTTGCGGAAGAAGCCGCTGCTGAGGCTCGTGAGGATGTTGCCCGGCCGCTCCCCCAGCCACTGCCCCATGAGGTACGCGGCCGTCGCGCCCGCCGCCCGGTCGTCGATGCCGACGTAGGCGAGGCGCGCGCTGGCGGGCAGGTCCGTCACCAGCGTCACGACCGGGATGCCGGCGGTGGCGAGCCGGCCGACGGCGGCGGTGACCTCGGGGACGTCCGGCGCCTTGAGGATCACGCCCTGCGAGCCGCGCCGGGCGATCCGGTCCAAGGTCCGCACCAGCTCGCCGACCGGGCCGGTCTCGCGGAAGTGGAAGCGGGAGCGCAGCACCGCCGGGTGCAGTGCCGGCAGCTCCGCCTCCAGGGCGGCCCGGATCGCGGTCGTGAAGCGTTCCGGCGCCTGCATCACGATGTCGACCATGAAGGTCCGGCCCACGAGCCGGACCTGGGTGCGCTGCCGGTCGAGGTCCGCGATGGCCTGGTGGACCTCCCGCGCGGTGCTCTCGCGCACGCCGCCCCTGCCGTTCAGGACCCGGTCCACGGTGGCCTCGCTCAGACCCGCCTGACGTGCGATCTCCCGGATCGGGAAGGGGTGGCCCACGCCTCGCCTCCTTGAGGGGTTTTTGATGGCTCGCTGCTGGTTGTTCGAGGGGTTTGTACTGACAAGAATGGCAGGGCTGCGTCGGTCCGTGACCCCCGAAGGGACGACGATGTCCATCACTTCCCTATCCCGCCGCGCCTGGCTGTCCGAGCACGACTGCGACCTCGACGCGTTCCGCGCGCTGGTCGAGCAGGCGACGGACCCCGCCGACTATCCGCACGCCTCCACGGTCGAGCGGAACGTGCCGGTCTACGACGCCGGCCTGGTCGAAGGCGACCGTGTGGTCCAGGCCGAGCTGGTGCGGGCGCTCGCCGACGGGCCGGGCATCGTCGTCTTCCGCGGCGCCTTCCCCGACCCGGAGGTCGTGGACCGGGCCACCGCGGTGTTCGAAGGGCTGATCGCCGAGCAGCGTGCCTCGGGCGCGACGGCCGGCGACCACTTCGCCGCGCCCGGCGCCAACGACCGGGTGTGGAACGCGCTGGAGAAGGCGGCCCTCTACGACGCGGAGACGTTCGCCGACTACTACGCCAACGAGGTGCTCGCGCTGGTCTCCACGGCCTGGCTGGGCCCCGGCTACCAGGTCACCTCCCAGCTCAACGTGGTCAACCCGGGCGGCGCCGCCCAGACCGCGCACCGCGACTACCACCTGGGCTTCCTGTCCAACGAGACGGCCGCCGCCTACCCGGCGCACGTGCACCGCCTCTCCCCCGTGCTGACCCTCCAGGGCGCGGTCGCGCACTGCGACATGCCGGTGGAGTCCGGGCCGACGATGTACCTGCCGCACTCGCAGAAGTACGAGCCGGGCTATCTCGCCTGGCGGCTCCCGGAGTTCCGGGCGTACTTCGAGGCGCGCCACGTGCAACTGCCGCTCGCGAAGGGCGACGCGGTCTTCTTCAACCCGGCGCTGTTCCACGCCGCCGGCACCAACCGCTCGGCGGACATCCGGCGCATGGCCAACCTGCTCCAGGTGTCGTCGGCGTTCGGGCGGGCGATGGAGACGGTGGACCGGGAGGCCGTCGCCAACGCCGTGTACCCGGTGCTGCTCAAGCGCCGGGCCGAGGGTGCCGACCAGGCGTGGCTGGACCGCGTGATCGCGGCGAGCGCCGAGGGCTACCCCTTCCCGACCAACCTCGACAGCGACCCGCCGGTCGACGGCCTGGCCCCGCCCTCGCAGGCGGATCTGCTGCGGCGGGCGCTGCGCGAGGAGTGGACGCCGGAGGTGCTCCGGGCGGAGCTGCGGGCCGGTGCCGAGCGGCGAGAGAGCTGAGGAACTCCATGGGACTTCTCCACGACAAGGTCGTCCTGGTCAACGGCGGCAGTCAGGGCGTCGGCGCGGCCATCGCGCGGGCCGCGGTCCGTGAGGGGGCGGTCGTGGCCGTCACCGGGCGGCGGCCGGAACCCGGTGAGGCGCTGGTGGCCGAGCTGGCCGCCGCCGGGGGCAAGGCGATGTTCGTCCGGGCCGACCTCGCGGACGCCGAGCAGGCGAAGGCGTCCGTCGCCGAGGTCGTCGACGCGTTCGGCCGGATCGACTGCCTGGTCAACTCGGCGGGGCTGACGTCCCGGGGGACGCTGCTGGACACCACGCCCGAGCTGTTCGACCAGCACATCGCGATCAACCTCAAGGCGCCGTTCTTCGCGATGCAGGCCGCGGTCGCGGACATGGTGGCGCGCAAGGCGCCCGGCACGGTCGTCAACATCATCACGTCGTCGGCGCACGGGGGCCAGCCGTTCCTGGCGCCGTACGTCGCCGCCAAGGCGGGGCTGATCGGGCTGACCCGGAACGCGGCGCACGCGCACCGGTGGGACCGGGTGCGGATCAACGGGCTGAACATCGGCTGGACGGCGACCGAGGGTGAGGACGCCACGCAGAAGGCGTTCCACGGGGCCGGGGACGACTGGCGCGAGGAAGCCGCCGCGAAACTGCCGATGGGCAAGCTGGGCCAGCCGGACGAGATCGCCGACTTCGTGGTCTTCCTGCTGTCGGACCGGTCCGGGGTGGTCACCGGGTCGGTGATCGACTGGGACCAGAACGTGCTCGGCGGACTCGACTGAGACCTCCCGCAAGAAACCCTCCCCTCTCTCTAGGAGCAACACCCCCATGCGTATCGGAATCCTCGGCCTCGGCCGCATCGGCGCCTTCCACGCCGAGACCCTGTCCGGGCTCGACGCCGTCGAGTCGCTCGTCGTCACCGACCCGTTCGCGGACGCCGCCAAGGCCGCCGCCGAGCGGTTCGGGGCCGATGTCGTGGACTCGCCGGAGGCGCTGCTGGCCGCCGGTGTCGACGGGATCGTCGTCGCGGCCGCCACGGACGCCCACCCCGCGCTGATCCTCGCCGGTGTCGAGGCCGGAGTGCCGGTCTTCTGCGAGAAGCCCGTCGCCAAGACCATGGCCGAGGGCGTCGAGGTACTGAAGGCCGTCCAGGGCAAGGGTGTGCCGATCCAGATCGGCTACAACCGCCGCTTCGACACCGGCTTCGTCAACGCCCGCGCCGCCGTGCGGAGCGGCGAGCTCGGCGCGCTGCACACGGTCCGCTCCACCACGCTGGACCCGGCGCCGCCGCCGGCCGCGTACATCGCAGCCTCCGGCGGCATCTTCCGCGACTGCTCCGTGCACGACTTCGACATCATCCGCTGGGTGACCGGGCGCGAGGTGACCGAGGTGTACGCCGTGGGCGGCAACCGGGGCGCCGAGTACATCAAGGAGGCGGGCGACGCCGACACCACCGGCGCGATCCTCACCCTGGACGACGGCACGATCGCGGTGGTCTCCAACTCCCGTCACAACGCCCGCGGTTACGACGTCCGCATGGAGATCCACGGCTTCCAGGACTCCATCGCCGTCGGCCTGGAGGACAAGCTGCCGCTGCGCTCGGTCGAGCCGGGCGTGACCTTCCCGGCGGGCACCCCGCACGACTTCTTCATGGACCGCTTCACGGCGGCCTACCGCGCCGAACTGACCGCGTTCACCGAGGTCGTGGCCGGCACCCGCCCCTCCCCCTGCACGATCGAGGACGCCCTGGAGGCGGGCTGGATCGCCGACGCGTGCACCCTGTCGCTGCACGAGCACCGTCCGGTGACCATCGAGGAGGTACGGCAGGCATGAACGAGCCGGGCCTGCCCTGAAGGGCAGGCCCGCAGAGGGCTTCAACTACCGGCGGCGCCCTGATGGACACATGGCCCGCGTAGCCGGCGGCACTCGCCGCCGGCACCTCAGAATCAACTCCGAATACGCACTTTGAATCCTGAATGTGAAGGAAATACCGGACACTCCAGAAATTTGATCAAACCCTCCGGGGTTAATGAGAAGAATTGGCGAACCTACCCTCGAAAAGGCACCCGCAATCTTCACGAGAACCAGCCGCCCAGCAGATCATTTCATGTAGCCTCCAATTGACCGCACGCCACAGGAAGTGGCGTCAGGGGGAACAAGGAGGCAGCAACGTGAAGGTCAGGAGACTGATCGGCGCCGGGGTCGCAGCAGTCGCGATGACGGCCATGGCAACCGCACCGGCAAGTGCCGATGAGGCGGTCACCGGCGGCAACGTGGAAATGGTGATTTTCGGCAGCGGTACGCACGTCAGCTCGGTCACTATCCACGGGATCCCGGAACCCCAAGGCCCTGCCCAGTATCAGTTCACCTATTTCGCCACCACCTCGCCGACCAAGACGTACACCATGATTTGCGGTGGCAGCAGCACGGGGGGCAGCTGCAGTCACAAATTCACGATCAATGCCACATACGCCAAGGGAGTCGGAATCCGAAGCTGCGGGTCGATCAAGCGTGTCGACAACCAGCAGAACCTCGGAACTGCCTGCAAGAACTGGTGATGGAGTAAAGCCCCGCCTGGCGCGGCGCACTCCACGATGATTGCGGACTTTCCGCCCCGACCGGGAGTCGGGGCGGAAAGTCGTAAGAGGCGTGAGACGGGGCTTGACCAAGCGGGACTCACCGGTACAGGGCGGGCTTCTCCACCAACGCCACCTCTACGCGGCCCCCGTCCTGAAGTGCCCGCACGCCCGCTTCGCACACCGCCGCCGCGGCGTAGCCGTCCCAGACGCTCGGGCCGGTGACCTCGCCGCGGCGCGTGGCGTCGACCCAGGCCTGGAGCTCCCGGTCGTAGGCCGCCTCGAAGCGTTCCGTCCAGTCCTGGGCGATGGTGCCGCCCCAGCGGCCGGCCATGTTGGTGACCAGGGCGTGGCCGTCGCCGATGCGGGCGGTGCCGCGTTCGCAGACGATCTCGGCCTGGACCTGGTAGCCGAAGCCGCAGTTGACGAAGATCTCCACGTCGGAGAGGGCGCCGCCGTCCGTCTCGAAGACGACGAACTGCGGGTCGCGCAGCCCGTCGGGGGCGTTGGCGGACGGCGTCGGGCGCAGCACCGTGACGGCCGTGATCTCGTGGCCCAGCAGCCAGCGGGTCGCGTCGGCCTCGTGGGCGACGGAGTCGCTGATGAGCATGGAGCTGGTGAAGAAGGGCGGGCTGGCCACGTTGCGGTGCCGGTTGTGCAGCATCAGCGGACGGCCCAGCTGGCCGGTCGCCAGCAGGGCCTTCAGCTTCTCGTACTCGGGGTCGTAGCGGCGCATGAAGCCGACCTGGACCCGGCGGTGGCCGAGGCGCAGTTCGGCTTCGAGGACGCGCAGGGCGGAGGCCGCGTCGGGGGTGAGCGGCTTCTCGCACAGGACGGGCAGATCGCGCTCGAACGCCGCGAGCAGGGTGGCCTCGTGGGCCGGGCCCGGGGAGGCGATCAGGACGGCGTCGACGCCGTCCGCCGCCAGCGCGGCGGCCGGGTCGGTGTGGGCGGTGCAGCCGTCGACGCGGGCGGCGACGGCCTTCGCGCGCTCCGCGTCGACGTCGGCGACGGCCACGACCCGCGCTCCGCTGACGACTTCGTGGAGGCGGCGCACGTGGTCGGCGCCCATCCTGCCCGTACCGACGACTGCGACTCCCAGAGTGGCGCGCTCGCTCATGGCCGTCCTTTCGGGTCGTCAGGCGCCGCAGGACCTCAGGAACTTGCGGGTGCGCACCGCGATCGGCAGCGGCTTGTCCGGCTCGCAGGGGTACATGTCCTGCTCGACGATGGCGAAGAGGTCCACGCCGAGCTTCTGCGCGGCCGCGAGGACGGGACCCAACTCGGGGACACCGGCGGGCGGTTCGCACATCACGCCGCGTGCGACGGCCGGGCCGAAGGGGATCTCGTTCTTGACGACGTCGGCGAGGATCTCCGGGTCGACCTGCTTCAGGTGCAGGTAGCCGATGCGCTCGCCGTAAGTCTCGATGAGCTTGACGCTGTCGCCGCCGCAGTAGGCGTAGTGCCCGGTGTCCAGGCAGAGGTTGACGTGGTCGGAGTCGGTCGAGTCGAGGAACTGCTCGACGTGCTCCTCGGTGTCGATGTGGGTGTCGGCGTGCGGGTGGACGACGATGTCCAGGCCGTACCGGTCCTTCACCTCGCGGCCGAGGCGCTCCATGCCGGTGGTGAGGTTGCGCCACTGCTCGGTGGTGAGCTCCGGCGGCTCCAGGATCTCGGCGGTCTTGTCGTCGCGCCAGAAGGACGGGATGACGACGAGGTGCTTGGCGTCCATGGCCTGGGTGAGGGCGGCGACCCTGCTGACCTGCTCCCAGGTGGAGTCCCACTCGGAGGGGCCGCGGTGCAGTCCGCAGAAGATCGTGCCGGCGGAGACCTTGAGGTTCCGCTTGGCCACCTCGTCGGTGAGCTTGGCCGGGTCCGTGGGCAGGTAGCCGTAGGGGCCGAGTTCGATCCAGGAGTAGCCGGCCTCGGCGACCTCGTCGAGGAAGCGTTCCCAGGGCACCTGCTGGGGGTCGTCGGGGAACCAGACGCCCCAGGAGTCGGGGGCGGAGCCGACCCGGATGCGGTCGAGCGCGAGGGCCATGTCAGGACTTTCCTTCCGAGGACGTGGCTACGGGAGCGGTGAGGTCCCCCTCCTCGGGGAGCTCTTCGACGTCGACGCCGCGGACCTGCGCCAACTCGTGCTTGAGCGAGGCGAGTTCGGCGCCGCCGGCCATGTGGTTGGTCAGCTCTTCGAGGGAGACGTCGCTGCGGGCCGCGGAGAGTTCCATGGTGCCGAGGCGCAGGACGCTGAAGTGGTCGCCGACCATGTAGGCGTGGTGGGGGTTGTGGGTGATGAAGATGACGCCGAGGCCCTTCTCGCGGGCGGCGGCGATGTACTTCAGGACCACGCCGGACTGCTTGACGCCGAGGGCGGCGGTCGGCTCGTCCAGGATGAGGACGCGGGCGCCGAAGTAGACGGCGCGGGCGATGGCGACGCACTGGCGCTGGCCGCCGGAGAGCGTGCCGATGGGCTGCTCCAGGTCGTCCAGGACGATGCCCATGTTGCGCAGCTCTTCGTCCGCGGTCTTCTTCATCTGCTCGATGTCGAGACGGCGCACGGGCCAGGGGCCCTTGGTCATCTCCGAGCCGAGGAAGAAGTTCCGCCACACCGGCATCAGAGGGACGACCGCGAGGTCCTGGTAGACGGTGGCGATGCCCTTGTCGAGGGCCTCGCGGGGGGTGGAGAACCGCACCGGTTCGCCGTCGACGAGGAACTCGCCCTCGGTGTGCTGGTGCAGCCCCGAGATGATCTTGATGAGGGTGGACTTGCCGGCGCCGTTGTCGCCGAGGACGCAGGTCACCTTGCCGGGGTGGACGGTGAGGTCGACGCCGTGCAGGGCGCGGATGTTGCCGTAGGACTTGCCGGCGGCCTTCAGCTCGATCACGGGCCGCTCGTCCGCGGGCCGGGTGTCCTTCAGAACGGCCCCGTGGGTGCCGGTGGAGTTGCTTGTCATTCCGATCACCTCCGGGTCGCTTGCTTGCGGACCCACAGATTGACGAGGGTGGCGCCCACGAGCATCACGCCGAGGAAGGTCTTGAACCAGTCGGGGTTCCAGGTGGCGTAGACGATGCCCAACTGGACCAGGCCGAACATGAACGCGCCGAAGACCGGGCCGATGATCGTGCCGTAACCGCCGGTCAGCAGACAGCCGCCGACCACCGCCGCGGCGATGTAGATCAGCTCGTTGCCCACGCCCTCACCGGACTGCACGGTGTTGTACTGGAACAGGTTGTGCATGCCGACGAACCAGGCGCCGAAACCGACCAGCACGAACAGCGAGATCTTGGTGAAGTTCACCGGGACGCCGACGGCGCGGGCGCTGTCCTTGTTGCCGCCGACCGCGAAGATCCAGTTGCCGTACTTGGTGCGCAGCAGGACCCACGTGGCCAGCGCCGCGAAAGCCAGCCACCACAAGACAGTGATCTTGACGTTGACTCCGCCGACGTCGAAGGACGAGGCGAACACGGCCCTGGCCTGGTCGAAGCCGTCCATGTCGCTGATGTCGTCCGTGGCGACGTTGCCGGTGACCAGCTTGGTCACCGCCAGGTTCACGCCCTGCAGACCCATGAACGTGCCCAGGGTGACCAGGAAGCTCGGCAGCCCGGTCTTCACCAGCAGCCAGCCGTTGAAGAAGCCGATCGCAAGCGACACCACCAGGGCCGCGATCACGCCGACCCAGACGTTCAGGGTCAGCTCGAAGGCGGTCATGCTCGCCGTCAGCGCCGAGGCGACCGGCGCGACGCCGGAGGACAGGTCGAACTCGCCGCCGATCATCAGCAGCGCCACGGGCAGGACCATGATCCCGATGGTCGACGACTGGTAGAGGACCGTCGACATCGAACTGCCCTGGCGCAATGTCGGCGCCATGATCAGGAAGAAGACCAGGATGGCCAGGGCGCCGAGGAAGACGCCCACCTCGGGTCGAGCGAGCAGTCTCAGCACCAGGGAGCGCTGCCGGGTCCGCCCGTCCTTCTCCTTGCCCGGGCCGGAGACCGGCGGTGAAGTCACCGCCGGCTCAGCCTGCTGGGTCATGCTCATCACCGGGTACCCTTCGCGGCGAACTCGGCGATCTTGTCGACGTTGGACTTGTCGACGAAGGCCGGGCCGGTCAGCACGGGCTGCTCGCCGCCGCCGCTGTAGTTGCCGTTGTT
Organism: Streptomyces sp. Go-475; assembly: GCF_003330845.1. Taxonomy (GTDB): domain Bacteria; phylum Actinomycetota; class Actinomycetes; order Streptomycetales; family Streptomycetaceae; genus Streptomyces. The sequence goes on along the minus strand of NZ_CP026121.1, from coordinate 7,763,023 downwards.
CTTGTAGAGCCACAGACCGTCGACGGCCAGGTAACCCTGCAGGTAGGGCTGCTGGTCCACCGCGAACTGGATGTCGCCGCTCTTGACGGCGCCGATGAGTTCCTTGTTGAGGTCGAAGGTCGCGACCTTCGCCTTGCTGCCGGCATCACTCACCGACTGCACCGCGGTCAGCGCGAACGGGGCCCCGAGCGTGACGACGTAGTCGATGGAGGAGTCCTGCTTCAGCTTGGCGGTGAGCGTCGACTTCACCGACGGCTTGTCCGCGCCGTTGACGTTCTGGACGTCGAGCTTGCCGTCGAAGGTCTTCTCCACGCCGTCGCAGCGCTGGGTGAGACCCACGTTGCCCTGCTCCTGGATGACACAGAGGGCGTGCTTCGCACCGACCTCGTTGAGCTTCTTGCCGAAGGCCTCGCCCGCGACGGACTCGTCCTGGCCGAAGAACTCCAGCAGGTTGAGCTTCTTCCAGTCGCTCAGGCCGGAGTTGAGGCCGACGACGGGTATGCCGGCCTGCTCGGCCTTGCCGATGACGCCCTTGAGCGCGTCCGGCTTGGCGAGGGTGACCGCGATGCCGTCGACCTTCTGGTCGATCGCGGTCTGGACCAGGTTGGCCTGGTTGCCCGCGTTCGGGTCGGCGGAGTAGACGAGCTTGATGTTGTCCTTGGCGGCCGCGGCCTCGGCACCCTTGCGGACGGTGTCCCAGAAGGTGTCGCCGGGAGCCTGGTGGGTGACGAGGGCGACGGTCATGCGCGGCGTGGTCGCCTTGCCGGCGGAGGCGTTCGCGGCGCCTTCCTCGGCCTTCTTGCCCCCGGAACTGCTGGAGCAGCCGGCGAGGGTCAGGGCCGCTGCTGCGGCCACGGCGACGACGGGCGCGAACCGGCGGGAGCGGGGGTGAGAAGAGCGGTCCATCTTTCCTGGCACCTCACTGTGCTACTGCGGGGGAAAGGGGAGGGGATCACGAGGATCCGTGGTCCCGGAGCCTTACGGAGTCCGGATCATGATGCCGCAAACCGACTGTTGCGATGGCACGGGATCCAAGTCCCTGCCGCGCCCGCTGTCAATACTTTGTTAAGACATCATTTCACAAGCAGGTCCGAATGTAAGTACAAACTATTGACAGGGCTGCCCTCCGAGACCTACACCTGGGGGGCGGCAGGTCCCGTGGATCCACGCCCCCACCGTGTCAGGGCGCCCCGGGACCCGCATCCCCAGCTTCCCGAGGAGGTCGCGCATGGCCGAGCCAGCCCAGTATTTCGATGTGATCACGATGGGCCGCATCGGGGTCGACCTCTATCCCCTGCAGACCGGCGTGCCCCTGGCCCAGGTGGAGACGTTCGGGAAATTCCTGGGAGGTTCTGCGGCCAATGTGGCGGTCGCCGCAGCCCGCCTCGGCCGCCGCACGGCCGTGATCACGCGCACCGGCGACGACCCCTTCGGCACGTATCTGCACCAGGAGCTGCGGAACTTCGGGGTCGACGACCGCTGGGTGACCCCGGTCGCCGCGTACCCGACGCCGATCACCTTCTGCGAGATCTTCCCGCCGGACGACTTCCCGCTGTACTTCTACCGCCGCCCCAAGGCCCCGGACCTGGAGATCCACACCGACGAGCTGGACTTCTTCGGCATCCGCGGGGCCCGGATCTTCTGGATCACCGGCACCGGCCTGAGCGAGGAGCCCAGCCGCTCCGCCACGCTCGCCGCCCTCAAGGCCCGCGACAAGTCCGGGATCACCGTCTTCGACCTCGACTGGCGCCCGATGTTCTGGGGCGACCCCGAGGAGGCCCGCCCGTACTACCGCGAGGCCCTGCGGCACGCCACGGTCGCGGTCGGCAACCTCGACGAGTGCGAGATCGCCACCGGCGTGCGCGAGCCGCAGGCCTGCGCGGACGCCCTGCTGGAGGCGGGCGTGGAGCTGGCCGTCGTCAAGCAGGGCCCCAAGGGCGTGCTGGCCGTGCACCGCGACGGCACCCGGGCCGAGGTGCCGCCGGTGCCGGTCGAGGTCGTCAACGGCCTCGGGGCGGGCGACGCCTTCGGCGGCTCCCTCTGCCACGGCCTGCTCGCCGGCTGGGACCTGGAGCGGACCATGCGGCACGCCAACGCCGCCGGCGCCCTCGTCGCCTCCCGCCTCGCCTGCTCCTCCGCGATGCCCACCGAGTCCGAGGTCGAGGACCTCCTCGCCGGAGTGCCGTCGCCGAGCCCGAGCCACTGAAACGGAGCCTTCCTTGAACATCGGCATCCCCGACCTCACCACGGTCAGAGCCCGGCACCCCGAGGCCGTCGCCGAGGCGGCGGCCCGCCGGGCGCGCCGCCCGCTGATCGGCGACAGCGGCCGGCTGATGATCGTGGCCGCCGACCACCCGGCACGGGGCGCCCTGGGGGTCGGCGACCGGCGCCTGGCCATGGCCCACCGCGCGGACCTGCTGCAGCGCCTGTGCACCGCGCTGTCCCGGCCGGGCGTCGACGGGGTGCTCGCCACCGCCGACATCCTGGAGGACCTGCTCCTGCTCGGCGTGCTGGAGAACAAGGTCGTCATGGGCTCGATGAACCGCGGCGGCCTCGCCGGGGCCGCCTTCGAGATGGACGACCGCTTCACCGGCCACCGCGCCGAGGACATCGCCCGGCTCCGCTTCGACGCGGGCAAGCTCCTGGTCCGCATCGACTACGACGACCCGGGCTCGCTGACCACGCTGGAGTCCACCGCGCGGGCGATCGACGCCATGGCCGCCCTCCGGCTCCCCCTGTTCGTCGAGCCGTTCCTCTCCCGGCGGGTCGACGGCAGGGTCCGCAACGACCTGTCCGCCGAGGCCGTCACCAAGTCGATCGCGATCGCCTCGGGCCTGGGCGGCACCTCCGCCTACACCTGGCTGAAGCTGCCCGTCACCGACGACCCGGACGACATGGCCGAGGTCCTGGAGACCTCCACGCTGCCCGTCGTGCTGCTCGGCGGCGAGGTCGGCGACGACCAGGAGGGCGCCTACGAACGCTGGCGCAAGGCCCTGCGCCTGCCCACCGTCCAGGGCATGGTCGTCGGGCGGTCGCTGCTCTACCCGGCCGAGGGCAGCGTGGAAGAAGCGGTGGACACGGCCGTCGGCCTGTTGTGATTGCGGAGGATGACATGACGTACCACCTTCCCGCCGGCAAGGCGCTCGGCGGCCCCTACGTCGTCGACGTCACGCCCGAGAAGGCCGGCTGGGGCCATTCGAGCCTGCGGGTGCTGGAGCTGCCGCCGGGCGGCTCCCACACCTTCGACACCGGTGACAGCGAATGGATCGTCGTCCCGCTGAGCGGTGCCTGCACGGTCGCGTCCGCCGACGACTTCGGCCAGGACAGCTTCGACCTGCACGGCCGCCCCGACGTGTTCAGCGCGGTGAGCGACTTCGCCTACGTGCCGCGCGACGCCCGGACGACCGTGACCTCCGCCGCCGGCGGCCGGTTCGCGCTGACCGGCGCGCGCTGCACCCGCCGCCTGCCCGCCCGCTACGGCCCGGCCTCCGAGGTCCCCGTCGAGCTGCGCGGCACCGGGAACTGCTCGCGGCAGGTCAACAACTTCGGCGCGGCCGGGGTCTTCGAGTGCGACAAGCTCATCGCGGTCGAGGTGATCACCCCGGGCGGCAACTGGTCGTCGTTCCCGCCGCACAAGCACGACGAGCACCGGCCGGGCGAGGAGTCCGTGCTGGAGGAGATCTACTACTTCGAGTTCGCCGGCCACGACGGCGTCCCCGGCCTCGGCTACCAGCGCGTGACCCCCTCCGGCCCGGGCCGCGACACCGACGTGCTCGCGGAGGTCCGCGACGGCGACGTCGTCCTCATCCCGGACGGCTGGCACGGCCCGTCGATGGCCACGCCCGGCCACCACATGTACTACCTCAACGTCATGGCGGGCCCGGAGGCCGAGCGCGCCTGGCTGATCTGCGACCACCCCGACCACGCCTGGGTCCGCGACACCTGGCCGGACCAGCCGGTCGACCCCCGCCTCCCCCTCTACACCGCCCCGGAGACCTCCGTATGAGCGCCCGCACCCGCCGACTGACGACCGCCCAGGCCCTGGTGCGGTTCCTGTCCGCCCAGTACACCGAGCGGGACGGCGTACGCCGCCGGCTGATCGCGGGGACCTGGGGCATCTTCGGCCACGGCAACGTCGCCGGGGTCGGCCAGGCGCTGGTCGAGTACGCCGATGTGATGCCGTTCCACCAGGGCCGCAACGAGCAGTCCATGGTGCACGCGGCGGTCGGCTACGCCCGCCAGCTCAACCGCCTGTCCGCGCAGGCCGTGACGACCTCCATCGGCCCGGGCGCCACCAACCTGGTCACCGGCGCCGCGCTCGCGACGATCAACCGCCTCCCGGTGCTGCTCCTGCCCGGCGACTACTTCGCCACGCACTCCGCCGACCCGCTGCTCCAGCAGCTGGAGCACCCGGTCGAGGCCGACGTGTCCGTCAACGACACCCTGCGCCCGGTCTCGCGCTACTTCGACCGCATCACCCGCCCCGAGGCGCTGATCCCCTCGGCACTCCAGGCGATGCGCGTGCTGGCCGACCCGGCCGAGACCGGCGCCGTCACGCTCGCCCTCCCCCAGGACGTGCAGGCGGAGGCGTACGACTGGCCGGAGGAGTTCTTCGGCGAGCGCGTCTGGTCCGTACGGCGTCCCGCGCCCGACCCGGTGGAGCTGGCGGCGGCCGTCGAGGCCGTCCGGTCGGCGCGGCGACCGCTGATCGTGGCGGGCGGCGGCGTCCACCACAGCGAGGCCGAGGCGGCCCTGAAGGCGTTCGTGGAGGCCACGGGCATCCCGGTCGCCTCCACCCAGGCCGGCAAGGGCTCGCTGCGCCACGACCACCCCGCCGACCTCGGCGGCATCGGCCACACCGGCACGGCCGTCAGCGACGACCTCGCCCGCACGGCCGACCTCGTGATCGGCGTCGGCACCCGCCACACCGACTTCACCACGGCCTCCGGCACGCTCTTCCAGCACCCGGACGTGCGGTTCCTCAACCTCAACATCACCGGCTTCGACGCGCACAAGCTGGCGGCACGGACGCTGGTCTGCGACGCGCGGGCCGGTCTGGAACTGCTCCGCGAGGCGCTCGCCGGCCACCGGGTGGAGGCTTCCTACGAAGCCGAGTACCGCGCCGGCAAGGCCCGCTGGGACGAGGTCGTCGAGGCCGCCTACCGCGCCGGCGACGAGAACGCCGTCCCGACCCAGACGCAGGTGCTCGGCGCGCTGGACGCGGCCGTCGGCGACGACGACGTGGTGATCAACGCGGCCGGTTCGCTCCCCGGCGACCTGCACAAGCTGTGGCGCTCGCGCAGCCCGCGCCAGTACCACCTGGAGTACGGCTACTCCTGCATGGGCTACGAGATCCCGGCGGGCATCGGCGTCCAGCAGGCAGCGCCGGGCACGCCGGTGTGGGCGCTGGTCGGCGACGGCACCTACCTGATGATGCCGACGGAGATCGTCACGGCCGTCCAGGAGGGCCTGCCGCTCAACATCGTCCTCATCCAGAACCACGGCTACGCCTCCATCGGCGGCCTGTCGGAGGAGACCGGCGGCGAGCGCTTCGGCACCGCCTACCGCTTCCGGGCCGCCGACGGCACCTTCACCGGCGCCCCGCTCCCCGTCGACCTGGCCGCGAACGCCGCGAGCCTCGGCATGGACGTGCTGCGCGCCAAGACCGTGCGCGAGCTGCGCGAGGCCCTCGCCGCCGCCCGCGCCTCCGACCGGCCGACGTGCGTGTACGTCGAGACCGACCCGGCGCCGACCGCTCCCCCGGCCGAGGCCTGGTGGGACGTGCCGGTCGCCGAGACGGCCTCCCGTGAGGCCGCCGTCGAGGCCCGCGAGCGCTACGACCGCCAGGTGGCCGCCCGCCGCCGTCACCTCTGATCCCCTTCTGACCCCCTCCGTTGATCCCTGGCTCCCCGAAAGGCCCCTGCGCACCATGAAGACCATCACCCACTGGATCGACGGCAAGCCCGTCGAGGGCACCTCCGGCCGGTTCGGCCCCGTCTACAACCCGGCGACCGGCGCCCAGGAGAAGCAGGTCGCCTTCGCGACCGCCGAGGAGGTGGACGCCGCGGTCGCCTCCGCCAAGGCCGCCTTCGAGAGCTGGGGCCAGTCCTCGCTGGCCAAGCGCACGGCGATCCTGTTCAAGTACCGCGAGCTGCTGGACGCCCACCGCGACGAGATCGCCGCGCTGATCACCGCCGAGCACGGCAAGGTGCACTCCGACGCGCTGGGCGAGGTCGCGCGCGGCATGGAGATCGTGGAGCTGGCCTGCGGCATCTCGGTCCAGCTGAAGGGCGAGCTGTCCACCCAGGTGTCCTCCCGGGTCGACGTCGCCTCGATCCGCCAGCCGCTGGGCGTGGTCGCGGGCATCACCCCGTTCAACTTCCCGGCGATGGTGCCGATGTGGATGTTCCCGCTGGCCATCGCCTGCGGCAACACGTTCGTGCTGAAGCCGTCGGAGAAGGACCCGTCGGCCTCCTTCCGCCTGGCCGAACTGGCCGCCGAGGCGGGCCTGCCCGAGGGCGTCCTGAACATCGTGCAGGGCGACAAGACGGCCGTGGACCGCATCCTGGAGCACCCGGACATCGAGGCGGTCTCCTTCGTCGGCTCGACCCCGATCGCCAGGTACATCCAGCTCAAGGCCGTCGAGCACGGCAAGCGCGTACAGGCCCTCGGCGGCGCCAAGAACCACATGCTGGTGCTGCCCGACGCCGACCTGGACCTCGCCGCCGACCAGGCGATCAACGCGGCGTACGGCTCGGCGGGCGAGCGCTGCATGGCCGTGTCGGTGGTGGTCGCGGTCGGCGACACCGGTGACGAGCTGGTCGGCAAGATCGCCGAGCGCGCGAAGAACCTGAAGATCGGCCCCGGCACCGACCCGGCGTCCGAGATGGGGCCGCTGATCACCCGCGAGCACCGCGACAAGGTGGCCTCGTACGTGGCGTCGGCCGCCGAGCAGGGCGCCGAGGTCGTGGTGGACGGCACGGGCTTCTCGGTGGAGGGCCACGAGGACGGGTTCTTCCTCGGCGTCTCCCTGCTGGACCGGGTGCCGCTGACGGCGGACGCCTACCGCGACGAGATCTTCGGCCCGGTGCTGTGCGTGGTCCGCGCGGAGACCTACGACGACGCCATCAAGCTGATCAACGACTCCCGCTGGGGCAACGGCACCGCGATCTTCACCCGGGACGGCGGCGCGGCCCGCCGCTTCCAGCTGGAGGTCAAGGCCGGCATGGTCGGCGTCAACGTGCCCATCCCGGTCCCCGTCGGCTACCACTCCTTCGGCGGCTGGAAGGACTCCCTCTTCGGCGACCTGCACATCTACGGCAACGACGGCATCGCCTTCTACACCCAGGGCAAGGTCATCACCACGCGCTGGCCGGACCCGTCCGACGGCGGCATCAACCTCGGTTTCCCGAGCAACTCCTGACGTCCGGAAAGGGGGGTTCGATCCATGGCGAAGACCGGTGACCGTGCCCGCACGGCGGCCGCCCCGGCGCTGGCCGCACTGGACTTCGCCCTGGACCGGTCCACTCCCGTGCCGCTGTACCACCAGCTCGCGCAGCAGCTGGAGGCGGCGATCGAGCACGGGGTCCTCGCCCCGGGCGACCTCCTGGGCAACGAGGTCGACCTCTCGGTCCGTCTCGGCCTGTCCCGCCCCACCGTCCGCCAGGCCATCCAGTCCCTCGTCGACAAGGGGCTGCTGGTCCGGCGGCGCGGGGTGGGCACACAGGTGGTGCACAGCCAGGTCAAGCGCCCCCTGGAGCTGAGCAGCCTCTACGACGACCTGGAGGCGGCCGGGCAGGGCCCGACCACGCAGGTCGTGCGCCACGAGGCCGTCCCGGCGTCCTGCGAGGTGGCGGCGGCCCTGGGCGTACCCGAGGGCAGCGAGGTCACCGCCCTGGAACGGCTGCGCCGCACGCACGGCCGGCCGGTGGCCCTCCTCTGCAACTACCTCCCACCGACCCTGCTGGACCTCGACGACGCCCGCCTGGAATCGACGGGCCTGTACCGGATGATGCGCTCGGCGGGCATCACCCTGCACAGCGCCCGCCAGACCATCGGCGCCCGCGCGGCCACGGCTCAGGAGGCCGCCCGGCTGGACGAGGAGGAGGGCGCGGCCCTGCTCACGATGCGGCGCACGGCGTATGACGACACCGGGCGGGCGGTGGAGTACGGGACGCACATCTACCGGGCGTCGCGGTACACGTTCGACTTCCAGTTGCTGGTCAGGGCTTGACCGGAGTCCGAAGCCGGGTGCAAAGTCGTATATATACACCGTAAACATACGGTTTCGCCGCACCCGTCGCGGGAGTCTGGCATGGCCCGCAGGAACCAGTCGCCGACCGCTCGAGGAGCCGGATCCTCCTGGGCTCCCTCGACCGTCCTCGTCACGGGCGGGGCCGGTTTCATCGGCAGCCACACCTGCGTGGAACTGCTCGACCACGGCTACGAAGTGATCGTGGTCGACAACTACTCCAACAGCACCCCTCAGGTGTTCGCCCGGGTGGAACGCATCGCCGGCCGCTTCGTCGGCGCGGTGTACGAACTGGACATCCGTGATCGGCACGCCCTCTCGGCCGTCTTCGACCGACACTCCGTGGACGCCGTCGTGCACCTCGCGGCGCACAAGTCGGTGAGCAAGTCGGCCGCGATGCCCGTCGAGTACTACGATACGAACGTCGGCGGCACCACGGCACTGCTGCGCACCATGCACGACCACGGCGTGCACCGGATGGTGTACTCCTCCTCCTGCTCGGTCTACGGCGACGCGGACCCCGGCCCGATCGCCGAGACCGCCCCGGCCCGCCCCACCAACCCGTACGCGGCCTCCAAGTGGCTCTGCGAGCAGATCCTCGCCGACGTCTGCGACCGGCGCCCCGAGTACACGGTGCTGTGCCTGCGGTACTTCAACCCGGCCGGCGCCCATCCCAGCGGCCTGCTCGGCGAGGACCCGCGCGGCACGCCCGACAACCTCATGCCGTACGTCGCCCAGGTCGCCGTCGGCCGCCGGGAACGGCTGCACGTCTTCGGCGACGACTACCCCACGCCCGACGGAACGGCGATCCGTGACTACCTCCACGTCCTGGACACCGTGGAGGCGCACCGCCTCGCGCTCGATCATGTCGCCGACGCCCCGGGCATGCACGTGTACAACCTCGGCGTCGGCAAAGGCAGTTCGGTCCTGGAGGTCGTCGCCGCGTTCTCCGAGGCGTGCGGCCGGAGCATTCCGTACGAGGTCGCGCCCAGGCGGCCGGGGGACGTCGCCGAACTCGTCGCCGACGCGACCGCGGTGGCCCGCGCCTGGAGTTGGCGTCCCACGCGTGACCTGTCCGACATGTGCCGCGACGCCTGGCACTTCCAGGAGCTCAACCCGCACGGCTACGACGATTCCGCCCGACGGCCGAACAGCAAGCACTGATCAGCCCCCGTCCGGATCAGCGACGTGACCCGGGACGGACGCCGGGTGGTGCCGACAAGGCGAACGCCGTTTCGACCAGGGCGATGTGACTGCACGCCTGTGGAGCGTTGCCGAGTTGGCGGCCCGCCTCCGGGTCCCACTGCTCGGCGAGCAGCCCGACGTCGTTGCGGATGGCGAGGACGCGCTCGAACACCTCCTGGGCCTGCCCCGGGTGGCCGGTCGCGGCCAGGGCGTCGGCGTACCAGAGCGAGCACGCCACGAAGGCACCCTCCCGGCCGGGCATTCCGTCCCCGCCGGGGCCGTAGGACGCGAACCGCCGCACGAAGCCGCCCTGGCCGAGTCCGGACATCGCGCGGACGGTGCCCCGTACCCGCTCGTCGCGGGCCGGGAGGAAGCCGACCCGGGGAATCAGCAGGGCCGAGGCGTCCAGCGCCGAAGAGCCGTAAGCCTGCACGAAGGACCGCCGGTCCCCGTCCCAGCCGTGCCGGCAGACCTGCCGGTGCACCTCCGCGCGCATGGCCCGCCACTCGCCCGACGACCCGGTGCGGCCGAGCAGCCGCCCCATGCGAAGGGCGCGATCCGCGGCCACCCACGCCATCACCTTGGAGTGCACGAACTGCCGCCGCGGCCCCCGCACCTGCCACAGTCCCTGGTCGGGTTCCCGCCAGTGCCGCTGCAGGAAGCCCATCAGGGCCTCCACGAGTTCCCACACATGGGCGGGCATGGGGATACCGGCCCGCAGCGACAGGCAGAGCGTGTCCAGGACCTCGCCGTAGACGTCCAGCTGGAACTGGCCCACCGCCGAGTTCCCGAACCGCACCGGACGGGACCCCTCGTAACCGGCGAGCCACGGCGCCTCGGTCTCGGGCATCAGCCGCTGCCCGGCGACGCCGTACATGGTCTGCAGGTCGTCGGGGTCGCCCGCGATGGCCCGGACGAGCCAGTCCAGCCAGGCCGTGGCCTCCTCCCGGTAGCCGCTGCGCAGCAGGCAGGACAGGGTCAGCGTGGAGTCGCGCAGCCAGCAGTACCGGTGGTCCCAGTTGCGGGTACCACCGATGCAGCCCGGCAGCGAGGTGGTCGGCGCGGCCACGATGCCGCCGGTAGGCGCGTAGGTGAGGGCCTTCAGGGTGATCAGGGACCGCACCACGGCCTCCCGCCAGGGCCCTCGGTAGCGGCACTGGGCGCTCCAGCGCCGCCAGAAGCCGGCGGTCTCCTTCAGCGACGTCTCCGCCGGTACGGACAGCGGCGTCGGCGGCTCGGGCTGGTGCGAGGGCGACCAGGTCAGCGTCAGCGCCAGCCGCCGGCCGGCCTGGACGGTGACATCCCAGACCGTGGCGTCCACGCCACCGTTCACCCGCACCGGGCCGTCGGTGTCCAGCCAGACGGCGTCCGGCCCGGCGACCGCGACGGTGCGGTGTCCGTCGCCCCTCACCCACGGCACGACGCGGCCCTGGTGGAAACGCAGCCGCAGTTCGCTGCGCATGCGCACGGAACCCGACAGGCCCTCCACCACGCGGACGACGCAGGGCAGTTGTGTCCGGGGCGGCATGAAGTCGGTGACCCGGGCCGTCCCGGTCGGGGTCTCCCACACGGTGTCCAGGACCAGCGTGTCGGGCCGGTAGGCGCGGCGGGTGCAAGGACCACCGGCGACTGAGCCGACGGGCGCGATCCGCCAGAAGCCGTTGGCCTCGGTGCCCACCAGGGCCGCGAGGCAGGCCGGCGAGTCGAACCGGGGCAGACACAGCCAGTCGACGGAGCCGTCCCGGCCGACCATGGCGGCTGTCTCCAGGTCGCTGATGAGGGCGTAGTCCTCGATGGGTGGGCTCATGGCTGGTCCCTCAAGGCCTTCTTGGCTATCAGGGCAGGAGAGGCAACCTCTCCTGCCGGTCCGCCCGCCGTTGCAGCGGCTCCCACCAGGAGCGGTGCGTCCGGTACCAGGCGACGGTCTCCGTGAGCCCCGTGGCCAGGTCCTTGAGCGGTACGAACCCGAGTTCCGTGCGGATCTTCGTGGAGTCGACCGAGTAACGCCGGTCATGGCCCTTGCGGTCCTCGACGAACCGCACGTCCGCCCAGTCGGCGCCGCATGCGCGGAGCAGCAGCCCGGTCAGGTCCAGGTTGGACAGTTCGTCACCGGCGCCGATGTTGTAGACCTCGCCCGGCCGGCCGCGGGTGCGGACGAGTTCGATACCGCGCACGTGGTCGTCGACGTGGATCCAGTCGCGGATGTTGTGGCCGTCGCCGTACAGCGGCACCGGCCGGCCGTCCAGCAGCCGGGTGATGAACAGCGGGACGATCTTCTCGGGGTACTGGTGGGGGCCGTAGTTGTTGGAGCACCGGGTGACGCGGACTTCCAGACCGTGGGTGCGGTGGTAGGACAGCGCGATGAGGTCCGAGGCGGCCTTGGAGGCGGAGTAGGGCGAGTTGGGCCGCAGCGGGTCGGTCTCCGGCCAGGAGCCGTCGCGGATGGAGCCGTACACCTCGTCGGAGGAGATGTGGATGAAGATCTTCGGTGCGTGCCGCAGGGCCGCGTCCAACAGGGTCTGGGTGCCCAGGACGTTCGTCCGGACGAAGACGCCGGCTCCGAAGAGGGAGCGGTCGACGTGGGTCTCGGCGGCGAAGTGCACGATCTGGTCGTGGGCCGCCACCAGTTCGTCGACGAGGTTCGCGTCGCAGATGTCGCCCCGGACGAACGCGAAGCCGTCGGCGGCGCGGACGTCGGCCAGATTGGCGGGGTTGCCCGCGTAGGTGAGCTTGTCGAGCACGGTCACCGCGACGTCGGGCGGACCGTTCGGGCCGAGCAGCGCGCGGACGTAGGCCGAGCCGATGAAGCCGGCTCCGCCGGTCACCAGGATGCGGGTCGTGGTCATGACGGGATCTGCACCTTGCTGTGATCGCCGAGCACGAGCCGGTGTACGGCAGGGGTGCGCGGAGCGGGGGTCACCTCGACGTCGTGGCCGATGAGCGAGACCTCGACGCGGTGGGTGCCGCTGACGGTCGAGCGCCCCAGCACGATGGAGTACTCGATCTCGCTGTCCTCGATGCGGCAGTTCTCGGCGATCGAGGTGAACGGTCCCACGTAGGAGTCGGTGATGACGGTACCGGCGCCGATGACGGCCGGACCGACGACACGGCTGCCGAACACCTTGGCCCCGTCCTCGATCCGGACCCGGCCGATGATCTCGCTCGCCGCGTCGACGCTGCCGCCGGTCCACGGCTCGACGCTCTCCAGGACCGACCGGTTGACCTCCAGCATGTCGGTGACGTTGCCGGTGTCCTTCCAGTAGCCGGAGATCGTCGTGGCACGCACGTGCCGGCCGGCGTCGATCAGCCACTGGATCGCGTCGGTGATCTCCAGCTCGCCGCGCCGGGAGGGCCGTATGGCACGCACCGCCTCGTGCACGGCGGCGGTGAAGAGGTAGACGCCGACCAGGGCGAGGTCGCTGCGGGGCTGCCGGGGCTTCTCCTCCAGGCCCACCACCCGGCCCGCCGCGTCCAGTTCGGCGATGCCGAAGGACGCGGGTTCGGAGACGTGGGTCAGCAGGATGCGGGCGTCGGGGCGTTCGCGGCGGAAGTCGTCGACCACGCCGGAGATGCCGCCGACGATGAAGTTGTCACCGAGGTACATCACGAAGTCGTCGTCGCCGAGGAAGTCCCGGGCGATCAGCACGGCGTGGGCGAGACCGAGCGGCGCCTCCTGGTGGAGGTAGGTCACGTCCAGGCCGAAGCGGGAACCGTCGCCGACGGCCGCCCGGATCTCCGGTGCCGTGTCCCCGACGATGATGCCGGTCTCCCGGACCCCGGCGGCGGCGATGGCCTCCAGGCCGTAGAAGAGGACGGGTTTGTTGGCCACCGGGACCAGTTGCTTGGCCGAGGTGTGGGTGATGGGGCGGAGCCGTGTGCCGGCGCCGCCGCACAGGACGAGTGCTTTCATGAGGGCCACCCCACTGCGTAGGAATCGGGAGGCTGTACGGACGTGTCCGACCGCGCGGCGAACCAGGCGACGGTGCGGCGCAGCCCTTCTTCCAGCGGCACCTGCGGCTGCCAGCCGAGTGTTTCGAAGGCCCGCGTGATGACGGGGCGTCTGCGGACGGGGTCGTCGACGGGCAGCGGCAGGAAGCACAGTCCGCTGTCGGAGCCGGTGATCATCAACACGAGTTCCGCGAGTTCCCGCACGGTCCGCTCGCAGGGGTTGCCGAGGTTGACCGGGCCGGGCAGATCGGCGTCCACCATGGCCAGCAGACCCCGGACCATGTCGTCGACGTAGCAGAGGCTGCGGGTCTGGGCGCCGTCCCCGAAGACGGTCAGTTCCTCCCCGTCCAGGGCCTGCGTGATGAAGGTGGACACCACCCGTCCGTCGTCCGCGCGCATCCGCGGGCCGTACGTGTTGAAGATCCGCACGATCCCGGTGTCCGCGCCCTTGCTGCGCCGGTAGGCCATGGTGAGGGCCTCGGCGAAGCGCTTGGCCTCGTCGTAGACGCTGCGGGGCCCGACGGGATTGACGTGCCCCCAGTAGTCCTCGTGCTGCGGGTGTATCTCCGGATCTCCGTAGACCTCGCTGGTGGACGCCAGGACGAAGCGGGCCCGGTGCCGGACCGCCAGCTCCAGCAGGTTCTCGGTGCCCCGGCTGCCGGTGGCCAGCGTCTGCAGCGGGCGGCGGGCGTAGTCGAGCGGGGAGGCCGGACTTGCCAGGTGCACCACGGCGTCGACGTCGCCGTGGACCCTCAGCGGCTCGGTCACATCGCCCGGGATGCATTCGAACCCGGAGTTGCTCACCATAGGAGCGAGGTTGAGCACCCGGCCCGAGGAGAAGTTGTCCAGGCAGCAGACCCGGTCCCCGCGGCGCAGCAGCGCTTCGCACAGATGGGATCCCAGGAAGCCGCTCCCGCCGGACACCACGACGCGCATGATCTCTCTCCCGCCAGTCAGCCGAGGTTCGGTCTGCCCGGCGCGCACAGCGTCCAGCCCGCGGCGCACCAGTCCGCCGGGTCGAGGGCGTTGCGCGCGTCGACGATGGCCGGGGTGCGCACCACCGCGGCGAGGGCCACGGGGTCGATCTCCCGGTACTGGGGCCATTCGGTCAGGTGCAGGACGACATCGGCCTGCTCGCATGCCTTGGTCACGTCCAGTGCGAACTGGAGCGCGGGGTACGCCGCCCGGGCGTTGTCGATCGCCTCGGGGTCGTGGACGCGGACCTGTGCTCCCCTGCGGCGGATCGCGTGCGCCACGGCGAGCGCCGGCGAGTCCCGGACGTCGTCGCTGCGGGGCTTGAAGGCGGCGCCGAGGACCGCGACGTTCCGATTCTTGAACGTCCCGCCGAGGGCCTTCTGCGCGAGGGCGATGGTGCGTTCGCGCTGGCGTGTGTTGATCTCGTCGATCTCGTGGAGGAAGGCCACCGACTCGCCCAAGCCGAGTTCCTCGGCCCGCGCGGCGAAGGCCCTGATGTCCTTGGGCAGGCAGCTGCCGCCGAACCCGAGCCCCGGGGCCAGGAACCGAGGGCCGATACGGGAGTCGGCGCCCATCGCCCGGGCGAGGGTGAGCACGTCCGCGCCCGTGGCGTCGCAGATCTCGGCCATGGCGTTGATGAAGGAGATCTTGGTGGCGAGGAAGGAGTTCGAGGCCCCTTTGACGAGTTCGGCGGTCGCGGTGTCGGTCACGATGAACGGTGTGCCGGCCGCCAGGAGAGGCGCGTAGACGGCCCGCAACCGTGCTTCGGCGTGCTCCGAGCGGACGCCCACCACGATGCGTTCCGGCCGCAGGGTGTCACGGATCGCGCAGCCCTCGCGCAGAAACTCCGGGTTCCAGGCCACGTCGGCAGCGGGGGCGACGGCGCGCAGGAGCACGGCCAGCCGGGCGGCGGTCCCGACGGGCACCGTGGACTTGCCGACGACCAGGACTTCCTCGTATCCGCTGTCGTGGAGATACGGGGCCAGACCGTCCCTGACGGCCTCGAAATCCCTGAGATCGGAGGCACCCGAACCAGCCTGCTGCGGGGTGCCGACGCAGACGAAGTGGGTGTCGGCGAACCATGCGGCTTCGACCAGTGAGGTGGTGAAGCGCAGCCGGCCCGTGTCGACCATCCGCTTGAGCAGGCCGGGCAGGCCGGGCTCGTAGAACGGTGGCCGGCCGGCGGCGAGGGCGCCGATCCGCTCCGCGTCGATGTCCACGCCGAGCACTTCGTGCCCGATCTCCGCCATGCAAGCGGCGTGGACCGCCCCTACGTATCCGGTGCCGATGACAGTCAGGCGCATGTCGGTCTCCGTGGTGGGCGCGTCGGGGGGCATGTCGCCGGTCGACGCTCGGGTTCAGTCAGGGGGCGAGGATCCTGATGCTCGGTTCAACGGTCCTGGCGTGGCCCCCTGGGCCGGGCCGGGGACGCCGGCCGCCCGCTCCGGGAGGGGCGGCAGGCCGAGCAGGTCGCGGTAGCAGTCGTCGACGGCCGCGCACATCGCGCGGGGCGCGAAGGAGGTACGGACCCGACGGCGGCCCTGCTGCCCCATCTCGGCGGCCTCCGCGGGATGGTCGAGCAGCCAGGTGACCGCCCGTGCCTCGCGCTCGGGGTCGGCGGGTGGCACGAGCAGGCCCGTGGCACCGTGCTCGACCAGATCGGGGACACCGTTCACAGCCGTGGCGACGACCGGACGAGCGGTGGCCAGCGCTTCGGTGAGCGCTCGGCCGAGGCCTTCGTAGAGCGACGTCGTCACGAAGACGTCCAGCCCTGCCACCAGCCAGGAGGCATCCGGCCGGTACCCGCCGAAGGTCACGTCGACGTCCAGTTCCGCGGCGAGCCGCCGGACCTCGCCCTCCAGCGGCCCGTCGCCGATCATGACGAACGCGGTGCCCGGGTGATCGGCACGGATCGCGGCCGCCATGCGGATGAAGTCCCAAGGTGCCTTCTGGTAGTCGATCCTGCCGACGGTGCCGACGAGGGGCTTGTCGCGCGGCACGCCCAGCTCATGGCGGGCGGCAGGATCGAAACGCTCGGGGATGTGCCCCAGGTCCACGGCTGACGGCACGACATGGACGCGGCCCGGCGGGGCCAGTCGCTCTTCGACCGCCTCCCGCGCCACACGCGGCGCGACGGCGAGAAACCGATGGGTGAAGCGCCGTGTCGCCCGCTCCAGCCAGCGGTACGCCGTCCGCCTGCGGCGGGACATGTACGGGTGGAAGCTGAAGCCGTGGAAGGTGTGCACCACCACCGGTGTGCGGGACAGCCGTGCGGCGGCGCGCCCCAGGAATCCGCCTTTGCCCGAGTGGGTGTGCACGACGGTGAACCGCTCGCGGCGTATGAGACGCACCAGTCTCCAGAGCACCAGAAGGTCCACGGGGGTCAGGGTGTGCCGGAATCCCGGCACCTGGACCGTGCGCAGTCCGGCGGCGCGCGCCCGGTCCCAGAGGTCACCCCCCGGGACCCCGGCGATCCACACCTCGTACCGCTCGGGGTCCATTCCCTCTGCCGACAGCAGGGTGTTGCCACCCGCTCCCGCCGTGAAGCGGGTGATCACGTGCAGGACCTTGATGCGGGGCAGCGGCGGTGGTGTCGGCAGCGTCACCACCGGGGCCACCTGCGGGGGCGCGGCGGGCCAGCTCGCGGCGGCTCCTGCGGCGGACCGCCCCGAGCCGGTCACGAGCGTCCCCTTCGTCATGATCGACCACCGCCTCGGATGCGTATATTTACGACGTATACGTACATCATCGCTCATCGGGCATCAGGGGTCAATCCATCAGAAGCTGGTCATATGACACCCACCAGAAGTGCGCCGGAGGAGCGCCCATGGTCCTCGCCGACGTGAGCGCGATCGAGCGTCTCCTGGTCTGCCCTCGTTGCCTGGCACCGCTGCTGGCGCGGCCCGGCGGCTTCCACTGCGCCAGGCCCGACTGCCTCTACCACGCACCCCTGGCGTTTCCCGTCGCCGGCCGGTGGCCGGTGCTCGTCGACTTCGAGCGCAGTGTCGTCGACCGCGAGGCGCTCATCGCGACGTCCGGCGGCACGAGTTCCCGAGGGGCGCGCCCCTCCGGCGCCGACGGACTTCCGGCGCCGCTGCGCCGCATCCTCAAACCGCCCAATCGCGCAGCGGCCCGGAACGTCGATCTCCTGCTGCGCGGACTTCCCGGCCAGGCGTCGCGGCTGCTCGTCGTGGGCGGGGCCACCGTCGGCAACGGCGTGGGCGCCATCTACCGGGATCCGCGCGTGCAAGTGATCGGTTTCGACATCGTGGGCGGTCCCGTCACGCAGTTGATCGCGGACGCCCACCAGATTCCGCTGCCCCCGGCGAGCGTCGACGCGGTGCTCGTCCAGGCCGTACTGGAGCACGTACTCGATCCGCCCCGGGTCGTCGCGGAGATCCACCGGGTCCTGCGGGACCGTGGGCTCGTGTACGCCGAAACCCCGTTCCTGCAGCAAGTTCACGCCGGTGCCCACGACTTCACGCGGTTCACCGCGAGCGGCCACCGTTACCTCTTCCGCCGCTTCGAGGAACTCGCCGCCGGCCCCATCACCGGACCCGGCACCCAACTGCTCTTGAGCGTCGACCACTTGGTCCGCGGACTGACTCGTTCGGCTCTCGCGGGCCGCGCGACGCGGGCGTTGCTGTTCTGGCTGCGCGCCCTGGACGCCTTGGTGCCCGAGCGCTACGCGATGGACGATGCCACCGCCTTCTACTTCCTGGGGCGCAAGCGGGACGGCGAGATGCCGGCCGCGGAGATCCTGACCTACTACCGCGGAGCACAGTCCTGACGCCGCCTCGGCGGTCACAGGGAAGGCACCGGCTGACGCGCGGCGGCGGCCGCGATCATCGCCGCGAGACCGTCCCGTACGCCCGTCGAGGGCCGGAAGCCGAAGGCCTCGCGGGCGACCGTGATGTCAGCGGCAGTGCGACGGGCGTCTCCGGGTGCACGAGGTGCCCGCACCACACGTACGGAGGCGCCCAGCAGCCGAAGCAGCCCGATGACCTGATTCATCGTCACCTCGGATCCGCCTCCCACGTTCGCCACACCGCTCCACGAGGAGTACGCGGCGTCGCGCATGGCGGTCACCACATCCGCGACGTAGGTGAAGTCCCGGCTCTGCTCACCGTCTCCGTACAGGGTGAAGGTCTGATGTGCGAGGGCCGCGGTGATCAGCCGGGAGAACGCCATGTCGGGTCGTTGCCCGGGACCGTAGACGCTGAACAGGCGAAGGGAGACGGCGGGCACCCCGAAAGCGGTGCGATACGTCTCGCAGAGGTGCTCTGCGGCCAGTTTGGTCACGCCGTACGGAGACACCGGTCTGGGGCGCACCGCCTCTCCGGTCGGGTACGCCTCGGCGTTCCCGTAGACCGAAGAGCTGGAGGCGTACACGAGCCGTCCCAGCTGTGTGGCGCGCGCCGTTTCCAGGACGCGCTGGGTGACGAGGATGTTGCGCTCCACGTAGACGGCGAACTCCGGCCCCCAGGAGCCTCGTACTCCGGGCTGCCCCGCGAGGTGGAAGACCGCGTCGGCATCGGCGAAGAGCGGCTCCAGCGGCACCGCCAGCAGATCGTCCTGCCGGAAGGTGAAACGGTCCCGGCCGAGCAGGGGGCGGAGGTTCTGCCGCTTGCGCTCGGGGTCGTAGAAGTCCGTGAGGGCATCGACGCCCGTCACGTCGTCGCCGCAGGACAGCAGGTGCTCGCAGAGATGGGAGCCGATGAATCCGGCTGCCCCGGTCACGACGGCACGCATCAGGATCGGCCTCCCTCGGTGCACCGCGCCACGTCACCGGCCGCCCCGGCGCGAGAACTCCGGGGCCGGTCCCAGGCGGCGGACAGGAGATACCACGGTGTGCGCGCGGCAAGGCGCAGCACGGTGAAGGGGGTGATGTGCGCCAGCAGCTCCGCGTCCATCGCGGCCCGGCGCGGGAGCATGACCTCGAGGTAGTACCTCTCCGGATCAGGCCTGCCGTCCAGCAGCACCGCGTCGGAACGTGAGCGAAGCTGGCACGGCCCTGTGAGTCCGGGGCGGTGACGGAACACCCAGTGGTACTGGGGCGGGTAGCGGTGAGCCAGTTCGGCGGCCTCGGGGCGCGGGCCCACCAGCGTCATGTCACCGCGCAGGACGTTGAACAGTTGCGGCAGTTCGTCCAGGCCGAAGCGCCTCAGCAGCCGGCCCGTAGCGGTCACACGGGGGTCCGACATCCCGGTGAGGCCGGGGCCCGCGGCGTCCTGCCGCATGGTGCGGAACTTGTAGAGAGTGAACTCGAGCGCCCCCTCCCCCATGCGCCGCTGCCGGAAGATCACCGGTCCGCCGCTCGTGCTGCGCACCAGGACGCACAGGACCAGCAGCAGCGGTGACAGGAGGACGAGCAGCACCAGCGACACGACGACGTCCTGGGCGCGGCGCGGCACGGTGAGAGGCACCGGCGTCATGTGCGGGAGAACCTGCTGCTTCAGGTGACCAGTGGTGTCCGGGTGACCAGTGGTGTCCATGGGGGGTCCCTTCATGGCTGCCGTCGTCATGACGCCGCCGCGGGAAGTTCCAGAGCCGCCGTCCAGCGGGACAGCCAGGCGTCGTAGGAGTAGCGCCGTCTCACGACGGCCCGGGCACCGCGCCCCAGCCGCTCCCGGACGGCGTCCGAGCCGTCCAGCAGCCCCAGGATCGCTTCGGTCCATTCACCGTCGTCGCGGGCGCCCGGCATCCGGAACCGGCGCAGGATGTCGGCGTTCACCCCGAGGGGGCTGGCCACCGACGGCACCCCCGCGGCACCGTACTGGAGCAGCTTGTAGCCGCACTTGCCCAGGCTGTAACGGGTCGCCGGCAGCGGCATCAGGCCGATGTCGATGCCGGCCAGCACGGTTCGCTCGGTGTGCGGGCTCCAGGCGACCCGGTCGACGAAGGCCTCCAGGCGGCCGAGTGAGCGCCGCGTCGTGCCGACGAGCGTCAGGCGGGCGCCGCTGCGCCGGTGGATCTCTTCGAGCGCTCCGGCCACCAGGAGCAGGTACGCCTCGTTGTCCCGGGAGCCGATCCAGCCGAGCCGCGGTGGGTCATGCAGGGCGTAGGAAGTCTTGGGCGCGTAGTCCTCCGGCTCCACGCAACTGGGGATCACCACGACGTCGCGATGGTGGTGCGCGGCCCAGTCCCCGAGGATGTCGTTGCCCGCGATGACACGGTCGGCGTGACGCACGGCCGCCCGCGCCTTGGCGGCCTTGGGCGCCAGCCTGCGCGCCAGACCGCCGCCTTGGTCCCACTGGAGGGCGTCGTCGAAGTCGTACACGGCGAACTCCGCGCTCGACAACAGGCGCCGCTCCCACCAGCCGCGGCTGAGCGGGGATGCCTCCCGGTGCAGCAGCAGGCGCCTCGGACGCGCGGTCACGAGCCGGTGCAGGCGCAGTTCCGCCCGTGCCACGGCCAGGGGATGGCGGGCCAGACGGGAGGGCGCGGCGTCGGCCAGCGAGGCGTAGGCGCTCACGGTGAAGTCCGCGTCGACGCGGTCCAGCCATTCGAAGACACGGACCCGTGAGCTGCCGGCTCTGCGGCTGTAGGGAGTGACCGCGCAGTGGCTCGGATGACCGTCCATGGCTTCACATTCCACGCTCGACGCTGATATCGTACATTTACGCCGTAAACCAAAATATGCCTTGTCGTCCACCTGTGAGTCAAGGCGGCCGTCCGGACGGATGGAGGCTTCCATGGACCTCCGGGAATTCATCGACGTGCTGCGCCGGCGGTGGAGGGTCGTCGTGGTGTGCGGCCTGCTGGGACTGGCCGCGGCCGTCGCCGTGACAGTCATGACGCCACCCACGTACACGGCGAAGGCGCAGCTGTTCGTCGCCACCAATGACAAGGACAGCGCCGACGCCTACGCGGGCGGTCTGTTCACACAGCAGCGGGTGAAGTCGTACACGAGGATCGCGAACAGCCCCACGGTGCTCGAGGCCGTCATCGCCGAGTTGGACCTCAAGACCACGACCGGGCAACTCGCGAAGAAGATCAGCGCGCAGGCGCCACTCGACACGACCCTGGTCGACATCCGGGTGCAGGAAGGGTCCGCCGCACGCGCACAGGCGATCGCCGACGAGACCGCCGTCCAGTTCACGAAGTACATCGACAGCATCGAGAAGGCGGCCAGCGACGCGCCACCCGTGATCAAGGCCAGCGTCGTCGGTGACCCCGTGCCGCCGTCGGCGCCCACGAGCCCGCGTCCGGCGCTGAACCTGGCGATCGGGCTGCTCTGCGGTCTCGTCGTCGGTATCACCGGCGCCGTACTGCGTCAGTCGCTCGACACCACCGTCCGATCGGCCGGCGACGTCCGCCGCCGCCTGGGACTGCCGGAGGTAGGCGCACTGCCGAAACCCGTCCGGCGAGGCGCTCACACCGGCCCGCTCGCCGGCGGAACGCCCCGGGACGAGGCGCTGAGCCAGCTTCGCGCCCGTCTTCCCTTCTCCTCCTCCGACGGGCGCGTGCCGCGTTCGCTGCTGATCGCGAGCGCCCTGCCCCGAGAGGGCAGGACCGAGACCGCCCTCGACCTGGCGGCCAACGTCGCGCGGACCGGCCGACGCGTTGTCCTCGTCGAGGCGGATCTGCGCCGACCGCAGCTGGCTCGGACACTCGGCCTGTCCGGAACAGCCGGACTGTCGGACGTCCTCACCGGTGAGGCATCACCGGACGGGGCCCTCCAGAGCTGGGGCGACGGGCTGCTGCGGGTGCTGGCAGCCGGCACTCCGGCACCGGACCCCAGCGCACTGCTCTCGTCCCCGCACATGACGCAGCTGTTGCGGACTCTCGAGTCCGAGGCGGATCTCGTGGTGGTGGACAGCCCTCCGCTGCTCCCCTACGCCGATGCGGCGATCCTCGCCCCGGCGACCGAGGCCGTGCTCCTCGTCCTCCGCGCCGGCAAGATCCGCCACGACCTGGCGCACCGTGCGCTCGAAAGCCTGACCTCCGTCCACGCGCGCGTGGTGGGTGCCGTTCTCACCGGCGTGCCCGCCGAGAGGTTCCCAGGACGGCGCCCTGGCAGCGAGGCGAGGGAGCGAAGCCACGCTCCGGTCTCCGACCGCCGGCCGGCGCCGGTTCCCGACGGCGAACCGGCACGGGTGTCCGCTGGTGTCCGTTCCCCGGCCGGGCACCGCCGTTAGGCACAGGGAGGCTCCGCATGTCGCAGGAGCAGTCCACCTCGGTGCTGATCATCGGCCTGCTGTCCCTGCTGGCCCTGATCCCGTGGGCGGCAGCCTTCCTCAGGGCCCGCACCTTCAGGGACTGGGACCTCACCGCGACTGTGGTCCTGCTGGTCGGAGTGCTCGCCAACGTGGACGCCGCGGCGTACGTGATCGGCTCGGGCCGGCAGGAGCAACTGGACCCCCTGGGCCGCACCGTGATCGGTTCTCCGGGGTGGGTGCACCAGATCGCCGTGGTCTCCAACGGCCTGCTGCTGGCCGTGTGTGTGGCCTTCGTCCTCTACCGGCTGCTGGTCGCACGCGCCCGGATCAACGCCGCGCCGCTCATCGCCTTCACGATCGTCCTGGCCCTCGGAGCGTCCGACGGCCTCAACGGTGAGCCCCTGTGGAGTCCCAGACAGCTCACGCTGCTGGCGGCCCTGCTCGCGGCAGCGGTCGGACGTCCAGGACGCTCGGCGCTCCTCGGTGGCACCGCCGTCGCCATGGTGTACACCACGATGGGCGGGATCCAGGCACTCATGGAACCAGCCGACGTCCTACGCCCCTGCCGCGCCGACAACGCGTGCAATGTTCTCGGAATCCACTACGCGGGCGTCTTCACCAACGAGAACATCCTGGGCCTGATGCTGCTCCTGTGCATCCCCTTCGCCTGGCTGAGTCTGCGCGGCAGAGTACGGATCGTCCTGGCGTGCTACCTCGCCTTTCTCGCGGCCGCCACCGGGAGTGTGCTCGCCGGAACAGCGGCCGTCGCCACCGTGGTACTGCTGGCCGTGCTGCGTCCCCGACTCCGTGACGAGGAGACCCCAGGGGTCCCACGCGGTATGCCCGGACGCAGCCTCCTGGCCGTGTCCGTCCTTCTCCCGGCGGCCGCCCTCGGTGTCGTCGTGCCGCTGCGTCACGCGATGTTCGGCGACCTGAGGCTGCGTGCCGCCATCTGGGACATGGCGAAGGAGGAGTGGGCCGCCTCACCACTGGTCGGGTACGGAGGCAAGGCCTGGTCGGCCAAGTACCCGCAGGGCGAGATTCCCGCCGCCGTCTCGCCCTCCCTGCACAACGAATGGATCGACGTGGCGTACGCCGGCGGCCTCATCGGAGTCGTTCTCTTCCTCATCCTGCTGGCCTATCTCGTCTTCCGGGACGGAACCAGGGGAATACCCACCATTGCCTGCGTCCTGTTCCCCGTCCTGCTGAGCTCGGTCATGGAACGCCCGTGGGCCTTCGACATCAGCAATGCGCTGACGTTCACCCTCCTTGCGGCCACGCTCGTCCCGACCGGATCCCGGGGGCGAGTGCCTCCGGTCGGCACGCGTCACGAAACGCCTTGCTTCGACAGGTCAACGGCTCGCAGATAGTTGCTGTACCGAGGCGACAGGTAGTCCTCGTACGCGCCGTTCATCATCGCTTGGCGTATCTCGCGTATGCCGTCGACCACCCGGAAACGGTTGGTGAACGAAAGGTCCTGCCGGATGAGGGAGAAATCCACTCGGTAGTTCCGCGGGTCCAGTGACTCCCCGAGAACATCGGCGACCGAACCTGGCACCTCCTGCTGGATCAGCTCGGCGAGGTCCTTGATCAGATAGTTCTCGTTGTTCGAGCCACAGTTGTACACCGCGGCCGGCGAACCCGGCTTCTTGTGAACACACTTGAGGATCGCCGCAGCAGCGTCACGCACATGGAGGAAGGGCCGCCACTGGGACCCTCCGTGGACCACGAGGTGCCCCTGAGCGACGGCACTGGCCGTCATGATGTTCACGGCCAGGTCGAAGCGCATGCGGGGAGACAGCCCGTACAGGGTCGCGAAGCGCAGGATGCAGGGCTCCGGCCCGTTCGCGTGCGGTGAGAGAAGGTAGTGCTCCGCCAGCACTTTGGTCTGCGCGTACACCGACTGGGGATTGAGGGGAGACCAGACGTCGGCCTGACCTCCTTCGGTGCTCCCGTAGTTGCTGCAGGTGGACGCGAAGACGATCCGGCCGACGCCGAACCTTCTGCACGCCTCCACGACCCGGATCGTCCCCAGGTAGTTCGTCCGCATGGCCAGATCCTCGTCCACCCCGCACGCGGGGTCTCCGACGATCGCGGCAAGGTGGACCACCGCGTCGACACCCGTCAGAGCCGTCTGCCAGGAGGCCGGTTCCAGCACGTCTCCCTGCTCGTACGTCACATGAGGCAGGGCGGCCCGCGTGTCCGACACGTGACCGCTGTCCAGTGACACCACCTCGAGTCCACTGCGGGACAGCGTCTCGTTGACGAGAGAACCCAGATAACCTTGCCCGCCCGTGACGAGAACCCGTGTGATCTTCATTTTCTTGCCTTCCGACCGTTTCATCGGTTACGCATACCGGGACTCGGTGCGATGAGTTCTTTCATGCCGTCAGACGCCTTTCACGCTTGGGCGCGCGTACCGCGGTGTCGCCCGACTGACGACGCCGTGCGATCTCGGGCGGAGTCGGAGGCAGCTCGGGACCACGGCGAAACCACCGCAGGAATTCCCGGTACACGGTGATCGTGGCCCGGAGTTCCGGGCGTTGTCCCCGCAGTGCCGCCCCCACCAGCCGGGCCACCGGTTCCACGGACAGGCTCATGACCGTCAGCAGCCATGCCTGGCGTTTCGGCCAGTTCCGGAACATGAAGCGGGTGCGGCTGCACAGCAGCAGATAATGCCGCCACGGTCCGAGTTGGGACGAACTGACACGTCCGGCGTGATACACCCGCGCTTCCTTGATGTGGTACGAGGGCCAGTTCAACCGCCGCGCCCGCAAGGCGAAGTCGACCTCCTCCAGATACAGGAAGTAGCCGTCGTCGAAACCGTTCAGTTCGGTGAACAGGGAGCGGCGCACCAGGAAGAACGCGCCGATGACCTGATCGACCGGGCCCGAGCGGGACAGTTCCTCCGGCCGCATGTGCTGGGGCGGGAAGACGGCGGGCGCCAGCCGGTCGAGCCCTGTCATCCGGCCGGCGAGTATACGCGGGCTGGGGAACCGGGAGCAGGAGAGCTGCGGACGTCCCTGTTCGTCCACCATGCGTGCCCCGAAGATCCCGAAGCCTGCCGCGGCGGGGGTCCGCAGAAACTCACCGGTGATCCGCAGCGTGTCCGGACAGAGCTCGGTGTCCGGGTTCAGGAAGAGCAGGAACTCCGAGTCGCACAAGGCCGCGCCCTGGTTGCAGGCCCGGGCGAAGCCGAGGTTCTCGTCGTTGCGCACCCACCGGACGGGCAGACCGGGGACGTGCGGGTCCCGCTCCGAGCCGTCGCTCGACGCGTTGTCGACGATCACCACCCTGCGGACGCGGAGCACCGACCGGTCGGCTCGGGCGATGGAGCGCAGACAGTTCTGGAGGTGACGTCCGGCGTTCCAGTTGACGATCACGATGTCGGCCGTGAGATGCCGCCCCGGGGTGGTCATGCGAACCCGTGCCTGCCTGCCGCCGCGGAGTCCCGCTCCGGTCGCCCGGGCGATCCGTCGAGCAGCTGTCGCAGCGGCTCCAGGGTCCGGTTCCAGTCCAGTCGCCGTCCCTGTTCGTAAGCCGCGTCGCTGACCGCGGTCCACCGCGTTTCGTCACTCAGCGCGTCGATGACGGTGGTGAAGTCCTCCTCTGTGTAGGGCACCGCTCCGCGGAGAAGGTCGAGGTGTCGTCGCCAGGCCGGGACCAGGACGGGAAGCCCGTGGGCCAGATAGTGCAGATGCTTGGCCGAGAAGCCCTCCTCCCGGATCGGGTCCCGCGTACAGGTGATCAGCCCGAACTGATAGTCGCTCAGGACATCCGGTGACGCGTAGCCGCGGTACCGGATGCCGAGGGACGGGTCCGGAGGCGGGCCGCCGTAGACATCGATGTGGGGGTACAGCCGGCTGAGCCGTCCCAGCAGGGGGAGGTTGATGAACTCTCCGCTGAGGGAGCCGACGTAGGCCACGCGCGCCGGACGTGCGAACCGCGCCCGGGTGTCCGAGGGGGTGCAGCCCCAGTTGAGCTGGAGGAAGTTGTCCCCGCTGAGCCCGTAGTGCTTCTGGGCGTACCGGCCGTAGGTCTCCCAGGAGAACGAGAGGTGCTCCATTCCTTCCAGGAAGTCCTTTTCCCAGCCGCGGAACCTCCGGTGCTGCCGACCCGTGAGCCGGCCCTCGTGAAACACCTCGTCGGCCCAGGGGTTGGGGCAGTCGTACAGGGTCTCGGCCGAGGTGCCCGTCGTGAGGACGCCGGCGTCGAAAGGGGTCTCACAGATGACGAGGTCGAAGTCGTCGAGTGCCAGGTCGGTCCGGAGGATGCGCCGACGCAGACGGTGGTCGCTCAGCAGCACGTAGTACGAGAGGTGACGCCGTCCGAAACCCCACCGCCGGGTGAGCACCCTGGACGCGATGTCGTTCGCGTACAGGGCCAGCTTCGCCGGGCGCAGGGATCCGGGGAGCATCCGGCCGGGGGAACCAGGGGTACTGGACGCCCGGGACAGGTAGTTGGTGTCCACCAGGCGCACGTCGTGACCGAGTTCCCTCAGGAACCGCTCGATGGCAAGGGGCTTGACGCTGTTGGCGTACCCGTCCAGCTGAGCCACGATCAGGACCCGCTTGCGCTGCCGCTCACCGGGCCTTTCCGAAGTGGTCGGGGTCATCATGCTTCCTCCTTCACAGGCACTCGCTCCGGCGTGTGCGGGGCTTCGGTGAGGGCGCGGGCCATGAGCGACCACGCGATCCCGAGGCCGGCGAGCACGGGGAGCCCCGCCAGCAGCAGCGGCAGCGCGCCGTGCCACCCCAGCCTCAGCACCAGGAGCTCTCCGACACCGGCGGTGAGGACGGCCGACGCGGTCGCCGGCACCCAGCGCCGCGGCAGGCGCCGGTCACGCAGACGCGCCAGCCGCCGGCAGAGGACGACGAGGTAGAGGGAACCCGCGACGATTCCGATCGAAGTCGCCACCACCACACCGATGACTCCGAACAACAAGGTCAGAGGCACCGTGAGCGCCAGGTTCACCACCGTCGAACACCAGGAGTACCGGGTTTCCAGCCCTGGGCGGCCGATCGCCCGGACGAAGCAGGTACGCATCCCCGTGAACGCCACCTGCACGGCGTATCCGGCCAGCAGAACGGCGGCCACAGCTCCGCTGAGTGCGAGATCGGGCCCCAGCCACACCACGACCGCCGGTCCGACCGCCGTGGTCGTCACCGCCCCGTAGGTGAGGACCGCCGGCAGCCAGCGGGCCTGCAGGACATGGAACTCCCGTACTGCTCCGGCGAGTCCGCCGGCGGCGTAGACGTGCGTCATCCGGGTGAGGATCGGGGGGAAGGCGTAGAGCGGCAGGCTGCGCAGTGCGGTCGCCGCCTGGTACCCGGCCGCGAAGATGCCGACGTACCGCACGGGCAGCAGCGCGGCGATCACCAGGGCGTCGATCTCTCCGTTGAGGAAGACGGTGAAGCCCGACAACTGCATGCGGGAGGCGTAGCCGATGAAGTCGCGCCGCTCGGCCGGCTCCGGCAGCAGCGGTCGCCGGATGCGGATGTGCCGGGCCCCCGCGCAGAAGCCCCCGACCGTCACCAGGGCGTATCTCATGGTGGTCAGAACAGCGAGCAGCAGCAGGTCTTGCCCGCCGTCGACGAGTACGACCACCGCGACCGCGTAGGTCAGACAGGATCCCGCGCTGACGGAGGCCAGGCTGCGGAAGCGGGCGTTCGCCTGGAGCAGCGCGATGGCGGAGTTGGAGACCAGGGCCAGGGTGAGGAGCGGGCCGAGGATCAGCAGCAGTTGCTCGGCTTCCTCCGTCAGCCGCGGTGGCACGTCGAGGGCGCTCACCACGACGGGTCCGAGCAGCGCGCAGAGTCCGGTGACGAGGGCGCCGAGCGCCAGGAAAACCGCCACCGACCCGACGACCAGTCGCCCTGTGCCGTCCCGGTCGCCGCGGGCGCCGTGGTAGGCGTAGAAACGCGCGAGCGATGCGCCGACTCCCCCGTCCAGCACGGTGAGGGTGGCCAGGAACACCAGGATCAGCGACCAGACACCGAACCGGTCGAGTCCCAGCCGATGGATCAGGACGGGCGTCAGCGCCAGGTTGGTGAGCAGCGGCGCGCTCTGCGCGAGTGCGCTGAAGCCCATGCCGGAGACGAGAGTCCGGCCCTGGCCGGCGGGAGCCCGCGGGTGGGCCGCCTCTCCGGGTCCGGGCGTGCCCCGGGGGCCCGGGAACGGCTTCGCATGGCGGCGGAGGCGCACGTGACCGCCTCACTTCCTTGTCCCTGGCGGGTTTCCGGTCTCGATCCCGTGGCACAGCGATCGCAGGCCGGCCCGGTCGAGGATCAGGACGTACTGGCGGTCGATGAAGTCGGACCGGACGATCGGTGCGGTGGTGAAGTAGGCGTCCGCCGAGTCCAGGTGCCGCAGGCCGAGGACGAGGTCCCGCAGGTCGCCGTTGGACAACTGGTCGTCCACGCTCACGGTCCCGGTGATGGCGTCGAGCACCCGGTCGATCTTCAGGGGGTTGGTGATGCTCACGTCGTCGCGTATCTCACCGATGAGGGCCCGCAGGAACTGCTGCTGCCGTTTGATCCGGTCCAGCTCTCCACCGGGCAGACCATGGCGCTGCCGGACGTAGGAGAGCGCCTCCTCGCCGTTCATCGTGTGGGTTCCCGCTGTGAAGTGCCGTTTCTGCTCCGGGTCGTAGGAATCCGCGGGCACGGTGATCGGCACACCGCCCACGGCGTCGGTGAGCGACCTGAAGCCATGCCAGTCGATGACGGCGAAGTGGTCGACCCTCACGCGCGTGAGCTGCTCGACCGTCTCGACGAGGAGCCGCGGGCCACCCCAGGAGAAGGCTGCGTTGATCTTCGCCGATCCGTGTCCGGGGATGGGCACCCAGCTGTCACGGGGTATCGACACGGTGTACGACGTGCGCTCGCCGGGGCCGAGGTGAACCAGCATCAGGGTGTCACTTCGCTGGGCTCCGGCCTTCCAGAGATCGGCCACGGCGTTGCCCCCGGTGGTGGGTTTCGCGGAGCGACTGTCGAGCCCGGCGAGCAGGAAAGTGGTGCCGTGGTTGTTCTTGCCCTCCGGATCGTCCGGCTTCGGGGGCCGCGGGCCGTCGGGGAGCGCGTGGGGAATCCGCTCCACCTGGTCGCCGTAGTGGTTGGTGGCCCACCACACGCCGCCGGCACCGAGCGCCAGCAGACCGGCCACCGCGATCACCAGGCACACCAGCAGGGTCCGCAGCCGGCGGCGCGGCCGTCCGCCGCTTCCCGGAGCCTCTCCGGGCGGCCGCTGGTCCCGCCGACGGCGCGTGAACATCAGCGGCCTTCCGCGTACGGGTGGGCCAGGGCGGTAGCAGGCCGAGTCGGCCTGCTCGGGTGAGCGGGTGGTCCGGTGGGCCGATCAGGCCTGAGCCCGGCGAGTTCCCCGCAGACCCGGTCGACCGCCGCGTCGCTGAGGAAGGGGTGCAGAGGGAGGGACAGCAACTGGGGGAAGAGCAGGTCGGCTCCCGGCAGGCCACCGGGCGGGGTGAGG
This sequence comes from Streptomyces sp. Go-475, assembly GCF_003330845.1. Taxonomy (GTDB): domain Bacteria; phylum Actinomycetota; class Actinomycetes; order Streptomycetales; family Streptomycetaceae; genus Streptomyces. Next base: position 7,733,014 of record NZ_CP026121.1, on the reverse strand, counting down.
GCAGTGCGCTGGAAGTGCGGCAAGTGGTGCAGGGGAATGAAGTGGACGGAGGTACCGATGCCGTGCGCCGCCAGCGCCTCGACCAGTTCGTCACGGCCGGTCCCGTACTCCGCCAGCACCCGCACCACGTACAGGTGACGGGCGTGCCGCCCCGGGGCGGGGACGTCCAGCGGCTCGATCCCGGGAACGGCCGCGAGCGCCTTGTCGTACCGTGCGGCCAAGGCGTGCCGCCGTCGCTGCCACTCCGCGAAGTGCTGGAGCTGGGCCCGACCGATGGCAGCCTGTACATCCGTCATGTTGGCCTTCAGGCCGGCCTCCTCGACGGTGTACCGCCAGCGTCCGCCCGGCAGCATGCGCCGCCAGGCGTCGGCGGACATGCCGTGGAGCCTGGCGCGACGGATCCCCGCGGCGAGTTCCGCGTCGTCCGTGGTCACCATGCCGCCCTCTCCGATGGGCAGGTTCTTGGTGGCGTAGAAACTGAAGCAGGTCGCTCTGGACAGGCTTCCCACCGGCAGGTCGCCCACAGAGGTGCCCAGGGCGTGGGCGGCGTCCTCGACGACCCGCGCCAGGGGCAGCCGCGCGGCCTCCGCCAGCGCGGCCACCGGTGCCGGGGCCCCTGCGTAGTGCAGGACCATCATCGCCTGGGGACGTCCGCAGCTCCGGACCGCATGGGCGACCGTGGCCGGAGTCGGGGTCGCTGTGCGCGGATCGATGTCGACCAGCACCGGCCGGAGCCCGGCGTGCAGGACCGCGTGGGCCGCGCCGCAGAAGGTCACCGCCGGGACCAGCACCGTCGCGCCGGGCGGGAGCCGCAGGGCACGCAGCGCCAGTTCGAGCGCTGCCGTGCACGAACTCACCGCGATGGCGTGTTCGGCTTCGACGTGCGCCGCGAAGTCGCTCTCGAAGAGTTCCGTCTCATGACCGGTGGTCACCCAGCCCGAGGCGAGCACGTCCTGCGCCGCTCGCCGGGCTTCCGGACTGATCCACGTCACCGCGAAGGGCACCTTCTCGACTGCGGACTCCGGTTTTGGCGGCGCGCCGTCGAGAGCGGGGGGTCGGCCGCGTCCGACCGGTCGCTGCCGGGGCCGCAGCCTGTGGATGGTCATGGCGTACTCCCCTGTGCTGCCTTTTCGGGATCCAGCCCGCCCCTATCCCGTATGTTTACGACGTATACGTACAGATTCCTCCGGTTGCTGCGTAGAGTCAACAGCAGCACGACCACCGTTCGGGCAGACCTGCTGGAGGCAACGCATGGCCGAAGAAGAGGCCGGGGTACGGCGGACGGGGAGCGGCCCGGCGCGCCGGGCGAGCGACCGCGGGCGCTACGGCCGGCTGAGCCGGGAGCGCGTGCTGGCCAGCGCCCTGGAACTGGTGGACCGGGAGGGACTGGGCGCGCTGAGCATGCGCCGTCTGGGCGCCGAGCTCGGCGTGGAGGCGATGGCGCTCTACCGGTACGCGGCGAGCAAGGACGCCCTCCTGGACGGCCTGGTCGAGGCCCTGTACCTCAAACTGGAGGAACGGCTGAGCATCGAGCCGCCGGCCCGGGCCACCGCCGAGGCGCCGGCGTGGCGCACCCAGCTCCACCGCATCGCGCGAGCCACCTACGAGGTGTGCCTCGCCCACCCGCAGGCGGTGCCGCTCCTCTCCACGCGCATGCTGGCGGTACCGCTGGCGCGGCGCCCCTCCGCCGTCCTCAGGGACCATGAACGCGTGCTCACCCTGCTGAAGGAGGCCGGTTTCGACGAGGCCACCGCCTCTTCCGTCTTCCGCTCCTTCACCGCCTGGCTGCTCGGCTACATCTCCGTGGAGCTGCGCCCCATGGTGGACAACCCTGATGAACCGGACCCCGCCTTCCGTCTCGGTCTGCACCGCCTGTCACCTCAGGAGCTGCCCACGCTCCGGGCGACCGCCACCTCGCTCGTCGAACAGGGCGGCCCCGAGGACCTGATGGCCGGGCTGGACGCACTGCTCGACCGGTTCGCCCGGAAGTGAAGTAGCGGCACAGTATGCGGGGACAATTCCCGTACCGTCTCCGCCATTTCAAGGTCTGAGCGGCCACCTGTCGCGGGTTACGCCCACTGACGGGTAATGATCATTAGTGGCTCACCTGAGGGGCCAGTTTCCGGCACAAGGGTCTGTGGATTCAGCGGGGGTACAATGCGGCGAGTGGCGTCGGCCGCTGAATTATTCACACGGAGTTTCCGGATTCATTCTGATCACAGAGGTCGCCAGTGAAAATTTTCAAGAATTCCCGCCCCATGACCCGCAGATCGATGCTGGCACTGACGTCGGTCCCCCTTCTGGCCGCAGTGCGACTCCCCTCCAGCGGCAGCGGCAAGGTTCTCGTCACGGACTACGCCACACCCCAGTTGGCGGCCGACGCCGCCGAAGGAAAGCGCCTTGTCTTTCCGGCGGGGCGCACCTACACGGTCACTTCGCTGTCGATCCCGGCCAACTGCTACGTCGAGGGCAACGGTTCGACCCTGCGCTTCCCGGACAACTCCACTTCGTCAGCCACGCAAAGCGACGAGATACTGAGGGTGAGCGGATCAGGCGTCACGATCGACAACCTCAAGTTCGACGGACGTGCGGCGAACCAGGGAGCCACCTGGTCTCAGTTCCGTCACTGCTTGAGAATCCACGGGAACATAAGCAACGTGACCGTCAAGAACTGCGAGTTCCGGAACATCATCGGCGACGGCGTCTACGTGAACATCGGAAGCTCCGCCAAGAATTGCATGATCGGGCCGAACAACACGTTCTCATCCGATTACTTCAATCGAAACGGTGTTTCGATCATCACGGGCACACACATCGAAGTGCACGGCAATACCTTCACCAAGTGCTCGCGTTCCGGGATGCCCGGCCCCATCGACCTTGAGCCCAACTCGTCCGGCGACACCCTGTCCGACGTGTCCGTTCACCACAACACGATCATCGGCGGATCCACGACCGGCACGGGCACGTTGCCGGGTATCGTGTACAGCGGATTCCAGAACGCGCCGGCCGACAACATCGCCATCCACGACAATGACATCAGTGGCAGCAGATTCACGGACGGCATCCTGATCATCGGAATGAGCGACGGCCCGTTCAACGCCGCGAAGAACCTGAACGTCTACCACAACAACATCCACGACATCGGGAATGCGAACCGGTTCGGGGTCAGCATCAACTACCACATCGGCGCGAATGTGTACGACAACACGTTCAACGGAATGCAGTGGGCCATCTACAACTACAAAGGCGCTCTGGGCACGTCGACCGGTAACACCTTCATCGGTGTGACCAGGCAGATCACCGATGATGAACCAGACTCCATGCAGGTCTGAGGGCGGACCTTGTCTCTCTTCGCGCGCGTAGCCCCTCACGGCCTCCGGCGCAGCATCGCGCTGAACGGTGTGACGGGCCGTTCCAGGCGCTCGCCGTCCACGGTGATGTCGACCGCCTCGTTGAAGAAGGCGAACCGGTCCTTGATCGCGGCCACCGCGGGCAGTGGGTCGGGGTAGCTCCAGACGATGTTGGGCGGTACCTCGCCCCCGCCGCGCCAGGACCAGTACGCGGCGGTTCCCTTGTAGGGGCATCCCGTGCTGTGGTCGGTGGCGTCGAACAGATCCAGGCGGACGTCCTCGCGGGGGACGTAGTAGCGGATCGGCAGGGAGGTCTCGAAGAGCAGGACGGGGGCCCGGGTGTCCGCGACCGTCCGGCCGTCGATCTCGACCTGTACATGGCGGCTGCTGGGCAGTGCGTCCACGCGTTTGTGCGGGTCGCGGGGGTGGATGAAGATCTCTTCCTCTTCCTCGTACCAGTGGTCGAGGCCCGTGTCGGTACGGCGGAACCACTCGAAGGCGATGTGGCCGGCCAGGTCGTCGGCGGGGAAGGTCCAGGCCGCGTTCGGCCGTACGTCTCCACCGGCCCGGAGGTCGTAGAAGATCTGCGAGCCGGTGTGGGTGCCCGTCGGCGGGTGCTGCGCCGGGTGGAGGAGGTCGGTGCGGACGTCCTCGCGGGGGAAGGCGTACTGCGGCACGGGCAGGTGGGGCTCCCAGACGAGCACCGGGTGCCGGCTGTCGACGACGGTGATGTCGCCCTTCCGGCCGCGCACCCAGCGCTCGCTGGGCTCCCACAGGAGGCCTTCGGGGGTGGTTCTGATCGAGCGGGCGGCGGGGTGGGCCGGGTGGGTGGTCATGGCCGGTGCTCCTTCCGGAGGTCCGAATTCCGATGCCCGGGTGACCGACGCTCGGGTGACCGATGCCCGGGTGACCGATGCCCCGGTGACCGATGCCCCGGTGACCGATGCCCGGGTGACCGATGCCCGGGTGACCGATGGCCGGTGACCGATGCCCCGGTGACCGATGCCCGGGTGACCGATGGCCGGATGACCGGTTCCCTCCACGGTCCCACGCTCTCAGTGCGCCGCGTCCAGCCTCGCCCGCTGCTCGGCGGTCAGGTCCAGGTCCACCGCGGCGAGGTTCTCCTCCAGCTGGGCCACCGAGGAGACCCCGGCGAGCGGGATGATCGGCAGCTCGCCGCCGAGCTGCCAGGCGAGTACGACCTGGTTGAGGGTCGCCCCGGTCTCGCGGGCCACCTCGCGCAGCGCCGCCAGCCGGGGCGGGGTGCCGGGGTGGTCGAAGTCCGCGGGCAGCCGTTCCGGGCGGGTGTAGGCCCCCTTCAGCAGGGGTGAGTAGGCGACCAGGGTCAGACCGGGTTCGGCCCTCAGGTAACTCAGGAGGTCGGGGCCGGCGTGGCCGAGGCTGCCGTCCGGGAAGAGGTCCTCGGGCACGTCGGTGCGGGGACGCAGGAGGGTGTGGGCGTACTGGAGCACCTCGTAGCCGGGGAGTCCGGCCGCGGCGGCGAGGGCCCGGGCCCGCTCGACGCGCCAGGTGGCGTGGTTGCTCGCGCCGAGCAGTCCGACAGTGCCCTCGGCGACCAGGGCGGCGAAGCCCTCGACGGTCTCCTGGAGGGGGACCTTGTGGTCCTCGATGTGCGCGTACAGCAGGCCCAGCTTCTCCACGCCGAGCCGCTCGCGGCTGCGTTCGGCGGACTCGCGGAGCACCTTCGCCGACAGGCCCTCCCGGTTGTCAAGGTAGCTGGTGCCGGGGGCCAGTGGGCGGGCGCCGAGTTTGGTGGCGATGACGATCTCGTCGCCGATGCCGCGGCTGCGCCGCCAGCGCCCGAGCAGTTCCTCGCTCTGCCCGCCCTGACCGCCGTCGGTCCAGAAGGCGTAGTTGTCGGACGTGTCGATGAAGGTGCCGCCGGCCTCGACGTAGCGGTCGAGGACGGCGAAGGACGTCTTCTCGTCCGTCACCGAACCGAACAGCATCGCGCCGAGCGCGAGCACGCTCACCTCGCGGCGGGTCCGCGGGTCCGTGCCGATCGTGCGGTACTTCATGGCTGCTCCTCCCGTGCGCACCCCGGTGGCCGGGGGCATGCACGGGAGTCTTCATCTTGAAGAGCACTCCAAGTCAAGGCCGCCGGGCCTCACTTCGCGAACGGTCCCTCCAACGCCGCCCACTGCAGCAGCATGATGGTCTTCGCGTCGGCGATCTCCCCGGTGCGGATCATCTCCAGCGCCCTGCGGAAGGGCAGTTCGAGGATCTCGATGTCCTCGCCCTCCTCGCCCAGGCCGCCCCCCTCGTGGGTGCGGGTCGAGGGGCCGTAGGCGGCGGCGTAGAAGCTGACGCGTTCGGTGACCGAGCCGGGGCTCATGTAGACGTCGAAGACGTGCCGGACCTCGCCGATGGTGTGGCCGGTCTCCTCCACGACCTCGCGCCGGACGGCGATCTCCGGGTGCTCGTCATCGTCGTCGAGGAGCCCGCCCGGTGTCTCCACGAGCATGCCGTCGGGGTGCCCGTTGACGTACACGGGGAAGCGGAACTGGCGGGTGAGCAGCACCGTTTCGCGTTCGGTGTCGTACAGGAGCATGGTCGCCCCGTTGCCGCGGTCGTGCGTCTCGCGTTCCTGGGTGCTCCAGGTGCCGTCGGCGTGCCGGAAGTCGAAGGTCGTGGTGCGTTCGACGTACCAGTGGCTGGACAGGAGTTTCACGTCGCGGACCTTGACGCGGGGGTTGCCGGTGAGGTCCCGGCCGGTGCGGTCGAGTCCGGTGCGGCCCCTGCGGTCGGGGGTGTCGATGCCGGCGGTCATCGGGCACCGGCCGGGCGGGGAGGGAGAAGCGAAGTGGTCATGCCCGCTTCTACCATCCGGGGCGGTCCGTCGCCGTACGTTCCGGGTCCGCCCGGGTGTCCGGGCACGGCGGCGTGGCGCGTCTGCGTCTGCCCGTCGCGCCGTGAGCCGGGGGACAGTGGAGGGGGCCGCACCGGGGTCCTTGCGAGCATGTCTGCACGGCCGCGGTGGTCCGGTTCACCGCACGGGGGAGGACTCATGGAGACAGGCCGGAGCACGCGGCACGCGCTCGTCGTCGGGGCCGGTATCGGCGGGCTGGCCGCCGCGCTCGCCCTCGGCCGCACCGGGTGGCGGGTGACGGTGCTGGAGCGGGCGGCGGCCCTCGGGGAGATCGGCGCGGGCATCCAGCTGAGCCCCAACGGGGTGCGCGTGCTGAGCACCCTGGGCGTGCTGGACCGGCTGCTGCCCACGACGTTCCGTCCCGAGGCGGTCGAGATGCGGCTCGGCCGCTCCGGCCGGCGCGTGTTCCGCGTCGAACTGGCCGAGACGGCCGTACGGCGGTGGGGCGCGCCCTACCTGCACGTCCACCGCGCGGACCTGCTCGACGCCCTCCTCGCCGGGACGGCCGGCAGCGGCCTGGACATCACCCTGCGCACCGGGTCGGCGGTGCGGGGCTACCAGCAGGACCCGGAGCAGGTCACGGCGGTGCTCGACTCGGGGCGTCGGGTCAGCGGCAGCCTGCTCGTCGGGGCGGACGGCATCCACTCGGTGATCCGCGGTCAGCTGCTGGGGGCCGGTGAGCCCCGGTTCACCGGCCACGTCGCCTGGCGGGTCACCGTCCCGATCGAGCGGCTGGGGCGTGACGTGCCCCCGCCCACCGCGTGCCTCTGGGTGGGCGAGCGGCGTCACGCGATCACCTACCGGCTGCGCGGCGGGGCGCTGGCCAATCTCGTGGCGGTGGTGGAGCGCGACGCGTGGCGGGGCGAGTCCTGGACCGAGCGCGGTACCCGGCGGGACGCGCTGGCCGATTTCGAGGGCTGGCACCCCACGGTCACCACCGTCCTCCGGGAGGCGGACGCCCATTACCGCTGGGCGCTGTTCGACCGCGAGCCCCTGGAGGACTGGACCGACGGACGCGTCGCGCTCCTCGGTGACGCCTGCCATCCGATGCTGCCCTACCTGGCCCAGGGTGCCGCCATGGCCATCGAGGACGCGCAGGTCCTGGCCCAGCGACTCGAACGCACTGGCGACGTGCCGCGGGCGCTGCGCTCGTACGCCGCGATCAGGCGACCGCGCACCGCACGCGTCCAGGCCGGTTCGCGCGAGAACGGCCGACGCTTCCACCAGGACGGCCGCTTCGCCCACGTGCCCCTGTGGTTCCTCGGCAAACTGGCTCCCCACGTGTACCACCGTCGACTGGACTGGCTGTACGGGCACCGGGTTCCTTGATCCCTCCGGGCATGGGAAAGGCCCCCGCGGGCTACTGCCCGCGGAGGCCTTTTCCGCACCGTCGGGACGACAGGATTTGAACCTGCGACCCCTTGACCCCCAGTCAAGTGCGCTACCAAGCTGCGCCACGTCCCGGTGCGCGCCATCCGCGGTGAACCGCGTGATCGCGCGAACAGCACTTTACCCCACACCCCCGGCCGCGCCGAAAGCGGCCCGGGCGGGACAATCGGCGTATGGGCAGCACAGGCGAGGAGAACGGCTCGGGCAGTGGGGGCAGCACGAGCGGTGAGGACAGCACGGGACGGCCGGCCGGTGCGCGGGACCGCGACAGCGAGGGGCGGGCGCGCAACGCCCGGCCGCGGGACGGTCTCGGCCGGCCCCTGCCGTACGGCGCGGACGGCGTGCCCCGCCAGCCCGAGGGGGTCGTCCGCACCCCGGAGGAGACCGTCGCGGAGGCGCAGCGGCTGCTGGACCAGGGCAAGCCGTTCCACGCCCACGAGGTCTTCGAGGACGCGTGGAAGTCGGGGCCCGAGGAGGAACGGGAGCTGTGGCGCGGCCTCGCCCAGCTCGCCGTGGGCCTGACGCACGCCGCCCGCGGCAATCTCACGGGCGGGGCGCGGCTGCTGCGGCGGGGTGCGAGCGCGGCCGAGACGTGGGTGTCCGGCTCCGGGCGGGCCGTCCCGCACGGCATCGACGTCGGGACCGTCGCCGAGTGGGCCCGGGAGCTGGCGCGGGAGGTGGAGCGGGACGGCCGCGCCGTGGACGCGGGAGCGCGGGCGCCCCGGCTGCGGGGAGCGGGCGCGGGGGGCTGAGCCAGGGCGCGGGGCACCGAGCCGGAACGCTTAGCCGGCCGCAATCGAGCCGCACAGTGAAGCCCCGCACCCTCACCCACGGACGCGGTGAAACCCCGCCCCCACCCGTACGGCAGACTCGGGGCGTGCGAAAGATTCATGTCATCGGTATCGGCGCGGGCGACCCGGACCAGCTCACCCTCCAGGCGGTCAAGGCACTGCGGAGCACGGACGTGTTCTTCATCCTGGACAAGGGCGAGGTGAAGGCGGATCTCACCGGGCTGCGGCGGGACATGCTCGACACGCACGTTCCACCGGGCACGTACCGGGTCGTCGAGGCGCGCGACCCCGAGCGGGACCGGAGCGCCGGCGGCGCGGCCTACTCCCCCGCCGTCGAGGACTGGCGCAGCGCCCGGGCCGGCATCTACGAGCGGCTGATCGCCGAGGAACTCGGCGAGGAGCAGACCGGCGCGTTCCTGGTGTGGGGGGACCCCTCGCTGTACGACAGCACGCTGGGGATCCTGGAGGAGGTGCTGGAGCGGGGCGCGGTGGCGTTCGAGTACGACGTCGTGCCCGGCATCAGCAGCGTCTCGGCGCTCGTCGCCCGGCACCGGACGGGCCTCAACCGGGTCGCCCGGCCGGTGCAGATCACCACGGGGCGGCGGCTCGCGGAGGGCTTTCCGGAGGGCGTGGACGACGTGGTGGTGATGCTCGACGCCCACCAGGCCTTCCGGCGGTTCGCGCAGGAGGACGTCGACATCTACTGGGGCGCCTACATCGGCACCCCGGACGAGATCCTGGTCTCCGGCCCGATCGCCGAGGCCGCCCCCCGCATCGAGCGGTTGCGGGCCGAGGCCCGCGAGCGCAAGGGCTGGATCATGGACACCTATCTGCTGCGCCGGAACCCCCGCGACTGACGTGACTGGCGGGCTCAGCGCCGGGCACCCGTGCGGACGTTCTGGCATGCGCACGTAGCCCACAGGTGTGAAGGTGACGACGTGACCGTCGTGGAGGAAACCGCCCCGCCCGTCTCCCAGCCGCCGGTGCTGGACACCCGTCGCCGCAACGTCGTCTTCGTGACGATCATGCTCGGGATGCTGCTCGCGGCCCTCGACCAGACCATCGTCGGCACCGCCCTGCCGACCATCGTCTCGGACCTGGGCGGGGCGGACCACATGTCCTGGGTGGTCACCTCGTACCTCCTCGCGGAGACCGTGTCGACCGTGCTGGTCGGCAAGTTCGGCGACCTGTTCGGCCGCAAGGTGGTCTTCCAGGTCTCGGCGGTCGTGTTCATCACGGGCTCGTTCCTGTGCGGTCTGGCCACGAACATGCCGCTGCTGATCGCCTGGCGGGCGATGCAGGGCATCGGCGCGGGCGGGCTGATGGTCACGTCGATGGCGTTGATCGCCGACGTGATCCCGTTGCGCGAGCGCGGCAAGTACCAGGGCGCGATCGGCGCGGTGTTCGGGGTGTCCACGGTCATCGGGCCGCTGCTGGGCGGGCTGTTCACCGACCACCTGACGTGGCGGTGGGCGTTCTACGTCAACGTGCCCATCGCGATCGTCGTGGTGCTGGCGGCGGCCCGGACCATTCCGGTGGTGAAGTCGGCGTCCCGGCCGGTCATCGACTACCTGGGCATCGCGCTCGTCGCGGCCGGGGCCGGCGCGCTGATCCTGGCGACGAGCTGGGGCGGCAACGAGTACGCGTGGGGCTCGGGGGTGATCATCGCGCTGTTCGCGGGCGGTGTGGTCGCGCTCGGCCTGTTCTGCCGGGTGGAGACCCGGGCGCGCGAACCGATGCTGCCGATGCGGCTGTTCGCCAACCCGGTGTTCACGGTCTGCTCGGTGCTGAGCTTCATCGTCGGCTTCGCGATGCTGGGCGCGCTGACGTACCTGCCGACGTATCTGCAGTACGTCGACGGCGACTCGGCCACGATCTCCGGGGTGCGGACCCTGCCGATGGTGGCGGGGCTGCTCATCGCGTCGGTGTTCAGCGGCACGGTGGTCAGCAGGACCGGCCGGTACCGGCTCTTCCCGATCGTCGGCTCGCTGGTGATGGGCCTCGGCCTGTACCTGATGTCCCTCATGGGGCCGGGCACCGGGTCGGGGCTGGAGTCCCTCTACATGTTCGTGCTGGGCACCGGCATCGGGCTGAGCATGCAGGTGCTGACGATCGCGGTGCAGAACACCGTCGACTACGCCGACCTGGGCACGGCGACCTCCGGGGTCACCTTCTTCCGCACGCTGGGCAGTTCGTTCGGCACGGCCGTGTTCGGCACGATCTACACCAACGCGCTGACGCCCAACCTGCGGGAGGGGGTGGGGCAGGCGGCGCGGTCCGGTGGCCTGGAGCCGGGCACCGTCGCGACCGCGGCGACCAGCCCGGACGGTGTGCACGGACTGCCGCCGGCGGTGGCCGCCCCGATCGTCGACGCCTACGCCGACACCCTCCGGACCGTCTTCCTGTGGACGGTGCCCGTCGCCGCGCTGGGCTTCCTCGTCGCCCTGTTCCTCAAGCAGGTCCGGCTGCGCGACACCGCCCGGACCGGGTCGACCGACCTGGGTGAGGGGTTCGCCTCGCCCCACGGCCCGGACTCCCAGCGGGTGCTGGAGGCCGCCGTCGGAAAGATCATCGGCAGCACGGACCTGGACACCACCCGCCGGATCGTCCTGGAGTCCGACACCCGGCTCGATGTGGCCGGGGCGTGGGCGGTGATGCAGGTCGAACTGTTCACGCGGCTGGTCGGCCACGCCAGCCTGGGGCTGATCGCCGCCCGGCGCAGGATGCCGCCCGAGGTGCTGCTGCCCGTCTTCGAGCGGATGGTCGACGAGGGGTTCCTCAGCCGCGACGGCTCCCTCCTCTCGCACACGGAGGCGGGTGCCCGCGAGGCGGCCGTCATCAGCCGGGCCTGGGCCGCCTGGCTGGAGGACCGGCTCGGGCAGGACATCGGCCGCCCCTCGGACAGCGACCTGCGCGTGGCGGTCGACGCGATCGCGAAGCGGCTCCTGGTGGAGGACCTGAGCCACGGGCTGCCGACCAGGCCGACGAGGGTCCTGGCGACCAGCACGGTGTGAGGGGACTCCCTCCTCCTGGGCCGGCCCCAGCGGCCCAGGCCGTGTTTCAACGAGCTGACCTTGCAGAGGGAACCGCCGGGCGGAGCGCCGAACCTGGACCGTGGACCGGGCGGGTCGCGAGGCGGGTTCACTTCCGCAACCGCAGGCACCGCGGCCGTGGCCCTCAGTCTGCCGTCGTGCGGATGCCGCGGCGGGAAAGGCGCGGGGCGGTGTGGATGGGGTTGCACGTTCCGTAGCGGCATGTGGTCCGGTGGACTCACGTCCGGGTCCCTCGAGGAAAGGTCCTTGCTCATGCATTCGCCGTTCACGCCACCTCCCCGGGTCAAGATCGGTGACGCGGCGGCCTTCGCCGGCACCACGCCGCGGGCGATTCGCCATTACCACGAGATCGGCCTGCTCCCCGAGCCTGAGCGGGGCGGCGATGACCGCCGCCGCTACGGGTACGAGGACATGATCCGCCTGCTGTGGATTCGCAAGATGGCCGACGCCGGGATCGCGCTGGACGACATCCGAGACGCCTTCACCACTCGCACGGCTTCCGCCGGTGCGGACAGCGGAGACGGTTTCGCGGGCATCCTGGAGCGGCTGGAGGAAACCCTCGCCGAGCAGGAGGCGGAATTGCGGCGGCAGCGGACCGCCGTGCAGCGGATGCGCACCGAAGGCAGCCGGATGGGCCTGCTCTCCGGCTTCGTCACCGAACGCCTCAAGAGCCTGCCTGAGGGCTCCCTGCGTCAGGCGGACCTGGACAGTCTGCTGGTCACCGAGCGGATCTTCGGCCCGCTCGGCGCGGCCGTCCAGGCCACCCGCTTCGTCGTCCTGGCCACGCATCCCACTCTGCGGGAGGATTCCGACCGCATCGATGACGCCGAGGAGGAACTCGATGACAGCGTCGCCGTGGATGATCCACGGGTGGCTCAGGTGGCCGTCGAGCGGCACGCCTTCGAAAGCGCCCTGCAGGCCGTCATCGAGGAGTCCGGCCTGGGGAAGGACGAGGATGCCCTCTTCGACGCCTGGGACGCTTTGCACCCTGCCGCCGCCGACGACGACGAGGACGAGGCCGGTCTCAGCTCTGGCAGGGGGAAGGCTGACTCGATGAGCGTGTTCGAAGCCACCGGCAAGATGCCCTACGACTTCTCCCCGGCCCGCCTGCGCTGTATGGAACTGGCCGAGGAACTGTCCGCCCAAGAGCCGCCCGCGACCTGAAACACGGTCTGGGCCGGCCCCAGCCGCTCCAGGACCCCCGCTACGTCGGGCACGGCCGTCACGCCGTCCGGCAGCGGGGGCCGCCGTACGACCACGACGGGCAGGCCGAGGTCCCGCGCCGCCGTGAGTTTGGCCGCCGTGGCCTCTCCCCCGCTGTCCTTGGTCACCAGGACGTCGACGCGGTGCTCGCGCAGCAGGGCCGTCTCGCCGGGGACGGTGAACGGGCCGCGGGCCAGGATCACGTGGAGGTCCGGCGGCATGGGCGGCTCTGGCGGGTCCACCGACCGTGCGACGAAGTGGAGGTCCGTCAGGTGCGCGAAGGCGGCCAGGCCGAGGCGTCCGGTGGTGAGCAGGACCCGGCGCCCGAGCCGGGGCAGCAGGTCCGCCGCCGCCTCCAGTGAGGGGACCGGGTGCCAGAGGTCCCCGGGGCCCGGCCGCCACCCGGGGCGGCGGAGCACCACCGCCGGCACACCGGTCGCGGCCGCGGCCCGTGCCGCGTTGGCCGTGATCGACTCGGCGAAGGGGTGCGTGGCGTCGACGAGCACGCTCACGCCCTCCTCGCGCAGCCACCGGGCCAACCCCTCGGCCCCGCCGAACCCCCCGACGCGCACCTCCCCGTCGAGCGCCCCGGGCTTCGCCACGCGCCCCGCGAGGGACGTCGTGACGCGGACGCCGGGGCGGGCGGACAGCGCGGCGGCCAGGGCGCGGGCCTCGGTCGTGCCGCCGAGGATCAGGACGTGACAGGACACGGCGTCGAGCGTACGAGGTCCCGGACGGGGGGCACCGGGACGGGTACGGAACGCGGGTGGGGGCCACCCGCGGGGACGGACCCCTGCGGCGGGCACTGGGACCGGTGCGGGTCCCCGGCGGGGGCCACCCGGCGGGCACAGCACGGACCTCCACGGCGGACACCGGGACCCCCGCGGTGGGGACGCCCGGCGGGCACACACCCCTGCGGCGAGGCCCCCCGCGAGGACGGACCCCCACGGCAGACACCGCGGGTGCCGATCACCGGTGGGGACCACCCGACGCGGAGACCCGCAACACGACAGACACCGGAACGGATGCGGACCACCGGCACCGACAGCCGGCCGTCGCTATCGTCCTGGCATGGAGTCCGTGCGTGCCGTGCTCGTCGACATCGACGGGGTGCTCACCGTCTCGTGGCGGCCGTTGCCGGGGGCCGTCGAGGCGTTGCGGGAGGTCCGGGAGGCCGGTCTCGCCGTGCTGCTGGTCACGAACACGACGTCCCGGACCAGGGCGTCGATCGCCGGGACGCTGGCGGACGCGGGGTTCCCGGTCTCCGCGGAGGACATCCTGACCGCGCCCGCCGCCACCGCCGCGTATCTCGCCGAGCACTGTCCCGGCGCCCGGTGCGCGCTGCTGAACAGCGGCGACATCGCGGAGGACCTGGAGGGGGTGACCGTCGTCGACCCGGCGGACACCGGCGCGGTGCCGGATGTGGTGCTGGTCGGCGGGGCCGGTCCCGAGTTCGGGTACGAGGCGCTCGACCGGGCCTTCGGGCAACTGCGGCGCGGAGCCCGGCTGGTGGCCATGCACCGCAACCTGTACTGGCGTACGGACGAGGGATTGCGGCTGGACTCCGGCGCGTTCCTGGCCGGGCTGGAGAAGGCCGCCCGGGTGGAGGCCGAGATCACCGGCAAGCCGGCCCGGGCGTTCTTCGAGGCGGCGCTGGCCCGGCTCGGCGTCGGTGCGGGCGAGGCCGTGATGGTGGGGGACGACGTCGAGTCGGACGTGCTGGCGGCCCAGCGGGCGGGGATCGCCGGGGTCCTCGTGCGGACCGGGAAGTTCCAGCGGGAGACGCTCCGGGCCGCCGACGGCACGCCCGACCACGTGATCGACTCCTTCGCGGACCTTCCGGCGCTGCTGCGGGGCTCAGCGCAGCAGTAGTTGCAGACCGCCGACGACCGTCGCCGCGATGACCAGCTGTTCGAACAACCGCTGGTTGATCTTGTGCACGGCCCACTTGCCGAACAGCGCGCCGGGCACGACGAACAGCACGAGCGCCAGGTCGAGCAGGAGCGAACGGCCGTCGATGAGGCCGAGACCGGCGCTGAAGGGCAGCTTGGAGACGTTGACGATGAGGAAGAAGAAGGCGGAGGTGCCGAGGAAGCCGAGCTTGCGGAAGCCCGCCGAGAGCAGGTACATCGACATCACCGGACCGCCGGCGTTGGCGACCATGGTGGTGAAGCCGCCGAGGACGCCGTAGGAGCGGGCCTTGAGGCGGCCCGACCGGGTGGTGACCGACTCCGGCTCCTCCTCCGTGTCCGCCGTACGCCTGCGGTACACCGTCACGGCCGCCATCAGCAGCAGGATCGCGCCGATGGAGGTGCGGACGATCGCGTCGTCCGCCCACATCAGGAACACCGTGCCGACGACGACACCCGCGGCGACCGCCGGGAACAGCCGCCACAGCGTGGGCCAGTGCGCGTGCCGCCGGTAGGTGGCGACGGCGAGCAGGTCCCCGGCGATCAGGACCGGGAGCAGCACGCCGGTGGAGGCGCGGGCGGGCAGCACCGCGGCGAAGATGGCGAGGCTGACCGTGTTGGCCCCGCTCACGGCGGTCTTGGAGAAGCCGACGAGCAGGGCCGCGAAGGCCAGGGCGGCGAACTCCCAGCCGGTGATGTGCCAGAGCGTCATGGTGTTCATGCGAACACTGATGCTATGTGCAACGAACCGCCGGGGTAAGCGCCGTCTCGCCTGATGAGCCCGCCGCGGCTCGGCTAGTGCCGTTCGACCAGCACCGCGCTGCCCTGCCCGACGCCCACGCACATCGTCGCGAGACCCCGCTCCGCCCCGGTGCGCCGCATGCGATGGAGCAGGGTCGTCAGGATGCGGGCGCCCGAGCAGCCCAGGGGGTGGCCGAGGGCGATGGCGCCGCCGCTCGGGTTGACCAGGTCGGGGTCGATGCCGAGCTGGTCGACGCAGGCCAGCGCCTGGGCGGCGAACGCCTCGTTGAACTCGGCCTCCTCGACGTCGCCAACGCTCCAGCCGGCCCGGGTCAGGGCCTTGCGGGTGGCGGGGACCGGGCCGATGCCCATGACGTCGGGGTGGACGCCGGCGGAGGCTCCGGCGACGTAGCGGCCGAGGGACTCCAGGCCCAGGTCGTTCAGGGCCTCCTCGCTGACCAGGAGCAGTCCGGCGGCGCCGTCGTTCATCGGGGAGGCGTTGCCCGCGGTGACCGTGCCGCCCTGCCGGAAGACCGGCTTCAGCCGGGAGAGCTTCTCGTAGGAGGTGTCCTCGCGGACGCACTCGTCGGTGTCGACGACCACGCCGTCGGGGCGTTCCACGGGCAGGAGTTCGTCGTCGAAGTGGCCGTTCTTGCGGGCCTCGGCGGCGCGCTGGTGGCTGCGCAGGGCGAACTCGTCCTGGCGTTCGCGCGGGATGCCGTACCGGGTGGCGACCTCCTCGGCGGTCTCGCCCATGGACAGCAGGCCGTGCAGATCCTTCATCACCGGGTTGACCAGGCGCCAGCCCAGGCGGGTGTCGACGGTCTCGACGCGGTGCGGCAGGGCCTCGTCGGGGCGGGCCAGGACGAAGGGGGCGCGGCTCATCGACTCGGAGCCGCCCGCGATCACGATGTCGGCCTCGCCGGCGGCGATGGCGCGGGCGGCCGTGGTCACGGCCTCCAGGCCGGAGGCGCAGAGGCGGTTGACCGTGGCGCCGGGGACGGACTCGGGGAGGCCGGCGAGCAGCGCGGCCATGCGGGCGACGTTGCGGTTGTCCTCGCCGGCCTGGTTGGCGGCGCCCCAGTAGACGTCGTCGACCCGGGCCGGGTCGAGCGCGGGCACGTCGGCGACCAGGGCGCGGACGACGGTCGCGGCGAGGTCGTCGGGCCGTACCGAGGAGAGGGACCCCCGCAGCTTGCCGATGGGGGTGCGGCGGGCGGACGCGAAGTGGACGGGACGCACGAGAGGACTCCTCACACCACCGATTAATTAGCACCGCTAGTTTCGGACTATAGACCCCCGGCCGGGCCCCTGGGAAGATTTCCCGGCTTCCAGTGTCTCGGGAAGGCGATATCGCAGGCCGGGACGACCGGTCTCCCTCATTCCGCATCGGGTTTGCACCAGTGGGCCCGGGGCACCCGCGCGGTCATGGAGTGGTTGCGGAGCGCCGCCTGCGTGGACGAGGACCCCGAGCTGTTCTTTCCCGTGGGCACCGCGGGCCCCGCTCTGCGGGACGTCACCGCCGCCAAGCGGATCTGCGCGCGCTGTCCGGTGACCGACGACTGCCTGAGCTTCGCGCTGAGCAGCGGACAGGCCTCGGGCGTGTGGGGCGGCACCTGCGAGGAGGAGCGCGACGCACTGCTCAGGACCACGAGGAACGACGCGAGAAGGAGAAGCGCCCTATGACGGCTGTCAGGAGCACACTGCCCGACGAGGCCCGCCGGGTCTCCTGCGAGGCACTCCAGGACACCCTGGTGGATCTGCTCGGACTCTCGCTGATCGGGAAGCAGGCGCACTGGAACATCGTCGGACCGCGGTTCCGGTCCATCCACCTCCAGCTCGACGAGGTGGTCTCGGCCGCGCGGAACTTCGCCGACACGGTGGCGGAGCGGTCCGCGGCGCTCGGCGTCCCGCCGGACGGCCGGCCGGAGACCATCGCGAAGGCCTTCACGCTGCCCGCCCCGAAGGAGGGCTGGGTGCGCGACTCGGACGCCGTGCAGGTGATGGTGGAGTCGCTGCAGGACGCGATCGCCCGGCTGCGCGAGCGCATCGACGCGACCGAGAAGGCCGACCTGGTCACCCAGGACCTGCTGATCGGCATCACCGCCGAGCTGGAGAAGCAGCGGTGGATGTTCGACGCGGAGAACTTCCCCCGCGAAGGCTGACCGGCGCGCACGTACGTACGGAAGGGGCACCCCATGACCGACGCCCTGGAACTGGACGCGCTGTGGGAGGACTTCCACCGCGTCGTGAACATGACCTCGCAGGAACTCGCCGCCTGGCTGCGGACGCGTGACGCCGACGAGGAGGCGGAGCCGCTGCCCGAGGAGGCGGGTACCGAGACCGGGAAGCACGTCCTGGCGATCCTCCAGAAGCGGCGCACCGACCTGACCGAGGACGACCTGCGGGTGATGCGGAACGTGGTGGACAGGGTCACCTCGCAGGTGGATCTGGAGAACGAGCCGATCCCCGAGGTGACGGCCGAGGACACGCGCCGCCGGCACCGGCTGATGACCGTCGGCCACGATCCGCTGAAGGCGTAGCCCGTGAGCCGGCAGGAGCGCGTCGTACGCGAACTCGTCGGCGCGCACGGCCGGACGTACGCCGACGAGGCGGGCATCCGGCTGAAGGACACACCGCAGCCCCTGTACCGGCTGCTGGTGCTGTCCCACCTGCTCAGCGCCCGCATCCGCGGATCGATCGCGCTGGCCACCGCCCGTGCCCTGCACGAGGCGGGGCTGCGCGATCCGCGCCGGATGGCCGAGGCGGACTGGCAGGAGCGGGTGGACGCGCTCGGCCGGGGCGGCTACCGGCGCTATGACGAGCGCACCGCCACGCAACTCGGTGACGCCGCTGAGCTGTTGAACGAGCGGTGGGGCGGCGACCTGCGGCGGCTGCGCCGGGAGGCGGACGGCACGGTGCCCGAACTGCGCCGCCTGCTCCAGGAGTTCCCCGGTATGGGACCGGCGGGTGCCGACATCTTCCTGCGCGAGGCGCAGGGCGTCTGGCCGGAGGTCGCGCCTCGTCTGGACGCCAAGGCCCTGCAGGGCGCCGAGCGGCTGGAGCTGCCGAAGGAGCCGCAGCGCCTCGTCGAGGCGGCCGGCCGGACCGACCCGGCCGTGCTCGCCGCCGCGCTGGTACGGGCGGCGGTGGACAAGGAAGTCGTGGCGGACACACTGCGGCGCGCCGGGTGACGGCCCTGCTCGGCAATGGGTCAGCCGAGCAACCAGCCCCCGTCCACGGTCAGTTCCACCGCGTTGACCGACTGGTTGCGCAGCAGGAAGTCGACCGCGTCCACCACGTCCGCCATCGTGGCGAGCCGCCCCGTGGGCGTCTCGGTGCGCAGCGCGGCGAGCACCTTCTCCGGCTTGGCCTGCCAGTACGGGCTGTCGCCGACGACACCGGGGTGCACGACGTTGACCCGGACGGGCGCGAGTTCGACGGCGAGGGAGTTCATCAGGCCCCGCACGCCCGCGTTGACCGTCGCCACGGTCGTCGCCCCCGGGTAGGGGCGCTCCTTGGCCTGGCCGCCGAAGAGCACGATGGCGCTGCCGTCGTGCAGCCGGGTCCGCAGCGCGTGCACGACCTCGGTGTAGCCGACGAGCTTGAGGGTGACCAGGCGCAGCGCGGCGTCGATGTCGTACTCGGTGACCTTGTTGTCGTCCCGGGAGACGCCCGCGATGACCAGGTGGTCCACGCGCCCCACGTCGGCGAGGGCCGCCGCGATCTCCAGCGGCCGTGCCAGGTCCAGGGCGAGCCCCCGGGCGCCGATCTCCTTCGCGACCGCGTCGGCCCGCTGGGCTTCGCGGCTGGTGAGGACCACGTCGTCCCCACGCCCGGCGCGCGCCCGGGCGAACTCCAGACCGATGCCGGACGTTCCGCCGACGACCAGCACTCTGCTCATGAGCCCTCCTCCAGTGCGGCGCGCAGGTAGTCCCAGTCCCGCGTGAACCGGTACGAGTGTCGTGCCGGCGGCTGCGGCGCCTGCGTCTCCAGCCACCGCAGGGGCCCCTGCCCGGCGTTGGCGAACCCATGCACACACCCGGCGCCCGCCCACGCGAGGTCCCCGGGTTCCAGCCGGTACCGCTCGCCGTCGAGGGTGGCCTCCGCGACGCCCTGGAGAATGAGGTACGTCTCCTCGAAGGGGTGGTCGTGGGTGCCGATGACCCCGTCGGAGGCGTACTGCACCATGAACATCGTCGAGCCGACCGCGCCCAGGTCGCTGTCGACCATCATCTTCACGGTGATGCCGCTGTAGACCAGCAGCGCGGTGCGCATGCTCGCCGTGACGGCCAGCAGGTCCTGGGACTGCTTGCCGGGGTCCATCTGGTCGGGTTCGAAGTGCCCGAAGGAGCGGGTGCGCGGGTCACGGACGTCGACGCGGACCGGGTCGCGCGCGGGCGGGCCGGGCACCGCCTGGGTGTCGTGGCCGTAGCGGGCCCGCGGGACGGGGGCCAGCATGTCCGCCCAGCGGCCGCCGGTGTCCCCCGCGCCGCGCCACGCGTGCGGTACCCCGATCGGCAGCAGGCCGTAGTCACCCTCCTCCAGCCGGTACGAGCCTTCGGGGACGTCGAGGATCACGGCTCCGGCGAGGATGTGGAAGGTCTCCTCGTACGAGTGGACATGGGCGGGGATCCGGCCGTCGGGCCGTAGTTCGCACAGGCCGAAGCCGGTGTGCACACTGCCGTCGTCCTCGCCGACCAGCGTCCGGCGCCGGTGGCCGTGGCCGTCGTACGGCGGATCGGGCAGGTCGGCGGCGCGGCGTACCAGGTGGTTCGTCATGCCGTCGCCTTCGCCCTCTTCTCCTCCTTCGCGGCGAGGAGCCGGTCCCGGGACTCCGCGACGAGCCGCAGGGCGCGTGCGGTGTCGGCGAGCAGCCGGCCGTCCCGCTTGTGGATCACGCCGTCGACGAGGACGGTGTCCACGTTCGACACGTCGGCGCACAGGGTCACCGCGGCCGCCGCGTCGTGCACGGGGGCGACGTTCGGCGCGGTGGCGTCGATCGCGACGATGTCGGCGCGCTTGCCGGGGGTGAGGGAGCCGGTGCGGTCCTCCAGCCCCGCGACGTGGGCGCCGTTGACGGTGGCGATCTCCAGCATCTGCCGCGCGGTCAGCATGGTGTCGGGCACCGGCATGTTGGCCTGCCAGCAGTCGGCGTTGACGCGGGCGCGTTCGGCGCCGAAGGCCGCGCGGATCTGGGTGAACATGTCGCCCGGCACGGTGGTGACGACGTCGACGCTGAGGGAGGGCCGCAAACCGTGTTCGATGGCCTGCATCACGGGCGGCCAGCCGTGCCCCATCTGGAGCTCCACCTGCGGCGCGACCGACACCGTGCCACCGCTGTCGGCGACCATCCGCCACTCCTCCTCGCTGAGGTAGCAGCAGTGGACGTAGGTGGTGTCCGGGCCGAGGAGTCCCAGGCCGCGCAGCTGCCTGACCATGCCGAAGCGGCCGGCGAGCCGTCCCATGGCGACGTGCACGGTGATCGGGAGGCCGAGTTCGCGGGCGAGCGCCCACTCCTGCGCGACGACCTCGTCGACGCAGAAGCCGGGCCCGCGGGTGGCGAGGCCCATGGTCAGCAGACCGTCGTCGGAGGCGAAATGCGCCGACCGGATCCGCCGCACGTCGTCCGCCGGGACCGCGATCCTGCTCTCGAACCAGTAGTCGGCGAGGGAGGTGTTGGCGCTGCCGTACGCGTACCGCGCCCGGATGCCGGACTCCGTCAGGCCCTGGATCGCGGCGTCCGGATGCTCGGGGGTGTTGTTGATGTGCGACCAGTCGACGAGCGTGGTGATGCCGGCGTTCAGGCACTCCAGCGCGCCCGCGAGGTTGCCCGCGTAGACGTCCTGCGGGGTGTACAGGGGTGCGAAGGTGTCGAGGATGTCGACGAAGTAGTCGTCGAGGGTGGCGTCGGGTGCGACGCCCCGGATCGGGGCCTCCCAGGTGTGGCGGTGGGTGTCGACGAAGCCGGGGATCACGATGCGTCCGGTCATGTCGAGTACCTCGGCGTCGGCGCTGATGTCGGGCTCGACGGCGGCGATCCGGCCGTCCTCGACGAGGACGTCACCCCGCGGCAGGTCGCCGATGGCAGGGTCCATCGACAGGACGTGTCCGGCGCGAAGGAGTATCCGATGGGTCATCGCGCTTCCCTCCAGGGGGTGTTCAATACGCGGCGAGGCTCCGGACCGCCGCCACGACCTTCTCTACGGTGGGGATGACCTGCTCCTCCAGCGCGTCGGCGAACGGCAGCGGGACGCACTCCCCCGCCACCCGCCGCACGGGCGCGTCCAGCAGGCCGAACCCCTCGTCGGCGACGATCGAGACGACGGTGGCGCCCCAGCCGCCCTGGTACGGGTTCTCCTCGACGGTGACGAGGCGCGAGGTCCCGCGCAGCGAGGCGAGCACGGTCGCGGCGTCCAGCGGGACGAGGCAGCGCAGGTCGACCACCTCCGCCTCGATCCCCTCCCCCGACAGCACGTCGGCGGCCTTCAGCGCCAGGGGCACCATCGAGGCCAGGGCGACGAGCGTGACGTCCGCGCCCTCGCGGACGACGGCGGCGCGGCCCAGCTCGACGACGTGGCCGGGCGGTGGCGGTGGCCCCTTGGTGGCCAGGAGCGCCTTGTGCTCGAAGAAGACCACGGGGTCCTCGCTGCGGATCGCCGCCGCCATCATGCCGATGACGTCGGCCGGAGTCGCCGGTGCGGCGATCTTCAGGCCCGGCACGGTCAGCGCCCAGTTCTCGGTGGCCTGGGAGTGCTGGGCGCCGAAGCCGAGTCCGCCGCCGTTGGCCGTGCGCACGACGAGGGGCACGGTCACCTGACCGCCGGTCATGTAGCGGACCTTGGGGATCTCGTTGGCGAGGTAGTCCCAGCAGCAGGCGAGGAAGTCGGAGAACATGATCTCCGCGACGGGCCGCATCCCGGTCATCGCGGCGCCCATCGCCGCACCCACGATGGCCTGTTCGGATATGGGCGTGTCCCACACCCGCTCGGGCCCGAACTCCGTCAGCAGCCCCGTGGTCGTCTTGAACACCCCGCCGGCCGCGCCGATGTCCTCCCCGAGGCACACCACCGACGCGTCCCGGCGCATCTCGCGTGCGATGCCCTCGGCGACCGCCTCCCGGTAGGTGATCACGTCCGCCATGCGGCACCTCCGTCCGCCCACACGTCGGTCAGCGCCTCGCGCGGGTCGGGGCCCTCAGCGGCCCTGGCCGCCTCGACGGCCCGCTCCACGAGGGCCCGGGCCCGCTCGTCGGCCCCGGTGACCGTCTCCTCGGCGACCCCCCGCTCGGCGAGCCGTCCCCGGGCGAGGTCCAGCGGGTCGTGCTTGACCCAGCGTTCGACCTCCTCGGCCGGGCGGTAGGCCGCCGGGTCGGCGCGGCTGTGCCCGAAGTGCCGGTAGGTCTCGGCCTCCAGCACGGCGGGCCCTTCTCCGGCCCGGGCCCGGCGCGCCAGCCGCCCCACCGCCTCCTCGACGGCCTCGACGTCGTTGCCGTCGACGACCTCGCCCGGGATGCCGTGGGCGGGCGCCCGGTCGGCGGCGGGCCGGGGCACGGCCGTGACGTCGGCGATCGGCGTGTACTCCATGTACAGGTTGTTCTCGCACACGAACAGCACGGGCAGCTTCCAGACGGCGGCCAGGTTGAGCGACTCGTGGAAGGCGCCGATGTTGGTCGCGCCGTCACCGAAGAAGGCGACCGCGAGCTGCTCGGTGCCGCGCAGCCGGGCCGACCAGGCGGCGCCGACCGCCATCGGCAGGTGCGAGCCGACGATGGCGTACGAGCCGAGCATGCCGGTGGCCGCCTTGGTCAGGTGCATGGAGCCGCCCTTGGCCCGGCACAGCCCGGTCGCCCGGCTCATCAGCTCGGCGAGGCACTCCTCCGGGGTGGCGCCCCTGGCCAGGGCATGGTGGTGGCCCCTATAGGTGGCGAACACATAGTCGTCCGGGCGCAGGGCGGCGCTCGCCCCCACGGCGATCGCCTCCTGCCCGGCGGCGAGATGGGTGGTGCCCTTGACGAGCCCCCGCAGGAACAGGTCGTGGGCGGCCTTCTCCGTGCGGCGGATGACGGCCATCCGCTCGTAGCGGGCGAGGAGTCCGGTCGCGTCCGTCATCGCTCGCCCCTGTTCAGGTGGGACTGCGCCTCGCGCCGGGTGTTCAGCTCGCCGCCCACCGTCCAGTACTTGCGGCCCGCCACCAGCAGGTCCTCCGCCGGGAACTTGGTGATGACCTCGCAGCCGTCGGCGGTGACGACCAGCTCCTCCTCGATGCGGGCGGCGGACCAGCCGTCGGCGGCCGGCCAGTACGTCTCCAGGGCGAACACCATGCCCTCTTCGAGGACTTCGGGGTGGTCGAGGGAGACCAGGCGGCTGAAGATCGGCTTCTCCCAGATGGACAGGCCGACGCCATGGCCGTACTGGAGGGCGAAGGCGGCGGTCTCGTCGGCGAAGCCGAACTCCTCGGCGCGCGGCCACACCCGGACGACGTCGGCGGTGGTGGCCCCGGGCCGGACGAGGGCGATCGCCTCGTCCATGTACTCCCGGCAGCGCGCATAGGCGTCCCGCTGCGCCCGGGAGGCGCTGCCCACGGCGAACGTCCGGTAGTAGCAGGTGCGGTAGCCGAGGTGGCTGTGCAGGATGTCGAAGAAGGCGGGGTCGCCGGGGCGGATCAGCCGGTCGCTGTAGACGTGCGGATGCGGGGAGCAGCGCTCGCCCGAGATGGCGTTGACGCCCTCCACGTACTCGCTGCCGAGGTCGTACAGCACCTTGCTGACGACCCCGACGCACTCGTTCTCGCGGACGCCCGGGCGCAGATACCCGTACAGCTCCTCGTAGGCCGCGTCGACCATCGCGCAGGCCTGGGTGAGCAGGGCGATCTCGTCGCCGGTCTTGATGCGGCGGGCCTCCAGGAAGACCTGCTGCCCGTCGACGACGTCGACGCCCTCGGCGCGCAGCGCGGCGAGGACGGGCATCTCGGCGACGTCCACGCCGAGCGGTTCGCTCGCGAGCCCGTGCTCGCGCAGCTCGGCGGCGATCTTGGCGGCGACGTCGTCGGCGATGCCCGCGTCCGGGTGGAAGGCCCCGCGCAGGGTGGAGATGCCGGCGCGGGCGCCGGTGGGCGGCCCGCCCTTGCCGTCGCTGTAGTCGAGCCACGGGTTGTACAGCTGGTGGTGGCGGGCGGCGGAGCCGAAGTCCCAGACGACCGGTTCGCCGCCCCGCACCAGCAGGGCGAAGCGAATCAGCTTGTCCATCGCCCAGGTGCCGATGTGGGTGGCGGTCATGTAGCGGATGTTGGCGAAGTCGAAGCTGAGCACCGCGCCCAGCTGGGAGCGGTTCAGGGACTCGTGCAGCCGGGCCAGCCGCTGCCCGCGCAGCCGGTCCAGGTCGATGCGCTCTTCCCAGTCGACGGCGTCGGTTCCGTATGTGCGGATCGCCATGGCGACCACCCCCACTTCGGAGTGAACGCCCGGGTGCTACGAGTGTCAAGTGTCACTGAACATCGCCGGACACGAACCAGACGCCCACAGCGGGTACCTCTCCATCGTTGCGGTAGCGGTGGGGGGTCGTCGACTCGAAGCAGACGGAGTCGCCCGGGCGGACCGTGTACTCGTCGAAGCCGAGTGTGAGGATCAGTTCGCCGGAGGTCAGGTAGCCGTACTCGGTGCCCGCGTGCCGCATCAGCGCGCCGGAGCCGGAGGAGGCGCCGCCGGGCCGGTAGGTCACCAGCAGGAAGTCGACGTCCGCGCCCGGCACCCGCCCGAGCCGCTCCCACACGACGCCCGAGTCCAGCTCCAGCGTCTCGCGCCCACCGGCCGCGGCCAGCGGCCCGATCCGGCGGCCCGGGTCGGCGGCCAGGGCGGCGAGGGCGTGCGGGACGGTGCCGCGCGCCGCCGGCAGCGCCGCCGCTCGGGCACCCTCGCGGGCGTCGAAGAGGGACTCCACGGAGATGCCGAGGGCCGTGGTGATCGCGTACAGGGTGCTGACGGACGGCTGGCTCTTGCCGGTCTCGATCTGCGACACGAGGCTCGCCGACACGCCGACCTCCCGGGCGAGCGCGCGCAGACTCGTACCGCGCTCCAGACGGGCCTGCCGGATGCGCGCACCGACGGGCGGCACGACGGCCGGGGACACGGGCGGCTCCTCTCACCATGCGCGCGACACGCGGCATGTTCAGCTTCATTGAACAGCCCGCGCGGCGTGCCGCGCCAGAGAGGACCGGAATCCGCTTCATCCCCTGCCCGCCGGAGAGGACCCGGATCTACTTCAGCCCCTGCCGACCACAGAGGCCCCGGATCAGCTTCAGCCTCTGCCCATCGGGAAGGTCGCGGTCACCTGCCACCCCGCACCGGCCCGCGGCCCCGCCCGCAGTTCCCCGCCCAGCGCGGTGACCCGCTCCTTCAGCCCGACCAGCCCGAAGCCGCCCCCGTGGGCGGCCTCCGGAAGCTGGGTGCCGCCGCGGCCGTCGTCCGTCACCGTGACCTCCAGCCGGTCGCCGGGGCGGGCCAGGCGGACGGTGACCTCCGTGGCGTCGGCCGCGTGCCGCCGTACGTTGGTCAGCGCCTCCTGCGCGACCCGGAAGGCCGCCGCCTGCACCTCGTGCGGCAGGTCGTCGGAGACGGCCGGATCCCGGTGCAGGACGCACTTCTGGCCCGGGCCGGCGAAGCCGTCGACCAGGTCGGCGATGCCGGCCAGGTCGCCGACGGGACGGCGGTCGGCGGCCTCCGGGCCCGTGTCCCGCAGCACGCCCACCGTGCGCCGCATGGACGCCAGCGCCTCGGTCGCCGCGCGCTCGATGCCCGCCAGGACGGGGTCGAGGTCCTGCGGCTGCCGGGCCGCCATCATGCGGGCCATCTGGGTCTGCACGAGGATCCCGGTGACGTGGTGGGCGACGAAGTCGTGCAGGTCGGCGGCGATGGCGACGCGTTCGGCACGGCGCGTCTCACCGACGGCGACGGTGCGCCGGTAGTCCAGGGAGCGCAGGTACCCGGCGAACCCGGCGACGGCCCCGACCAGGATCAGGCCGATCACGACGGACAGCAGCACCCCGTCCTGCAGCGACCCCGAGTAACGCACCGGCAGCAGGAGCAGGGCGACCGCGTCGAGCGCACCGCACGGCAGGGCCCAGCGCCTCGGGCAGTGGCGTACGGCGATGAACAGCAGGCTGAGCAGGATCAGCACCTCGCCCGGACCGAACGGCACCTCCGTGCGCCCGGCGAGCAGCATGCCCGTGGTGAAGAGCAGGGAGGCCGCGCCGGGTACGGCGGCGCGCAGCTGCGGGGTGAGCCGGCGCGGCCTGCGGTCGGCCGGCCACAGCACGGCCGCGAGCCCGGCGAGCAGCACCGCCACCGCCGGCGGCCAGGTGCCGTCCCCGAGGTCGCCGTGGATCACCAGGTCGTACGCCGCCGCCACCACCAGGAAGCCGACGCCGAAGCTCCGCACGCAGCCCCGGGGAGAGATCGATCTCATGCGGTTCACGGTAGGCGAGGGCCCTGCGCGCCGGGATCGGCCGATCGGCCCGGAGTGCGGACGGCTCGTGTGGCCGTTCGGCCGAGGCGCGTGCCCGGAGCCGCGGGCGGGGGGGGGACCGCGGGCGGGGGCCGAACCACGCGCGGGGGCCGGACCGCAGCCGAACCACGCGCGGGGACCGAACCACGCGCGGGGACCGAACCACAGCCGAACCGCGCGCGGGGACGGAACCGCGCGCGGGGGCCGGACCGCAGCCGAACCGCGCGGGGGCCGGACCGCGGGCGGGTGCCGGACCGCAGGCGGGTGCCGGACCGCAGGCGGGTGCCGGACCGCAGGCGGGTGCCGGACCGCAGGCGGGTGCCGGACCGCAGGCGGGTGCCGGACCGCAGGCGGGTGCCGGACCGCAGGCGGGTGCCGGACCGCAGGCGGGTGCCGGGCCGCGGGCGAGGCTGGGCCCGCGTCCCTCACCCCCCTGATCCGTGCAAGTTCCCGACGCGGCACACAGGCGGAGGATCGGGGATCGACCTCCCGGTGGGTGTCGTGCGGGCCGGCAGCCACCCCCTCACCTGGATGTCCGAGCGCTGACCGAGGCATGATCGGCCCATGACGACCCCAGACCCGGCCGGCGCCGGCGGCCGCTCCGGCGCTCCCATCCGGGTGCTCATCGCGGACGACCAGGACATGGTCCGCACCGGATTCCGGTTCTTCCTCGACGCCCAGCCGGACATCACCGTGGTCGCCGAGGCCCGAGACGGCGAGGAGGCCGTGGCGCTGGCCCGCCGCGAGCGCCCGGACGTGTGCCTGCTGGACATCAGGATGCCGAAGCTGGACGGTCTGGAGGCGACCCGGCTGCTGGCCGGGCCCCAGGTCGCCGACCCCCTGCGGGTGGTCGTGGTGACCACCTTCGACCTCGACGAGTACGTGTACGGCGCGCTGCGCGGCGGCGCCTGCGGATTCCTGCTCAAGGACTCCGGGCCGACCCTCCTCGCGGAGGCCGTGCGCGCCGCCGCCGCGGGCGACTCGCTGGTCTCCCCGTCCGTCACGGTCCGCCTGCTCAAGCACGTCACGGCGGCGGCGCCCGCCGACAGCGCGCCGCGGCCGGCGCCCCCGGCGCACCCGGCCCCCTCGGCGCCGCTCCGGGAGCCGCTGACCGAGCGGGAGCTGGACGTGGTCCGCCTCGTCGCCCTCGGCCGCACCAACGCCGAGATCGCGGCCGAACTGTACGTCTCGCTCTCCACGGTCAAGACCCACCTGTCCAGCGTCCAGGTCAAGCTGGCCGCCCGGAACCGCGTCGAGATCGCCGCCTGGGCCTGGCAGAACGGACACGCCCGGGCCGGAACGTGAGACGTCCGCGCCCCGGCGGACGCTCACCCGAACAGTCCGGTGCCGGTGGTGGGCCGTCGATGCCGGTGGTGCGCTGAGGACACGCGTCACGTTCCCAGGAGGCACTCCCGATGACCCGTCGTCCGCCCCGGCCCACCCGCGTTCTCTCCTGCGCCCTCGCGGCAGGCACGCTGCTGGCCGGCGCCGCCTGCTCGGACGGCGGCGGCGCGGCCGGCGCACGCGTCCCGGTCGCCACCGCGTCGCAGGTCGCCGGGGAGCGGCAGACCCCCTCCCCCACCGCCACCCTCACCGAGAGCGGCGCGCGGACGGCGCTGATCACCGAGGCGGACATCGAGGACGACTGGACCCAGGTGAAGGAGACGGAGGCCCAGAACTGGCACGACAGCCTGCTCATCGGCCGGGTCGACGTCTCCGACTTCCTCACGGCCAAGGCCCAGGCAGCCGACTGCCAACGGCTCCTCGACTCCCTCTTCGACGACGATCTGCTGGGCAGGCCGTCGGGCGTGTCCGCGCTGCGCGGCTTCACGCAGGGCGACTCGCGCCTGCTGTACCAGGTCGCCTCCTACGACCGGACCGACCCGCAGGAGTCCCTGCAGTGGCTGGCGGGCCTGCCGCAGGAGTGCGACCAGTTCACCGTGACCGACGGCCGTGAACAGCGCACCGTCCAGGTCGTCGACACCTCGCCGCCCGCCGTGGGCGACGCCCGTGAGGGCCTGCGCGTGACGGTGCGGGGCCCCATCGGGGGCACGGAGGCCACCCTCACCCTGGACGTCGCCGCCGTGCGCGTCGGCAACGACGCGCTCACCGTCACGGCGGGCGGGCTCGACGGCGACGAGCAGGACTCCGTCGAACAGGCGGCGCGGCTCGGCACCCAGCGCCTGGCGGACGTCCTGGCCGGCCGGACGCCGGCCGCGAGCCCCGACTCCGGCTGAACCGGGGACAGCACACGGTTTTCCCCGCCGCACACCGACGGCCCCACCGGCTCTGCCGATTCCCGGGACAGCGTGATCAACGGGACGGCACAATGGCGGCGATGGCCGGTTTCGGCCGCTCGTGCGAGGAGAGGAACAGACGTGACGGACAGCCACACCCCGCCGAGCGGCTCGGCGAGGCTGAACACCGGTGTGGCGCACAACGCGCGCGTGTGGAACTACTGGATCGGCGGCAAGGACAACTACGAGGTCGACCAGCAGGTCGGCCGGCACGTCGCCGAGATGTTCCCGATCATCCGGGACATCGCCCGGGCGGACCGGGAGTTCCTCGGCCGGGCCGTGTCGCACCTGGCCGGCGAGTGCGGGGTACGGCAGTTCCTGGACATCGGCACGGGCCTGCCGACGGCGGACAACACCCACGAGATCGCCCAGCGCATCGCGCCCGACTCGCGGATCGTCTACGTCGACAACGACCCGATCGTGCTGGTGCACGCCCGCACCCTGCTGACCGGCACCAGCGACGGCGCCACCGCCTACATCGACGCCGACGTCCACGACCCGGACGCCATCATCGAGCGGGCGGGGCACACCCTCGACCTCACCCGGCCCGTCGCCGTGATGATGCTGGGCATCCTCAACTTCGTCCTGGACACCGACAAGGCCCGGGACATCGTGCGCCGGGTGATGGCCGCGGTCCCCTCCGGCAGCTTCCTGGTCCTCACCCACCCGACCTTCGACGACGAGCTCGGCGGCGCGGGCCAGATCCCGGCCATGAAGTTCTGGAACGAGAACGCCACTCCCCCGATCACGGCCCGCAGCGGCGCGGACATCGCCGCGTTCCTCGAGGGCCTCGACCTGCTCGACCCGGGCATGGTGTCGTGCGGGCAGTGGCGCGCCGAGCCCGATTCGGCCGTGCTGGTTCCGCAGTACGGCGCGGTGGCCGTGAAGCCCTGACGCGTGTGGCCGGTCACAGTTCTCCTGGAGCGGCTACCCAGGATGTCCACACGGCTGAAAGTATGATCAAGCGATGTCTGACATGACCGAAACCACGCCCGGCTGGCTGTCCTCCGACGATTTGGAGATGGCGCGCGCCCGCATGCCGATCCTCTACGTCGAGGCCGTCCCGGTGCGCGTCGACGACAGCGGCGAAGTCACCAGCGTCGGCCTGCTGCTGCGCATCGGGCCCGACGGTACGGTCAGCCGGACGCTGGTCTCCGGCCGGGTGCTGCACCACGAGCGGGTCCGCGACGCCCTGCTGCGCCATCTCGAGAAGGACCTCGGCCCGGTCGCCCTGCCCCGCGTCCCGGCCTCGCTCCAGCCGTTCACGGTCGCGGAGTACTTCCCGACGCAGGGCATCACGCCGTACCACGACCCCCGCCAGCACGCGGTGTCCCTGGCCTACATCGTGCCGGTGACGGGCGACTGCCGTCCTCGGCAGGACGCGCTGGACCTGGTGTGGTTCAGCCCTCAGGAGGCCCTCTCGGAAGCGGTGCAGAGCGAGATGCCGGGCGGGCACGGGGTCCTGCTGAAGCAGGCGCTGGCGCACGCGGGCTGCGCGATCTGACCGCTCGCGGCGGCGACGGGAGGGTGCGCGGCGAGTGCCCGTGAGCGTACTGCCGGGCCTCCCGGCCCGGCAGCGCCTCGAAACAGCCCGACGTCGGAGCGCTACAGGTCGCGGCACTGCTCCGACTTGGGACCACTCACCGTGTTGGCCGATCCGTTGTTCACCGGCGGCTGAGCGTTTCCCCCGCACACCAGCGGGCCGTTGATGGTGTTCCCGGCGATCACGTTCCACCAGTTCGTCCGCGTCACGGTCACCGGGCCGGTGACCGTATTCGGCGCACATCCCAGCACCGGGTTGCCGATCGTCACCGACGAGGTCCCGGACGACGTCACCGGGCCGGAGATCCGGCTGTCGCAGATCACCACCCCCGCCGCGCCGTCGGCCCGCACGGGTCCGGCGACCACCGCGCCGTCCGCCTGGAGCGAGGCACCGGCCCGCACCGACACCGGGCCCGACACCGTCGCTCCGTCCAGGCAGGTCACGCCCTTCGTCACCGTCAACGGCCCGGCATACCGGCCGGTGATCACCCGGTCACAGGCGAGCCCGGCATACGTGTCGACCACGTCGACCATCGCCGTCACCCGCCCGTACTCGGTCGAGCCGCGCACCGTGAGCCGGCCGGCCGTGTCGGTGGCTCCGTCCGGCACCGGGTCCCATTCCACCGGGACCGGCTCCGCCGAACCGTCGGCCATCGTCAGCGCCCGCACCGCATCCGGCAGCACCACCTCGCCGCCGACGAGTGCGGACGCGTACACGGTGTCCTCCACCACGTGGGACGCGCGACTCTTGGTGAAGATGTCGATCGACGCGTTCGGCTCCCAGGTGCGTGGCATGCCCGGTACGGCGGTGAACAAGGACTGCCATCTCGCCGGCTCCCACGCCAGCACGCCCAGGCCCTGGTTGTCCGGGATGTCGTTGGCGATCCGGAACACGTGCTGGAGGGCGTCCGCCTGCCCCTGAACGGTCCGCGGGTACGTCGAGTTGGGCATCGGGGTCCCGCCGCCACCCGACGCCGGGTACGAGGTCTCGGCGATCTCGATCTTGTACCCCGGGTGCGCCGCCGCCACCGCGTTGATGTTGGACTCGTAGTGGTCCGGCGACCCGTGCCACTCCGGGTAGTACGAGTGGGCGAGGACGTCCACGTCGGCGCCTTTGGCTTTCACCCGGGTCAGGTACTGATCCCAGAACTCGAGCGTCTTGGCGCCCCGGTCCTTGCCGATGATGATGTGCGTCTCGACGTCGATGTCCTCGCCGTGGTCGGCCGCCACGTCGCGGACCGCGCGGATCCCCGCCGCGGACAGCGTCGTGAACCGGTCCCACGCCTCGTCGTAGAGCCGCCGCTCCTCCGGGTCGTCCGAGCCCCAGTACTTCCAGAGCAGGCCGCCGCCGGGCTGCGACTGGTAGATCTCCGGCTGGTTCCGGAAGTACGCCGGATCGGTGGTGCCGATCAGCGCGGCCTCACTGCCGTACATGAAGCCGTTGACGATCTCGTTGCCGATCGCCACCTTGTCCGGCGTCGTGCCCTGCTCGATCAACTGCTCGACGTAGTCGTAGGTGTGGTCGTACACCGCCTCGGTCAGCTCGTCGAACTTCAGCTGGGCCCACGCCCGCGGCTTCGGCTGCTTGGCCGGGTCGGCCCACGAGTCCGCGTAGTGAAGGTCGATCCCCAGGCCCATGTCCCGTTCGGCCTTGATCCACTTGGCCACCTCGAGTGACCGTTTCGGGCCTTGGTAGGGAACGGTCAGTACGCCGCCCGAGGACTCGCTGCGGGGCTCGTTGAAGACCCGCAGCCGGACGTACTCGACGCCGCGGTCCTGGAGCACGTCCAGCAGGTGGGGACCCGCGCCGGGGTCCTCCTCGGTCGGGCGCACCCAGTACTCGCGCCCTTCGGCGACATCGTTGTCCACCCAGGAGGCGTCGGCGCCGAGGATCAGGTCGTCGCGCAGGTAGTTGTAGACGCTGAGCTCGCTGATTCCCAAGGTCGCGCGGGGCGAGGCTCCCGTGAACGTCACCCGGACGAACCTCGTCCCCGGCCGGGTGAAGAGGTCCACGGACCCGCGAGAGGGCCGGTGGTCGGCCGAGTGGTCGGCGATGACGTTCCAGCTGTCGCCGTCCGCGGACGACTCCACCACGTACTGGTAGACGGCCCCGGCGCTCGGGAAGACGACCTCGACCTTCCTGACGTTGTCGTAGGCGCCGCCCAGATCGAGCGTCAGCCACTGGTGCGCGGACGTGCCATCCGCCCTCCACGCGGTCCGGTCGTCCTGGTCGATCGCCAGGTCAGCGGTGGACGCCCCGCTGCCGGCCTCGACGCTCACCCAGGACTTCGCGCTGAGGTCGCTCTCGATCGGCGAGATCTCGGCCTCGCCGAACTGCGCGGAGGCCGGGGAAACCGGCCCGAATGCCGCCGCGCCGCACGCCAGGATCACGGCGGTCGCGATGCTGAGTGCCGTGCGGACAGGGTGTCTTCGCATCCTTGCCAACTCCTCATCTCTGGGCCCCGGAACAGGAACACGGCAACGCAAGACGCGTTCATGACAAGCAGATGCCGGCAACGGTCAGGCCATCTGCTCCGGACGGAGAGGTCGTTGGTCTTCTTCCGATTCTGTTGACATTTGATGGACGGTACTCAGGCACCCGGCAATGAGCAAGGCCGAACAGTCCACGATCAAACAGACTGTCACATTCAGTCGGCGCACAGGTCTTGCCGCTCCCGGTGGCCCCTTCTAGCCTCATGGGAGCGCTCCCAACCGCCAGGGCAAGACCC
This sequence comes from Streptomyces sp. Go-475, assembly GCF_003330845.1. GTDB lineage: Bacteria > Actinomycetota > Actinomycetes > Streptomycetales > Streptomycetaceae > Streptomyces. Next base: position 7,699,618 of record NZ_CP026121.1, on the reverse strand, counting down.
CTCCCTCGCGCACCACCCAGGTGAATCGTTTCATTCGCGCCGGGGATCCCCACAAGCCCTCGCCCCCCACGTGAAGGAGAGCACATGTCCGTCCACAGCCCACGAAGAACCCGCGGGCCGGTCACGTTCTTACTGGCGGCGCTGCTGGCCGCCGTCTCGCTGGTCGCCCTGCCCGCGCCCAGCGCGAGTGCGGCCGTGATCGACACGTCCGCCTACTACCAGCTGGTCTCACGCCACAGCGGCAAGGCCATCGAGATCTCGGAAGGCTCCACCGCCGACGGCGCCACGGTCGTCCAGCGGACCCCTGGAACCGGCGCCAACCAGCAGTTCCAGTTCGTCGATTCGGGCAACGGGTACTACCGGATCAAGGCCCGGCACAGTGGCAAGGTGCTCGACGTCGAAGGGCGATCCACGGCCAACGGCGCGAACGTGCTGCAGTGGACGGACGACAACGCCGCCCATCAGCAGTTCAGCGTGGTCGACATCGACAGCCAGCACGTGCAGCTGATCAACCGCAACAGCGGCAAGGCCCTGGACGTCTGGGAGCGGTCGATGAACGACGGCGCCCGGATCTCCCAGTACGACGACGTCGACGGCACCAACCAGCAGTGGCGGCTGGTCAAGGCCGGCGGCGGCACCGACCCGGATCCCGGCCCGCCGGCCGGTGAGGCCCTGCAGATGGAGGACCTGAACCGGGGCCTGGTCTCGGTGCGTTCGGGCTCGAACAACCTGGTGTCCTGGCGGCTGTTGGGCACCGAGAGCTACGACACGGCGTTCAACGTCTACCGCGACGGCACGAAGGTGAACGGCTCGCCGGTCACCGACTCCACCAACTACCTGGACAGCGGCGCGCCTTCGGACGCCTCGTACACCGTGCGCGCGGTGGTCGGCGGCACGGAGCAGCCGGCTTCGGAGCCCTCGGTGCGTTTCACCGGCGGCAACTACCTCGACGTACCGCTGTCTTCGCCCGGTTCGGGTTACACACCGGTGGAGGCGAGCCCGGGTGACGTGGACGGCGACGGACAGTACGAGCTGATCGTGAAGTGGGACCCGGACAACGCGAAGGACAACTCGCAGTCCGGCGTGACCGGCAACGTCTACATCGACGCCTACCGGCTGGGCGGCCAGCGGCTGTGGCGCGTCGATCTCGGCCGCAACATCCGGGCCGGGGCGCACTACACCCAGTTCCAGGTGTACGACTACGACGGCGACGGCAAGGCCGAGGTGGCCATGAAGACGGCGGACGCCACGCGCGACGGCCGGGGCACCGTCATCGGCAACGCGAGCGCCGACCACCGCAACTCCAGCGGCTACGTCCTGACCGGGCCCGAGTACCTGACCATGTTCAACGGTCTGACCGGCGCCGCGATGTCCACCGTCAGCTACGACCCGCCGCGCGGCAACCTCTCCTCCTGGGGCGACAACTACGGCAACCGCGCGGACCGCTTCCTGGCCGGCACCGCGTACCTCGACGGTCAGCGCCCGTCCCTGATCATGGCCCGCGGCTACTACACCCGCGCCGTCATCGCCGCCTGGGACTTCCGCAACGGACAGCTCGTCAAGCGCTGGACGTTCGACTCCAACGCCTCCGGCAACGGCGCCGCGCACGGCCAGGGCAACCACCAGTTGTCCGTCGCCGACGTCGACGCCGACGGCCGCCAGGAGATCGTCTACGGCTCGGCGACCATCGACGACAACGGCCGCCTGATGTACGCCACGGGCTTCGGCCACGGCGACGCCCTGCACGTCGGTGACTTCGTGCCGGGCCGCGCCGGCCTGGAGGTCTTCTCCATCCACGAGGCGAGCAACCAGCCCGGCTCCGACCTGCACGACGCCCGTACCGGACAGGTCATCCACCGCACCCCCACCAGTGGCTCCGAGGGCCCGGGCCGCGGCGTGGCCGGTGACATCTACGCCGGCAACGCGGGCGCCGAGTTCTGGGGCTCCGGGCCGAACATGACCAACCTGCGCAACGCCTCCGGCGGCAACGTCGGCCGCAACCCGTCCTCGGCGAACTTCCTCGCCTGGTGGGACGCCGACCCGGTGCGCGAACTGCTGAACGGCACCCAGATCGACAAGTACGGCACCGGCGGCGACACCCGGCTGCTCACGGGCAGCGGCGTGGCCTCCAGCAACGGCACCAAGTCCACCCCGGTGCTCTCGGGCGACCTCTTCGGCGACTGGCGCGAGGAGGTCATCTGGCGCCACTCGGGCAACAACGCCCTGCGCATCTACGCCACGACCACCCCGACGACCACCAAACTGCACACCCTGGTCCACGACGCCCAGTACCGCACCGCCCTGGCCTGGCAGAACACCGCCTACAACCAGCCGCCCCACCCCAGCTACTTCCTCGGCGCCGGCATGACCCGCCCGCCGCAGCCCAACGTCTACGTGCGCTGACGGCACCCCGCCGGCTCACGGGAAAGGCACAACACCTCAAGGCCGGCCGGGACAGCCCCCGGCCGGCCGCCCGGAAAATGATCCAGGGGCCGTTTCAGATGTCCTCTGAAACGGCCCCTGATCTGCGACTTCGTAAAGTCGGGACGACAGGATTTGAACCTGCGACCCCTTGACCCCCAGTCAAGTGCGCTACCAAGCTGCGCCACGTCCCGTTGCCCGCCTGACCTGGGGGTTTCCCCTGGCCGAACGCGCACGGAAACAATACCGCACTCGCACCGCTGATCGCGCATCCGTTTCCCGCGACCGCCGCTTGACCTCAACATTGGTTGAGGTTGCACGCTCTTCTTCATGACCGACACGACGCACACAGACACGTACCGGTACGCCGACCTCCCGGGGCTGATGGCCCTGATGACCGGCGACGAGAAGCACGGCCCGGCCGCCACGTCCACGCTGGACGTGCTGTGGGTGCTCTACGACCGGGTACTGCGGGTGAGCCCCGAGGGCATGGCCGACCCGGAGCGGGACCGGTTCCTGCTGTCGAAGGGGCACGGGCCGATGGCGTACTACGCCGTACTGGCCGCCAAGGGCTTCGTGCCGGTGGAGTGGCTGCCGGCCTTCGGCTCGTACGACTCCCCGCTCGGCCACCACCCCGACCGCACACTCGTGCCGGGGGCCGAGATCGGCAGCGGTTCACTGGGGCACGGGCTGCCGATCGCCGTCGGTACGGCGCTGGGACTGCGCGCCCAGGGCCTCGACGAGCCGCGGGTGTGGACGCTCGTCGGGGACGCCGAGCTGGACGAGGGCAGCAACCACGAGGCGATCGCCTTCGCCGGGCCCGCCGGACTCGACCGGCTGCACACCGTCGTCATCGACAACTCCTCGGCGACGTACGCCCGCCCCGGCGGGATCGCGGCCCGTTTCGAGGCCGCGGGCTGGTCCGCGCTGACCGTCGACGGACGTGACCACGAGGCGCTGTACGCCGCCTTCACCGCACCGCACCCGGGCCGCCCGCACGTGGTGGTGGCCCGCGTCGAGCCGAAGTCCGCCTGACCCGCCCCCCCGACCTTGCGGAAAGGAATCCGTACCCCATGGACACCATGCGTGACCGTTTCGCCCCTGTCGTCTCCCGGCTGCTCGACGAGGATCCCCGGGTCGCCGTGGTCCTCGCCGAGATCGGCGTGGACGGCTTCGCCGAGGCCGCCCGCCGGCATCCCGACCGGGTCGTCAACGTCGGCATCCGCGAGCAGCTCCTGGTCGGGGCGGCGGCGGGACTGGCGCTGACCGGGCTGCGGCCCGTCGTGCACACCTTCGCCAGCTTCCTCGTGGAGCGGCCCTTCGAGCAGGTCAAGCTGGATCTCGGGCACCAGGACGCGGGCGCGGTGCTGGTGAGCGCCGCCGCCTCCTTCGACTGGCCCGCCGGGGGCTACACCCACATGGCGCCGGGCGACGTGGCGCTCCTCGACACCCTGGACGGCTGGACCGTCCACGTCCCGGGCCACCCGGACGAGGCCGAGACGCTGCTGCGGCACGCGGTCGCCGCGGGCGACGACAAGGTGTACGTACGGCTGTCCGTGCAGTCCAACGGGCGGGCGCTGCCGGTGGACGGGGAGCGCTTCCACACCGTCCGCGAGGGGCGCTCCGGTGTGGTGGTCGCCGTGGGGCCGACGCTCGACGCGGTGCTCGACGCCACCGAGGGCCTGGACGTCACCGTGCTGTACGCGACGACCGTCCGCCCCTTCGACGGGGCCGCCCTGCGCCGCGCCACCGGGACGGCCGGGACGGACGTCGTCCTGGTCGAGCCCTATCTGGCGGGCACGTCGACGGCCGCCGCGAACGACGCGCTGTCGGATGTGCCGCACCGGGTTCTGGGACTGGGCGTCGGCCGTCGTGAACTGCGGCGCTACGGACAGGTGGAGGAGCATGTCGCCGCCCACGGCCTCGACGCCCGGTCGCTGCGGGCGCGGATCGCGGACTTCCTCGGGGCGACGGCTTCCGGGTGAGCCCCGGGAGGCGTCACTCCGCCGGGAGGCCCAGCCGGGGATGTGCCTCCAGGAGCCGGGCCGGGGCCGCCTGTCTCCAGGAGTCGGCGAGGATGTCCCGCAGTTCGGCCTCGTCCTCCAGCGCGTCGAGCCGGGCCCGGACCCAGGCGAACTGTGCCTCGTGTTCCGCGATCCAGAACTTCCCCGGCTCGGCGAGCACCAGTTCGTCCCGCTCCACCTTGGGGCAGCGCACGGCGATGGACGTCTCGTCCTCCGGCAGCGTGGCGAACATCTTCCCCGCGACCCGGAACGTGGGCATGCTCCAGGCGATCTTCTCCGTGGCGTCCGGCAGGGACAGGGCGATCCGTCGTACGTCTTCGGCATCCGGCATGGCAGGCACGGTATCCGCTGCCACTGACAATCACCTGGTGAGAGCGGTCGCGGGCAGGTGCTTGTAGTAGATCGTCGTCGGCCGCAGCACTCCGTCGGGGCGGGCCGCGTAGTCGGGGATCGCGCCGACGGCGGTCCAGCCTGCGGACCGGTACAGGTGCTCGGCGGGGCTGCCGGTCTCGGTGTCCAGGTGCAGCAGGGTGACGCCGGCCGCCGCCGCGGCGTCCTCGGCGATGTCCAGGAGCCCGCGTCCGAGGCCCCTCCCCCGGGCCTCCCGGCGCACCATGAGCTTCACGACCTCGGCACGGTGGCGGCTGTTGGCCTTGCCGGGGAAGGCCAGGCTCACGGTGCCCAGTACGCGGTCCCCGTCGCAGGCCGCCCAGACGGCGAGCCGCCCCGCGTCCACGTCGGCGGCCCGCGCCTCCCACCAGGCCAGGGCCTCCGCGCGGCCGAGCGGGGCGAGGAAGCCGACCGAGGCACCGCCGTCGACGGTGTCGACCAGCAGGTCCGCCAACGCCCCGGCCTGAGACAGCAGTCGGGTTTCGTCCAGGCGGATCACGGCCGCACCACCGCCAGCAGGTAGCGCACGCCCTCGGGAGCGGCACACCGGAACCGGGTCGGCCCCCACACGCGCATTCGCAGGCAGTCACCTGTGTCCAGGTGGTGCGCGGTGTCCTGCGCGGTCACCTCCAGGGCCCCTTCCAGCACCCAGATGTGCTGCTCCAGGCCGGCCACGGGCGGGCGGTCGTAGGCGAGGTCGGCGCCGGCGGTGAGGCGTCCCTCGACGAGTTCACCGCGCAGCCCCGGGTGCGGTGGCGACACGGACCGCCGTACGAAGCCGGAGGCCCGGTCCTGCCACTCGGGCTGGTCGGCGGTGCGCACCACGGGTGCCGGCTCGGCCTCGACCTCGCTGAGGAGCTGGGACATGGTCCGCCCGTAGACGGCGCACAGGCGGTTCAGGAGCGAGGCCGTGGGGCTGATCTCGGCCCGCTCGGCGCGGGAGAGGGTGGACCGGCTCACTCCGCTGCGCTCGGCCAACTCGCCGAGGGAGTAGCCGTGCTGGGCCCGCAGCTCGGCCAGGCGGGCACCCAGCCTGGCGTCGACGGGGTCGATGTCGTCGTTTCTCATATCCGGGACGTTATCCCGCATATGAGACGAGCGCGTTAAGGAGTCCTCACACCGGGGCCGCCGCGCTCAGCGCGTCCAGCACGGGGCGGATGAGCGGGTGCTCCTCGGCTCCCCGGCGCACGGCGGCGAAGACCCGGCGGGTGGGGGGTGTGCCGTCGACGGGGCGGACGACCACCTGGGCGAGGTCCATGCCGCGCAGCGCCGAGCGCGGCACGAGGGCCACGCCCGCGTCGGCCGAGGCGAGGGCGACGACCGCGCGGAAGTCGTCCGAGGAGTGCTCCATGCGGGGCTGGAAGCCGGCGTTCTCGCAGGCCAGGACCACCACGTCATGGCAGGGGTTGCCGGGGTAGGGGCCGATCCAGCAGTCCTTGGCCAGTTCGGCGAGCGGTACCTCCGCCGCGTCGGCCAGGCGGTGGGTGACGGGGACGACGGCGTCGAAGGGCTCCGCGTAGAGGGGTACGTGGGTCAGCCGGGGGTCGTCGGCGGGCGGGGCGCCGCGGTACTCGACCGCCACGGCGACATCCACCTGCCGGTCCAGCACCATCGGCAGGCTGGCGTCGCCCTCGGCGTCCTGGACTCGGATGCGGATGCCGGGCGCGGACTCGGCGAGGCGGGCCAGCGCGGGCGCCACGACCAGGGCGATCCCGGTGGCGAAGGAGGCGACCGTGACGGTGCCGGCGGCGCCCGAGCTGTACGCGGCGAGTTCGGCCTCGGCCCGCTCCAGCTGGGCGAGGACCGCGTTGGTGTGGTTGAGCAGGATCTCGCCCGCCGGGGTGAGCCGTACGCCCTTGGCGCCGCGCTCGACGAGCCGGTGGCCGGTCTCCTGTTCCAGCGCGGCGAGCTGCTGGGAGACGGCCGACGGGGTCAGGTACAGCGCGGCGGCAGCCGCCGTCACCGTGCGGTGGTCGGCCACCGCACGGAGGATGTGGAGCCGCCGCGCCTCGATCATGCGATCGATTCTCTCAGGTCAGTGAGGGTTCTCAGCCCAGCTCCGCCCGTGCCGCGACGAACGCGTCCACCGCGCGGTTCACGTCGTCCGTGGAATGGGCGGCGGACAGCTGGACGCGGATCCGGGCCTGCCCCTGCGGCACGACCGGGTACGAGAAGCCGATCACGTACACGCCGCGCTCCAGCAGGAGTTCGGCCATGCGGCCGGCCTTCGCCGCGTCGCCGATCATCACCGGGGCGATGGCGTGGTCGCCGGGGAGGACGTCGAAGCCCTCCTCGGTCATGCGGCCACGGAAGAGCGCCGTGTTCTCGGCGAGCCGGACGCGCAGGTCGTCCGCCGACTCCAGCAGGTCGAGCACCTTCAGGGAGGCCGCCGCGATCACCGGGGCCAGCGTGTTCGAGAACAGGTACGGCCGGGAGCGCTGGCGCAGCAGGGCGACGATCTCGGCGCGGGCGGCGACGTAGCCGCCGGAGGCGCCGCCGAGGGCCTTGCCGAGAGTGCCGGTGATGATGTCGACACGGTCCATGACGCCGTGCAGCTCGGGCGTGCCCCGGCCGCCGGGGCCGACGAACCCGACCGCGTGCGAGTCGTCGACCATGACCATCGCGTCGTAGCGGTCGGCGAGGTCGCAGATCTCGCGCAGCGGGGCCACATAGCCGTCCATGGAGAAGACGCCGTCGGTGACGATCAGGCGGCGCCGGGCGTCGGAGGCCTCCTTGAGCCGGGCCTCCAGCTCGGCGAGGTCGCGGTTGGCGTACCGCAGGCGGCGGGCCTTGGACAGGCGGATGCCGTCGATGATCGAGGCGTGGTTCAGCGCGTCGGAGATGACCGCGTCCTCCGGGCCGAGCAGTGTCTCGAACACGCCGCCGTTGGCGTCGAAGCAGGAGGAGTAGAGGATCGTGTCCTCCTGGCCGAGGAACGCCGACAGCCGTGCCTCCAGTTCCTTGTGCACCTCCTGGGTGCCGCAGATGAAGCGCACCGAGGCCATGCCGTAGCCCCAGCGGTCCAGGGCCTGGTGGGCGGCGGCGATCACCTCGGGGTGGTCGGCGAGGCCCAGGTAGTTGTTGGCGCAGAAGTTGAGGACCTCGCCGGGGCGGCCGCCCGCGGTGACGTTCACGGTGGCGGACTGCGGGGTGCCGATCACGCGCTCGGGCTTGTGGAGGCCGGCGGCGCGGATCTCGTCGAGGGTGGCGCGCAGGTCGTCGCGCACGGAGTCGAACATCGGAAGCTCCTAAGGTGCTTGCCGGGGGGGGAGGGAGTCTTGCGGGGGGCGGGCGTTACGCCGTCCAGTCGAGGATGACCTTGCCGCCGCGGCCGCTCGCCGCGTCGGCGAACGCCGCCTCGAAGTCGCGGAAGCCGTACCGGCCGGTGATCACGGGGGCCAGGTCCAGCCCGCCCTCCAGCAGGACCGACATCGCGTACCAGGTCTCGAACATCTCGCGGCCGTAGATGCCCTTGAGGGTGATCATCGAGGTGACGATCCGGGCCCAGTCGACGGGGAACTCCTGGGCGGGCAGGCCGAGCATCGCGATCCGGCCGCCGTGCGTCATGTTGGCGATCATGTCGCGCAGCGCCTCGGGGCGGCCGGACATCTCCAGGCCGATGTCGAAGCCCTCACGCAGTCCGAGCGTGCGCTGCCCGTCGGCGATCGTGGCGCCGGAGACGTCGAGCGCGAGGCTGACGCCGATCTTGCGCGCGAGCTCCAGCCGCTCCTCGCTGACGTCGGTGATCATGACGTGGCGGGCACCGGCGTGCCGGGCCACCGCGGCGGCCATCAGGCCGATGGGTCCCGCGCCGGTGATGAGGACGTCCTCGCCGACGAGCGGGAAGGACAGCGCGGTGTGCACGGCGTTGCCGAACGGGTCGAAGATCGCGGCCACGTCGAGGTCGACGGGCACCCGGTGCACCCAGACGTTGGCGGCGGGCAGGGTCACGTACTCGGCGAACGCCCCGTCCCGGCCCACGCCCAGCCCTATGGTGGCCCGGCACAGGTGGCGGCGGCCCGCCAGGCAGTTGCGGCACTTGCCGCACACCAGGTGCCCTTCGCCGCTGACCCGGTCGCCGACGCCGATGTCGGTGACGTCCCGCCCGGTCTCGACGACCTCGCCGACGAACTCGTGCCCGACCACGAGCGGGGTGTTGATCGCCTGCCGGGCCCAGCCGTCCCAGGCCCGGATGTGCAGGTCGGTGCCGCAGATGCCGGTGCGCAGCACCTTGATCAGTACGTCCCCGGGCCCGACGGCGGGCTCCGGGACGTCCGCGAGCCAGAGACCGGGCTCCGCCTTCTGTTTGACCAGCGCCTTCACCGTGCGGCTCCTGGGGGTGAGTCCCGGCTCCGGGCATGCCGAAGGAGCCCCTGGACCGGGAGAGGAGTGGGATCGCACAGCAATCTGCCGTACGGCGGCCGCACCGGTCCATCGAGGTTTTCTTAAGCGCCGCCGCAGCTTTCCTTCACGCCCTTCGCGGTGCCCGGCGCGGGCGCCCGGGCGTTCAGTAGGGCAGCAGGCCGTCCCGGCCCTCCAGCTCCATGACGAGCTGCGCGGCGTGCTCCTTGATGGCGGTCAGGCCCGGTTTGCCCCACGGCCGCGGCTCGACGTCGGCGACACTGACGGTGCCCAGCACGAGCCCCGTGCCGTCGATGAGCGGTGCTCCCAGGTAGGAGCGGATGCCGAACTCGTCGACCACGGGGTTGCCGGCGAACCGCGGATAGTCGTGGACGTCCTCCAGGACCAGCGCTTTGCGTCGCGCCACCACATGGGGGCAGAAGCCATGGTCGCGGGGCAGCGTGCGGCCGAGCTGCGTGCTGGTGCCGTCGCTCCGCACGACCGGCGCGACGGCCGGGACGTACAGGCCCGCGTAGAACTGCCCTTGCTCGTCGGGGAAGTTGACCATGGCGTAGGGCGCCCGGGTCAGTTCGGCGAGGCGGTGCGCGAAGGTGTCGAGGGCGGGTTCGGGGCGCTCCCCCAGGCCCAGCCCGCGCAGTCGGCGGGCGCGGGCCGGGGCCTCCTTGTCCTCGGGTGTGAGAAGCAGACGACCGGCCGGGCGCGGCGGGTCGTAGCTCATGGGCGTGCTCCCGGGGTGTGGGCATGCGTCATATACGGTCTCCTGGCGGTGGTTGGAGATCACATGTGGGCGCCATACCCCGTCGCGGGGGCGGGCGCGTGGGCGATGAGATGGCGCACCAGGGTCAGCAGGGTCTGGACCCCGGAGCTGGAGATCCGCGCGTCGCAGCACACGACGGGGACCTCCTCGGGCAGGTCGAGTGCCGCGCGCACCTCCTCGGGGTCGTAGCGGTGGGCACCGTCGAACTCGTTGACGGCGATGATGAATCCGAGGCCTCGCTGCTCGAAGAAGTCGACGGCCGCGAAGCACTCCTGGAGGCGGCGGGTGTCGGCGAGGATGACCGCCCCGAGCGCTCCCTCGCACAGCTCGTCCCACATGAACCAGAACCGCTCCTGGCCGGGCGTGCCGAAGAGGTAGAGCACGTGCTCCTGGTCGAGCGTGATGCGGCCGAAGTCCATGGCCACGGTCGTCTCGACCTTGTTCTCGATGCCGTCGAGATTGTCGGTCGCGGCGCTGACGGTGGTGAGCAGTTCCTCCGTGCTGAGCGGTGCGATCTCGCTGACCGCGCCGACGAAGGTCGTCTTGCCCACGCCGAACCCGCCCGCCACCAGGATCTTCAGCGCGGTGGGAAACGGGTCGGCGCCGCGGCCGGGTCCGTCGGCGTAGTCAGAGCTGTCGTCGTAGTCCATCGAGCACTGCCTCCAGAAGAGCCCGGTCCGTCGGGTTGTGGTGGAACGCGGGGGGCTTGGTGGTCAGCGCCCCGCAGTCGACGAGGTCCGCCAGCAGCACCTTGGTGACGGCCACCGGCAGTTTCAGATGCGCGGCCACCTCGGCGACCGCGACGGGCACACGGCACCGCTCGAGCGCCTCCGCGTGTTCGGGGCCGAGATAGCCGAGGGGGGTCGCCCCGGTGGCCATCACCTGCGACACGAGGTCGAGCGCGACGGTGGGACGGGTACGGCCGTTGCTGACCGTGAACGGGCGCACGAGCCGCCCGGCCGCGTCGTCGAGCCAGGGCCCGTCACCGGCCGCCGTCACGCTCAAGGCCTCATCGCCGGGGATTCGACGGACTGCCGGGGAGCGGTCACCAGGTAGGGGCGGACGCTCTTGACCAGCATCGCCATCTCGTAGCCGAGCACGGCCGCGTCGGCCTCGCGCCCGGCGAGCACGGCCAGGCAGGTGCCGGAGCCGGCGGTGGTGACGAACAGCAGGGTCGAGTCGAGTTCGACCACGACCTGCCGTACGTCGCCGCCGTCGCCGAAGCGGACGCCGGCGCTGCGGCCCAGGGAGTACAGGCCCGAGGCCAGCGCGGCCATGTGGTCGGCGCTGTCCGGGTCGAGGCCGTGCACGGACTTCACGAGTCCGTCGCAGGACAGCAGCACCGCCGCGGATGTGTGCGGTACGCGCTGCACGAGGCCGCTCATCAGCCAGTCGAGATCGGATACATGGGCGGTCGGCGCATCGCTCGCCATGGTGGATCGACTCCTTGGGGTACGAAGGTCTGCGGGAGCGCTGGGGGTGGGGATGGAAACGGGGGTGGTCATCCGGCGGGTGCGCTCCCGTCGTGCCGGGTGGTGGTGTGGTCGGGGCGGGACGCGCCCGCACCGTCCCGTACGCCGCGTGCCTCGGTGGTGCGGTGTGCGTCCACGGAGGCCGGGGTGGTCGAGGCGGACAGCTCGGTGGAGAGCGGCTCCAGGTGTGCCGGCTGCCGGGGAATCGGGTCCCTGTGGGTGGGATCCCTATGCGCGGGGTCCCTGTGTGCGGACGCCCTGCGCGGCGGCTCTCCGTGCGGGGATTCCATGTGCGGGACTTCCACGTGCGAGGAGGACATGTGCGGTGAGGACATGTGCGGCGACTCGATATGCGTCGGCTCCCCGTGGGAGGACGTGGTGTCGCCCCACTCCATGTTCCCGGCCTCCATGTTCTGCTGGGCCTCGGCGAGGCTGATGCCGCGCTGGAAGGCCGCCATCAGACCGGGGTCGTGGCCGACGAGGTATTCGGGGTCCTGGCGGGGCGCCGGGCCGTCGCGCAGCTGGGGCGCGATGTGCTCCTGGGCGCGGCGGCGGGGCAGTTGCGGCTTGCCCATGGTGCCGCGCACGGCGCCGTTGCGCGGGGTGGGCGGCGTGGTCACGTTCTCGGCGAGGATGCGCCGGTCGTCGGGGCTGATGCCGGGCCGTGCCTCGGCCGGGGTGGGCCGCTCCCGGCGGGCCCCGCGCACGGGCAGCGGAGCGGGCCGGCCGTTCTTCGGGCTTCCGCCCGGGGCCGGTTCGGCTGCCTGCCGGGGCCCTTCGGGCGCGAGGCCGGACGCGGACGGGACGGCGGATGCCGCGGCCGGACCGGACGACCGCGCCTCGGACGCGGGCACCGCCACGGACGAGAATCCGGACGCAGCCCCGTCGGCAGGGGACTGCCCCCCGGACAGGCCGCCGGCTCCGGCGCCGGCGCCCCCCGACGAAGACTGCCCGCCCAGCGCCGCCTGCCCGCCCAGCGCCGCCTGCCCGTGCCGCCCCGTCTGCCGCATCGGCACAGCCGGGCGTTCCGCACCGGTCGCCGTACCGCCGGCCTGGGGCCGGCCCGTACCGCCGGGTGCCCCCGCCTCCGCCCCGAGCAGCGCCTGCGGCACGACGAGCACCGCCTGCACTCCGCCGTAGATGTTGGTCTGCAGGCGGACGGTGATGCCGTGCCGCCGGGCCAGCTGCGAGACGACGAACAGCCCGATGCGGCCGTCCGCGAGGAGCCGGGCGACGTTCACCTGGTCCGGGTCGGCGAGCAGCGCGTTCATGCGCGTCTGCTCCTCCAGGGGCATGCCGAGCCCGCGGTCCTCGACCTCGACGGCGAGCCCGGAGGTGACGAGGTTGGCGCGCAGCAGCACCTGGGTGTGCGGCGCGGAGAACACCGTGGCGTTCTCGACGAGTTCGGCGAGCAGGTGGATGACGTCGGCGACGGCGTGTCCCCGCAGGGTGCCGTCGACCGGCGGCACGAGCTTGACCCGGGAGTACTGCTCGACCTCGGCGATGGCCGAGCGCAGCACCTCGGTCATGGAGACCGGGTTGCTCCACTGGCGGCGGGAGACGGCCCCGCCGAGCACGGCGAGGTTCTCGGCGTGGCGGCGGATGCGGGTGGCGAGGTGGTCGACGTGGAAGAGCCCCTTGAGCAGGTCGGGGTCCTCCATCTCGTTCTCCAGCTCGTCGAGGATGGAGATCTCGCGGTGCACCAGTGACTGCAGGCGCCGGGCCAGGTTGACGAACACCTCGAGCTTCTGTTCGCTGCCCGCCTGGCTGGAGAGCTGCGAGGCCTGCACGACGGCGGTGACGGCGCCGTCGTGCGCCCGGGCCAGGTCGCAGGAGAGGAGTTCGAAGTCGTCGGCGTCCTCGGGGGCGCCGTCGCGCGGGTTCTGCGGGTTGTGCTGGGGCGGTCCGTCGCCGCGGCGCAGCGTCTCGACCAGGGCGCGCAGGTCGGCCTCGCGCCGTGCGGTGGCGCGGCGCAGCACGCCGATGCGGTCGTGCACGGACCCGGCGGCGCGGTTGGCCGCCACCGCGGCGACGACGATGCCGACGAGGGCCACGAAGACCGCGCCGGCGAGCACGGCCCACAGCGTGAGGCCGGGCCGGATTCCCGTGGACCGGACGGTGAAGAGGACGGCGGCGCAGCCGCTCAGCGCGACGGCGACGGGCGGCAGTACCGCGAGACGCAGCAGTTGGGGCCGTATGTGGGTCTCGGGCAGCGCGGTGGCGGTGCGGGCGGCCGGCCGCCCGTGCCGCCCGCCCTCACGGCGGTCTGCGCGTGCGGCCGGGGCGCGGAGGTGAGACATCGGTGTCCTCGTACTGGTCCGTCGGTCCTGGCTGCCAGGGGGGCTTGCGGAGGTGCGGACCGGTTCGCGGGGCCGCTTCCGCGCGCCCCGGGCCGTCCGCCCGGACTCGCGCCGCTTCCGTCCGGCACCGACCTGGCCGGGGTCCGGATGCCGCTCCGGCGCGGCGGCCACGGCCGCGCCCGTGCCTGCGTCGGTCGTGCGCGGGCAGCGGGGATCCTCCTCGCGTCGACTCCCTCGTCCGCCTTGCGCCTGCACGTGCCGGCCCCCCGCTCCCTGATCCGTCTGTTTCCCGACGGCCACTGACAGTAGTCGCCAGCGCATCATGTGCGGTGGGCAGTTGACAAACTCATACGGTGAGCGTCCCGCTCTGGTATGAGGTCTCGTACGACAGACCGATAACTCCGTCAGCCATCCGGCCAGGGACGGCAACGTTTCGATCCGACCTGGTCAGAAGCGGTCACACAGAGACGGCGAGGGCCGGGGAGCCTCTCGCTCCCCGGCCCTCGCCGTAAGTCTGCGCCGTGCCCCGGATCAGCCTGCCGGGAGCGTCTCGGGGTCTTCGGTGCCCTTGGCCGCCCCGCCTCGACCGTCACGGACAGTGTCGGCCTGGGCCACGGCCGCCGCGTCCGAGACGGTCTTGATCGCCGCGTCGGCAAGGGCCTCCCCGACGGGGCCGCCACCGACGGGACCGACGGGACCACCACCCACCGGACCCCCTACCGGATCGCCACCGACCGGTCCACCGACCGCACGGCCGCCCGACGAACCGAGCGCCACCCCGCGCCACCACGGCTCCGACGGGACGGTCTCGGCCGTCGGCTCGAAGGGCTCGCCCGGGCGGGGCAGGGCGATGCGCGAGCCCACCGCGCGGGCGGCCGCGACCGTGCCCTCGCCCGGGTCCGCCCACGGATGCGTCGCCAGGTTGAACGTGGCCCAGTGGATCGGCAGCATCAGGCCGTGATCCGGTCCGCCCTGAAGGTCGAGGTGGGCGCGCATGCCCTCCTCGGGGGTCATGTGGATGTCGGGCCAGAAGTCGGAGTACGCGCCGATCTGGATCATCGTGGCGTCGAACGGCCCGTGCGCGGCGCCGATCTCCTGGAAGCCGTCGAAGTAGCCGGTGTCCCCGCTGTGGTAGACCCGGTGCTCGTCACCCGCGACGACCCAGGAGGCCCACAGGGTGTGCTGGGTGTTGCGCAGGCCCCGGCCGCAGAAGTGCCGGGCCGGGGTGGCGGTCAGGGTGAGGCCGTCGATCTTCGTCGACTCGTGCCAGTCCAGCTCGCGCAGCCGGCCGGCGGACACGCCCCAGTGCTCCAGGTGGGCGCCGACGCCGAGCGGGACGGCGAACAGCGTGTCCGTGCCGGCCAGGGCCTTGATGGTGGGCATGTCCAGGTGGTCGTAGTGGTCGTGCGAGACGACCACCACGTCGACCGGGCCGAGCGCGGCCAGCGGCAGGGGCACGGGGTGCAGCCGCTTGGGGCCGGCGAAGGGGAACGGAGAGCAGCGCTCACCCCACACCGGGTCGAAGAGCACCCGCCGGCCGTCGATCTCCGCGAGCACGCTGGAGTGCCCCATCCAGGTCAGGCGCAGCCCCGTGGCCGGCGGCCGGGAGATGTCGGCGAGGGTGGTGGCGTGCACCGGCACCGTGCCCTTCGGGGCGCGGCGGGGCCGGGTGTCCTTGTCGAAGAAGACCTTCGCGAAGTCCAGGGTCGAGCCCGAGGGCCGAATCCGCGCGGGGCCGCCGGGGTTCTGGAAGACCCCGTCCTTGAAGTGGGGCGATCTACGGATGCGCGCCATGCGCTGGCCGCGGGGGTCCGCGCCGAACGCCTCGGGCTGCAGCGCGCGGAGCCCGGAGCTCAGGGAACGGGAACCGGCCACGGTACCTCCAGGTGGAGTCGGTCAGGCTTTCCATTATGGTCGGCCCCTCCGACACCACCGGTGCGCAGGGGCCCCGGGGCGATACCCACTCCGGCCGCGCGCAGGGCGGCATCGCCTGCCGACCGTGTATCCACTGCCGACCGCCGGGGGGAACGCTGCCGGACGTCGTGGTGAACTCCGGCACGGACGCCTGGTGGCAGTGCCGGACCGGCCGGATCCGCACGCCGGGGGCCGCGCGGGCGTGGGTAGGGTGACGGCGTGACGAGAGTCCGGTTGAGCGTGGCGGAACGGCGCGGTGAGCTGCTGCGGGCCGCCATCGAGCAGATCGAGGCCCGGGGCGTGGCGGCGGTCAGGATCGCCGACGTGGCCTCGGCGCTCGGGGTGAGCAACGCGCTGGTGCTCTACCACTTCTCCACGAAGGAGCGGCTGGTCGCCGCCGCGTACCGGCACGCCGCCGAGGCCGACCTCGCGCAGTTGCGCAAGCTGCTCGGCCGCCGTACGTCGGCGCTGCGCCGGCTGCGGTCGGCCGTGCGGTGGTACGCCCCCACGGGCCCGGCCAAGGGCTGGCGGCTGTGGATCGAGGGCTGGGCGGCGGCGCTGCGCGAGCCCGCGCTGCGGGAGGTCGCCCAGGACCTGGACCGGCAGTGGAAGGCGGCCATCATCGAGGTCATCGCGGAGGGCGTGGCGGCGGGCGAGTTCCGCTGCCCCGACCCGGCGGGCACGGCCCTGCGCCTCACCGCCCTCCTCGACGGCCTCGCCGTCCAGCTGACGTCCTACGCCGGCGCGGTGTCGCGGGCGCGGGCCCAGCAGTGGACGGACGAGGCACTGGCGCGCGAACTGGGCTTGACCGGGCAACCGCCCACGTCCTCGGGGCAGTAGAGCCAACCGCCCACGCCCTCGATGCAGTAGGAGCGACCGCAGAGGCCCTTCTCACGCCACCGAGGTCACGCCACCCGTCTCACGCCACCGAGGCGATCCGCATCCTGATGTCGTCCGGCGACAACGCCCCCTTGGCCGTCACATGGTCACCGGACGACTCCCCGCGCAGCCGGCGTCCGATCCACGGCACCAGGAACTCACGCGCCCAGTGGACGTCGTCCCGCCGGATGTCGAGGGTGCCGCGCGGCGGCAGCGGGGGCCACTCCTGCTCGGGATCGGCCGGCACGTCGAGGCCGAGCACCTGGCCCGCGCGGAGCGCCACGCGCGTGTGCCCCTCGGGCGACAGGTGCAGCCGGTCGGCGTCCCAGGCCCTGCGGTCCTGCACACTGCGCAGGGACCACAGGTCGAGCACCGGGCAGCCGTACCGGTCGGCGATGGCCCGGACATGCCCGTTGTAGGTGGCGATCTTGCCGCGCAGGTGCTTGAGCACCGGCATGCCACGCGTGTCGAAACCGGTCGTCACCATCACCGTGCCGGCCACGGCGGTGAGCTGTGCGACCGCCCGCTCGAAGCGCTCGGCCACCTCGTCCGGGTCCGTGCCGGGCCGGAGGATGTCGTTGCCCCCGGCGCAGAACGAGACGAGGTCCGGGGCCATGTCGACGGCCCGCGGCACCTGGTCCGCCACGATCTGGTCGAGGAGCTTTCCGCGTATGGCGAGGTTCGTGTACTGGAAGTCGCCCTCGGGCCGGAGGTCGGCGAGCAGGACGGCGAACCGGTCGGCCCAGCCGACGAACGCCCCGTCGGGGCCGGGATCACCGACGCCCTCGGTGAAGCTGTCCCCCACCGCCACGTACGACCCGATCACTGCTCTGCTGTCACTCTTCGAATCGTCTGCCACAGCCGTTCATGATTCACCCTCGAATGTGACCTACGCGACCGTAGGAAAGGGTTGACGGGCGGTGAGATAAGCCACTCCCAAAGTGTTGGCCAACTCTGGAATACACGGCCCGTCAGGGATGTTTCGGGGCAAGCCGCCAGACGCGGAAGTCAGTGATCCGGAAATGGCTCCACACGGTCCGGAAGGCGAAGTGCCCGCCGGTGTAGGGCTGCGGGTCGGTGTAGTCGAAGACGAGCCGCCCGTTGTTCCACCACCTGACCGTGGAGCCGTCGGAGACGATCCGGACCCGGTTCGGCTCGTTCGGGACCAGCAGCGGCTCGGTGTAGTCGTAGATCAGGGGGCGCACGCCGGGCTCGCCGACGTAACGGCGCAGCCGGGTCGTGGTGTTGTAGTTGGCGCCGTAGCCGGCGTAGTACGTCGTGAGGTGGTCGTACTCCTCCAGCGCCCCGCCGCGCGGCGTCGCGAAGAGGTCGCCCGGGGAGCGGACGTCGGTGGCGTTCCAGAAGTTGTTGAGGTCCGAGACCCGGTCGTTGACCCCGCCCGCGGAGACGGGGGTGGCGGTGTAGGCGAGGACGTACGGGCCCTCGAGCCGCCGCCTGAACCAGACCGTCGCCCCGCTCGGCACGTCGATCTCCAGGACGCCGCGCGCGGCGGTGACGCTGCCGCCGCCCTGCAGTTCGGTCGCCCACTGGCCGAGGCCGCGGCGGAAGTCGTCGTGGGCGATGAGCCGACGGCGACCGGGCACGGCGTGTGCGGCCGTCGTCGGGGCGAGGGCCGCCAGGGCGGCTCCGGCGGTCAGGGCTCCGAACGTTCTGCGGGTGGTCGACACAGGACACAGCTCCTTCAGAAAGCGCTTGCACTCACGGCGGGATCACTGTGTCCCAACTGCCGCTTTCTGTCGATCCCTTGAACCGGTCGACGGAACGCGCGCACACCGAAGGCCGGCCCCGGGGATCGAGGTCCGGCCTTCGGTGGCGTGTCAGGCAGGTGGTCGTGCGGTCGGTCAGCCGACGGAGACGCCGTGGGAGCGCAGGAAGGCGACCGGGTCCACGTCCGAGCCGTAGTCCGGCGTGGTGCGGATCTCGAAGTGCAGGTGCGGTCCGGTGACGTTGCCGGTGGCGCCGGACAGGCCGACCTGCTGCCCGGCGGTCACGGTCTGGCCGGCCGAGACGGAGAGCTGGGACAGGTGGGCGTACTGGGCGTAGTAGCCGTCGTTCAGCTTGATGACGACCTGGTTGCCGTACGCGCCGCCCCAGCCGGCGGAGACGACCGTGCCCGCGCCGACGGCCTTGAGGGAGGTGCCGGTCGGGACGACGAAGTCGACACCGGTGTGGTAGCCGCTGGACCACATGCTGCCGGACATGCGGTACGGGGTGCCGACGGTGGCGCCGTCCACCGGGGCGGTGTAGCCACTGGCGTTGCTCTCGGCGGCCGGCTTGGCGGCGGCGGGCTTCGCGGCGGTCTCCGCCTTCGCGGCCGGCTTGGGCGCGGAGGGCTTCTTCGCGGGCTTCTCGGCCGAGGCCTTCGGCGCGGACGGCGCCTTGGGCGCGCTCGTCGCCGCCTTCTTGCCGATCGAGAGCTTCAGGCCGGGGTGGATCAGCGACGGGTCGTCGCCGACGGCGTCGCGGTTGTCCGCGTAGAGCTTCTTCCAGCCGCCGCTGACGTGCTGCTCGTCGGCGATCTTCGCGAGGCAGTCACCGGCCTTCACGGTGTACGTGTGCGTGCCCGTGGCCTTTTCGGGGGCCTTCCTCTCGGCGGCCGGAGCGGACTGGACGGCCTTTTCCGGGGCCGACTGCGGGGTGGCGGCGTGGGCGCCGGCGGCCCCCATGAGCGGAAGGGCGAGAGCGGCCCCGCCGGTTCCGGCGACGGCGATGGAGCGGGTGAAACGCTGGGTCTTCGGGCGGCGGTGCTTACCCTTCGCGGGCATGGCGAATTCCTCTCCGGCGCCTACGAGGTGAGCTGTCGGGTGCGGGCTGGAGATGCCCGGCCGCGCCGAGGCGCGGCTTAACCCCAAGCCGTTCCGGGAACCGGAACAGGCGTCGTACCTGTGGGTCCCCCGCTCCTGCCGTACACGGGTCAGTGTGTGCGGGCTCCGGGCGGCGGCAGGATTAGGCGTCCGTCCGGATTGGTGTGGAACGTAAGCGACCAAGACGCAACGGGACAAGCTTGTGGTTGCCTGTGACGGCGTTTTTCTTGACGCGTCGCCACATTTCCCGTCACCGAGCGTGGATTACCGATCTCCCGTTTTCCGCAATGGCCCTGAATAGCGCCGGAATTACGTGAACATGGCGACAACGCATCGTCACGAATATGACGATGGTCACGCGCCCCGACCACATCTCCTTTACGATCGGGGCACGTTATATCCAAACGACCGAACCGACCTATTCGGACAAGAACGGCTACTTGCGCTTAAGCAGGACGACAGCGGCGTCCAGGTCCCCGCGCAGAGCGACGCGCAGCCCGTGGTGCAGCAGTACGGCACCACGGTGAACTTCGCCCGTTTCGGGGCATTCGTACACCGCTGCCGGATCAAGGCCCCGCAGCCGCAGCGCCGGCACGGGCTCGCCGTACCGCTGCGCCTGGAGCCAGGCCAGGACCACGGTCTCGTCGTCGAGGACGTACTGCACCGCGCTCAGGCCGCCCTCCGGGGGCCGCAGCCGGTAGAGGTCGCCGCGCTGCACCACGGGCCGGATCTCCTTGTAGAGCTCCACCCATTCCCTCGCCTCGGCGAGCTCCTCCGGCGTCCACTTCGTGAGGTCCCCGCCGACCCCGAGCACCCCGGCCATGGCGCTGACGAACCGGAACCGCAGGGAGCTGGCCCGGTGGTTGAGCATGGCGTTCGGGCTGTCGGTGACCCAGGCGGCCATCACGCGCGCGGGGTGGAGCTGGCTGAAGCCGTGCTGGATGGCGAGCCGGTCGAGGGGGTCGGTGTTGTCGGAGGTCCACACCTGGTCCGTGCGGCTCAGCACCCCGAGGTCGATCCGGCCGCCGCCGCCCGAGCAGGACTCGAAGGCGACGCCCGGGTGGGCGGCCCGCAGGCGGTCCAGCAGGGCGTACAGGGCGTGCACGTGGTCGACCCAGAGCCGCTGCGGGTAGGGGTCGTCCGGCCAGCCGGCGTCGGTGAAGCAGCGGTTGAAGTCCCACTTGACGTAGTCGATCGGGGCGCTGGAGAGGAGCCCGTCGAGCTGCTCCCACAGGTACTGCTGGACGTCCTCCCGGGCCAGGTTCAGCACGAGCTGATTACGGAACTCCGTCCGCTTTCGTCCCGGTTGGTACTGCACCCAGTCGGGGTGGGCCCGGTACAGCTCGCTGTCCGGGTTGACCATCTCGGGCTCGACCCAGATGCCGAACTGCATGCCGAGCCCGTGCACCTGGTCGGCGAGCGGCTTCAGCCCGCCGGGGAAGCGGTCGGGGTTGGGCGTCCAGTCGCCGAGCCCGGCCCGGTCGCTGGTGCGCGCCCCGAACCAGCCGTCGTCGACCACGAACAGCTCGACGCCCATGGCGGCGGCCCGCTCGGCGAGCGCCCGCTGCTGCTCCTCGGAGATGTCGAACTCGGTGGCCTCCCAGGAGTTGAACAGCACCGGCCGGTCCCGGCCGGCGTCCGGGATCACATGGGCCCGCTGGTAGGCGTGCCAGGCCCGGCTCGCCCCGCCGAAGCCGCCGTCGGTCCACAGCCCGGCGAAGACGGGGGTCGTGTACGACTCCCCCGTGCCCAGCGTCAGCAGGCCCGAGTCGTCGTGTCCGGCGCCGCCGGTGATCTGCACCCGCGCGTCCGGGAGTTGGGCGACGGCGATCCGCCAGGAGCCGGACCAGCCCAGGGCGCAGCCGTAGACCTCGCCGCGCTCCTCGGTCGCGTCGGTGTCGAGCGCGACCCACGGCAGGTGCTGGTGGGAGGTGTGGCCGCGACGGCTGCCGATCACCTTCTCGCCGTGGGTGAGCGCGGAGCGCGTCAGCCGGGACTCGGCGCCCCAGCGGCCGTGCAGCTGGGACAGCCGCCAGGCGTCGCGGTCGGGCAGGGTCCAGGTGGCGGAGTCGGCACGCAGCACCTCGACGGCGGGCCCCCGGTTGTCCAGGGTCACCCAGCGCTCGACGACGTCCGACGAGGAGCGCATCCGGTAGTGCAGCGTGACGGCCAGGTCACCGTCGCGGAAGCGGAGCCGCAGCTCACCGTCCTCGGCGTCATGCCCCTCGTAGGCCCACTCGGTGCCGCGCCGCTCGGCCGTGCGCAGGGACAGGGCGGGCCGGGCGAAACGGGGGCCGCCCTCGACCGGGTACTCCTCGCGCCCGTCGAGCGGGGACTCGAAGGGCCAGTACTCCGGCAGCGGCCGGACGGCGAGCGCCTCGGCGTCGGCCAGGGCGATCCGGGCGCCCCAGTGCAGGTGCAGCAGTTCGTGGCGGTCGGTGACGTGGACGGCGTAGCTGCTGGCCGGTCCCGACAGCACCCACGTACGTCCGTCTTCGGAGATCTCCAGCATCAAGCCCTCACAGATTCGAACAAGCCCGACCAGGTGCGACCAGGCCGCAACATCATCAAGGGCTCGGGGGGCTCGCTGCAACGCCTGTGGACAACTCATTGCCCCAGGCAGGCATGTCGTATCGTCGAGTGGTGCCCGTCGACGAGCCGCGCCGACGGCGCCGAAGGGGAGGAGCCCTCGTGACGCAGCAGGTCCCGTCGACCGAGCCCGAGCTGGCCGGAGTCCGCAACTTCCGCGATGTGGGCGGGCTGCCGACCGTGGACGGACGGCGGGTGCGGCAGGGAGTGCTGTTCCGCAGCGGCCACCTCGCCCACGCGACCGGTGAGGACGCCGCCTTCCTGTCCGGCCTGGGCCTGCACACGGTCTTCGACTTCCGCAACGCCGCCGACCAGAAGCTCGAAGGGCCGGACATCGAGCTGCCGGGCGTGCGCAACGTGAACCTGCCGCTGAGCGACCCGGCCGACGGCGCCGAGTTCTGGAAGATGGTCCGCGACGGCGACCTGGACCAGCTGCGCGCGATCCTCTCGGACGGCAAGGGCGCGGACCGGATGATCGCCTCGTACCGCACGATCATCAGGAGCCGCACGGCCGAGCACTCCCGCGTGCTGCACGCGCTCGCCGAGGACAGCGTCCCCGCGCTGATGCACTGCGCGGCGGGCAAGGACCGCGCGGGCCTGTCCATCGCGGTGACGCTGCTCGCCCTGGGCGTCGAGCGCGAGGCGATCGTCGAGGACTACCTGAAGTCCAACGCCAAGCACCGCCGTTACAAGGTGCACCGCAGCAGCTCCCACGCCTCGGCCTACTCCCCCGAGGTCATGGAGCTGCTGAACCCGCTGTTCGACGCGCGCGCCGAGTACCTGGCGGCGGCGTTCGACACCATCGAGGAGACCTGGGGCGGCGTGGACGCCTATCTGGAGAAGGGCCTCGGGCTCGCCCCCACGACCCGGGAGCGGCTGCGCGAGCGGCTCCTCGACTGAGGCGCCGCCCGGCGGCTACTTGGCGCCCACCTCGAACAGCAGGTAGATGAACGCGGCGAAGACGTGCCCCAGGATGAGGTAGACGAACAGCCGCACCCACAGGGCGCGGGGGAACTTCTCCTCCATGTCCCTCATGGCGTCTCTCCAGGGGTGGGGCCCAGACAGAGGGCGGCCGTGGGGCTCTGCAGCAGGGTGTGGACGAAGAGCAGCTCGACTCCGTCGTGGTCCTCGGCGGCGATCCGGTGCGGGGTGAGCGAGTCGAAGTGGGCGCTGTCGCCGGGCGCCAGCCGGTGCGCGGTGTCCCCGAGGCGCAGCCGCAGCCGGCCCCGCAGCACATGGAGCCACTCCTCGCCCGGGTGGACGCGCACGATGTCGCCCTGGGAGCCGTAGGGGACGCGGACCCGCAGGGCCTGCATCCCGCGCCCGGAGGCGCCGGCCTGCCAGTAGGTCCAGCCGCCCGCCTCGGTCGGTTCCATGTCGGCGGCGCGGACGACGGCGTCCCGGCCGGCGACCGTCTCGCCGAGCAGCTCGGAGACGGTCGTACCGTAGACACGGGCGAGCGCGAGCAGCATCGGCAGCGAGGGCTGGCGCTGCCCGGTCTCCAGACGGGAGAGGTGGGCGGGCGACAGCCCGGCGGCGCGGGCCGCGGCCTCCAGCGTCAGGGAGGCCTGGCGCCGCAGCGCCCGCAGCTGGGGCGCGACCACGCCGGGCAGCGCACCGGCCGGCTGGTCGGCCGGCGAGTCGGCCCCGGAGGGCCGCTCGGTGTCGGAGGAGCTCATGCCTCCATTCAGCCGGAGCCTTGCCTCAGCGGCAAATTTCTTGCCTCAGGGGCAAAAATCAGCGGTTGGCCACGGCCTGCTTGACCAGTGTCTTCCCGAAGTCCCAGACCAGGCCGCCGTCGTGCGCGTCGTCCATCACGGCCGTGAAGGCGTCGACGAACCGGTCCACCTCCCGCTCGCCGATGATCAGCGGCGGGATCAGCTTGATCACCTCCATGTGGTCGCCGGAGACCTGGGTGAGGATGCGGTGCTTCTGCAGCAGCGGTACGACGACCATCTGCGCGAACAGTCCCTTGCGCGCGGCCTGGAGCATGGTCCAGCGGCTGCGCAGTTTCAGCGACCTGGGCCGGCCGAACTCGATGCCGATCATCAGACCCCGGCCGCGGACCTCGGCGAGCATCTCGTACTTGTCCGTCAGCGCCGCGAGCCGGGACCGGAGCCGTTCGCCGGTGGCCCGGACGTTCGCGACGATCTGCTCGTTCTCCATCACCGACAGCACCGCCAGGCCCGCCGCCATGGCCTGGGCGTTCGAGCCGAAGCTCGCCGAGTGGACCAGCACCCGGTCCATGGACGAGTAGACCTTCTTGAAGATCCAGTCCCTGCCGATCGTGGCACCCACGGGCACATAGCCGCCGGACAGCGCCTTGGCCACGCACACCAGGTCGGGTTCCACCCCGTCCTCGTGCTGGTAGCCGTAGAAGTCGCCGGTCCGGCCGAGGCCCGTCTGCACCTCGTCGGCGATGAGCAGCGCCTTGTGCCGGTGCAGCAGCTCCTGGGCGGCGAGCAGGTAGCCGGGCGGGGACTCCAGCACGCCCTTGCCCTGGATGGGTTCGACGATCAGGGCGGCGACGTCGCCCTTCCGCAGCTCCCGTTCCAGCGCGTCGAGGTCGCCGAGCGGCACGGCAGTGTCGGGCAGCAGCGGGGCGAAGCCGTCGCGGAAGCCGGCCTCGCCGTTGACGGAGAGGGAGCCGGTGGTCAGGCCGTGGAAGGCGTGCGCGCAGTACAGGACCCTGGGGCGGCCGGTGACGAACCGGGCGAACTTCAGGGCGCCCTCGACGGCCTCGGTGCCGCTGTTGCCGAAGAACACCCGGTCCAGGTGCGGGCTGTGCGCGAGCAGCTTCTCGGCCAGCAGGCCCGGCAGCGGCTGGCAGTCGAACCGGGTGAGGTCGGCGAGGCCGGCGTCCAGGACGTCGTGCAGCGCCTTGCGCACGACGGGGTGGTGGCGGCCGAGCCCCATCACCCCGAACCCGGCGAGCATGTCCAGGTAGTCGTCGCCGTCCGCGTCGTAGAAGTAGGCGCCCTCGGCGCGCTCGTAGACCTTGTCGAAGCCGATGGTGTGCAGCATGCGCGGGAGCTGGTGGTTGAGGTACCGGGTGTGCAGCTCGTAGCGCTCGGCTCCGCGCTCGGCCAGCAGCGCGCCGAGGTCGAACTCCCCGGCCTGCGACGACTCCGACGCGGACTCGGCGGTTGTCATTCCTGTGGCTCCTTGGACAGCTCTTCCTTGACGGTCAGGCTCGCGCTGATCCGTCCGGCGATCTCGACGGGTGTCAGGCCGATGTCGGCGAGCACCTCGCCGCGCTTGGCGTGCGCGAGGAACTGCTCCGGGATGCCGAACCGCCGTACGGGCACGTCGACCTCGGCGTCCCCGAGGGCCAGCGCCACGGCCGAGCCGACCCCGGCCGCCCGGCTGTTGTCCTCGACGACGGCGACCAGGCGGTGCTCGGCGGCGAGACCGGGCAGTGCCGGGTCGACGGGCTTGACCCAGCGCGGGTCGACGACCGTGCAGCCGATGCCGCGGGCTTCGAGCAGCTCGGCGGCCTGGAGGCACACCGGCGCCATGACACCGACGGCGACCAGGAGCACCTCCGCTCGGTCGGCGCGGTGCAGCACGTCCAGTCCGCCCACCCGGTCGACCGCCGGGATCGCCGGGCCGACGGACTCCTTCGGGAAGCGGACGAGGGTCGGCGCGTCGTCGACGGCGACGGCCTCGCGCAGCTGGGCCCGCAGCTGGTCGGCGTCGCGCGGCGCGGCGATCCTGAGGCCCGGCACGACCTGGAGGACGGACAGGTCCCACATGCCGTTGTGGGAGGCCCCGTCGGTACCGGTGATGCCGGCCCGGTCGAGCACGAAGGTCGCTCCGCAGCGGTGCAGGGCCACGTCCATGAGCAGCTGGTCGAAGGCGCGGTTGAGGAAGGTGGCGTAGACGGCGACGACCGGGTGCAGGCCGCCCGTCGCCAGACCGGCCGCGGACACGGCCGCGTGCTGCTCGGCGATCCCGACGTCCCACACCCGGTCCGGGAACCGCTCGGCGAACTTGCCGAGACCCACCGGATGCAGCATGGCGGCGGTTATCGCCACCACGTCCTCCCGCTCCTCCCCGATCCGCACGATCTCGTCGCCGAACACGGAGGTCCAGGAGGGGCCGCCGGCCGGCGACAGCGGCTCGCAGGTCAGCGGGTCCATCACGCCGACGGTGTGGAAGTGGTCCTCCTCGTGGGCGAGGGCGGGTTCGTAGCCGCGGCCCTTCTCCGTGAGGCAGTGCACGAGGACCGGGCCGTGGAAGCGTTTCGCGCGCCGCAGCGCGGACTCCACGGCCCCGATGTCGTGCCCGTCGATCGGGCCCACGTACTTCAGGCCCAGGTCCTCGAACAGCCCCTGCGGGGCGAACGCGTCCTTGAAGCCCTTCTTGGCGCCGTGCAGGGCCTCGTAGAGGGTGGTGCCGATCAGGGGCGTGCCCTGGAGGACGTCCTTGCCCCAGGCCAGCACCCGCTCGTAGCCGTCGGTGGTGCGCAGGGTCGCGAGGTGGTTGGCGAGGCCGCCGATGGTCGGGGCGTAGGAGCGTTCGTTGTCGTTGACGACGATGATCAGCGGGCGGTTCTTGGCGGCCGCGATGTTGTTCAGGGCCTCCCAGGCCATGCCGCCGGTGAGCGCCCCGTCGCCGATCACCGCGACGACGTGCCCCTTCTCCCCCTGCACCTGGCGCGCCTTGGCGAGGCCGTCGGCCCAGCCGAGGGCCGTGGAGGCGTGGCTGTTCTCGATGACGTCGTGCTCGGACTCCTCGCGCGAGGGGTAGCCGGACAGGCCGCCCTTGCCGCGCAGCTTGGAGAAGTCCTGGCGTCCGGTCAGCAGTTTGTGGACGTAGCTCTGGTGGCCGGTGTCCCACAGGATGCGGTCGACCGGTGACTCGAAGACCCGGTGCAGGGCGACGGTCAGCTCCACCACCCCCAGGTTGGGCCCCAGGTGGCCGCCGGTCGCGGCGACCGCGTGCACCAGGAACTCCCTGATCTCGTCGGACAGTTCACCGAGTTCCGCCTCGGACAGCGCCTTCAGGTCACGTGGTCCCCGGATGCTCTCCAGAATCGTCACGCTCGGGCCCCCTTCGCATTCCGTGCTGCTCAGCTCACGGTGACGGCCGGCTCCCCCGACCCCACGCCGTCCTGCTCCATCTGCGCGGCGAGTTTCATCGCCTCGTCGATCAGCGTCTCGACGATCTTCGACTCGGGGACGGTCCTGATGACCTCGCCCTTGACGAAGATCTGCCCCTTTCCGTTGCCGGAGGCCACCCCCAGATCGGCCTCCCGGGCCTCGCCGGGACCGTTGACCACACATCCCATGACGGCGACGCGCAACGGCACTTCCATGCCTTCCAGGCCGGCCGTGACCTCGTCGGCCAGCTTGTACACGTCGACCTGGGCGCGGCCGCAGGAGGGGCAGGAGACGATCTCCAGCCGGCGCTGGCGCAGCCCCAGGGACTCCAGGATCTGGATGCCGACCTTGACCTCCTCGGCCGGCGGCGCCGACAGCGACACCCGGATCGTGTCGCCAATGCCCTGCGAGAGCAGCGCGCCGAAGGCCACCGCCGACTTGATCGTGCCCTGGAACGCCGGCCCGGCCTCCGTGACCCCCAGGTGCAGCGGGTAG
This sequence comes from Streptomyces sp. Go-475, assembly GCF_003330845.1. Lineage (GTDB taxonomy): Bacteria > Actinomycetota > Actinomycetes > Streptomycetales > Streptomycetaceae > Streptomyces. The sequence continues at coordinate 7,672,085 of NZ_CP026121.1, read as the reverse complement.
TCGCACTGCTCGGCGAGCTGCCGGTACGCCTCGATCATCACGACCGGGTCGTTGTGCTTGACGGAGATCTTGATGTCCCGGAAGTCGTGCTCCTCGAACAGGGACGCCTCCCACAGCGCGCTCTCCACGAGCGCCTCCGGGGTGGCCTTGCCGTGCTTCTGGAGCAGCCGCCGGTCCAGCGACCCGGCGTTGACGCCGATCCGGATCGGGGTGGCGTGGTCCTTGGCGGCCCGGGCGATCTCCTTGACCCGGTCGTCGAACTGCTTGATGTTGCCGGGGTTGACGCGGACGGCGGCGCAGCCCGCCTCGATGGCCGCGAACACGTACTTGGGCTGGAAGTGGATGTCGGCGATCACCGGGATCTGCGACTTGCGGGCGATGGTCGCCAGCGCGTCCGCGTCGTCCTGCGTGGGGCAGGCGACCCGGACGATCTGGCAGCCGGAGGCGGTGAGTTCGGCGATCTGCTGCAGCGTGGCGCCGACGTCCGACGTACGGGTCGTCGTCATCGACTGCACCGACACCGGGGCCCCGCCCCCGACCGGCACCGGGCCGACCTGGATCCGGCGCGAGAGGCGCCGTTCCGCGATCGGCCGGACCGGCACCTCGGGAACGCCCAGCGGGATGGCGGTCATGGCATCACTCCCGGTTCCCGGAGACCGTCTCGCGCATGGCGCGCAGGGACTCCTTCAGCGATCCCATGGTGGCGAGGACGGCGGTGGGCTCGTAGCCGCAGTGCGCCATGCAGTTGGCGCAGCGCGGGTCCTTGCCGCGGCCGTACTTGTCCCAGTCGGTCTCCTCGACCAGCTCCCGGTACGTCGGCACGTACCCGTCGCTCATCAGGTAGCAGGGGCGCTGCCAGCCGAAGAGCGAGTAGTTCGGGATCGCCCAGGCCGTGCACGGGAAGTCGACCTTGCCCTCCAGGAAGTCCAGGAAGAGCGGGGAGTGGTTGAGCCGCCAGCGCCGCCGGTTGCCGCCCGCGAAGGCCTTCTTGAACAGCTCGCGGGTCTGCTCCACGCCGAGGAAGTGCTCCTGGTCGGGGGCCTTCTCGTAGGCGTAGGCGGGCGAGATCATCATCTCGTCGACCTGGAGGTCGTCGTTGAGGAAGTTCAGCACCTCGATGATGGTCTGCGGGGTGTCGGTGTTGAAGAAGGTCGAGTTGGTGGTGACCCGGAAGCCGCGCCGCTTGGCCTCCTTGATGGCCTCCACGGCCTCGTCGAAGACGCCCTCCTTGGCGACCGACTCGTCGTGCCGCTCGCGCAGCCCGTCGATGTGCACCGCGAAGGCGAAGTAGGGAGAGGGCGTGAACTGGTCCATCTTCTTGCGCAGCAGCATGGCGTTGGTGCACAGGAAGACATACTTCCGCTTGGCCACCAGCTGACGCACGATCTCGTCGATCTGCGGGTGCATCAGCGGCTCACCACCGGCGATGGACACCATGGGGGCACCGGACTCCATGACCGCCCCCACGGCCTGGGCGACCGGCATCCGCTGCTTGAGCACCCCGGCCGGATGCTGGATCTTGCCGCAGCCCTCGCACTTGAGGTTGCAGGCGAACAACGGCTCCAGCTCGACGATCAGGGGGAACTTGTCCCGCCGGCGGAGCTTCTGTTCAGCCAAGTATGTAGCGACTTTGATGGACTGTCGGAGCGGCATGGCCATCTGGCTCACCTCCTGGGGAGCAGCAAGGAACGGTGCCATTCGAAGAAAGCGGGAAGGACGGAGCGAAGGACACGGAAAGCTGATATTCCACCGCGCACCGTGCCGATCCGGACGAGTTCATGTTCAGGAGCGTCCACGACCACCCGGACGGCCGCAACGGGGCGCTCGCCCGCCCGCACGGCGCTCAGGAGCGTGGCCGCCGACTCCATGTCGACCGCGATCGCGCCGGTCGCGAGCAGTTCGGACCGTTCGTGACCGCGCACGACGTGGTCGGAGCCGGTGAGCGGCCCGGTGTGCACGGTCCGCCCGGGCACCGCCCGGCCCAGTTCCTTGACCAGCAGCTCCGTCCCGACGCAGGGGGTCGTGGAGCGCGGGTCGCGGGTCTCCTCGGCGACGACCAGGTCGCCGGGGTGCATGCCCGGCGCGAGCCCCGCGCAGAAGCCGGTGGCCAGCACGGCGGCGTCGCGCAGGGCCGGGTCGGCGAGCACGCGCGTGACGGACCGCTCGGCCGCCGCGGGCCCCATGCCCGTGCGCAGCACGGTGACCGGCCCGCCGGCGCCGCCCCGGCCGCCCGCGCGCAGGGCGAACTGCTCGATGCCGAGCGCACAGGCGATCAGCAGCGGGGCCGGAGCGGGCTGAGTGCTCATTCAGCTCCCTTGGCCTCGGCGAGCGGCTTCCCGGTCTCTCCGCTCCCCCGCAGCTTCGCGGCGAAGGGCTCTCCGTGCAGGTACCGGCCGAGCGCGGTGAGCGGGAACACCTGCCGGTAGAGGTGGTAGTTGATCGAGAAGTCCCACGGGAAGCCGGTCCCCGTGAAGTAGGGCTCGTCCCAGGAGCCGTCCTCCCGCTGGGTGGCGGCGAGCCACTCGACGCCCCGCTCGACGGCCTTGGAGTCCCGCTCCCCCGCCGCGAGCAGCGCCATCAGCGCCCACGCCGTCTGCGAGGCGGTGGAGGCGCCCTTGCCGCTCCATTCCCCGGCGTCCTTGTAGGAGCGCAGGTCCTCGCCCCAGCCGCCGTCGTCGTTCTGCACCGACTCCAGCCAGGCCACCGCCCGCCGGATCGCCGGGTGCGCGGCGGGGACGCCCGCGGCGACCAGGGCGGGGACGACGGACCCGGTGCCGTAGACGTAGTTGACGCCCCAGCGCCCGAACCACGAGCCGTCCGGCTCCTGCTCGGCGAGCAGCCACTCGATGCCGCGCCGGGTGCGCGGGTCGTGGGCGAGGCCCTCGACGGCGAGCATCTCGACGACGTGCGCGGTGACGTCCGCGGAGGGCGGGTCGATGACCTCGCCGAAGTCGCAGAACGGCAGCCGGTTCGGGAAGGGGCTGGTGTTGTCGACGTCGAAGGCGGCCCAGGCGCCGTTCTTCGACTGCATGCCGAGGGTCCAGCGCAGGGCGCGCCCGATCGCCTTGTCGACCCGCTCCGGGTCGTGGTGGACGATCCGGCGCAGCGCGAGGACGACCTCGGCGGTGTCGTCGATGTCGGGGTAGTTGTCGTTGTGGAACTCGAACGCCCAGCCCCCGGGCGGCAGTTCCGGCCGCCGTACGGCCCAGTCGCCGGGCCGGACGATCTCCTCGCCCAGCATCCAGTCCGCCGCCTTGACCAACTGCGGGTGGTCGGGGGGCAGTCCGGCGTCGACCAGCGCGATCGCGGCCAGGCAGGTGTCCCAGACCGGCGACTGGCAGGCCTCGATCATGCGGGCCCCGTCCTCGCGCCACACGGCGAACCGGTCGAGGGACGCCAGCCCCTCGCGCATCACGGGGTGCTGGAGGTCGTAGCCGAGCAGGTGCAGCGCGATGATCGAGTAGACGGCCGGGGGCTGGATGCCGCCCCAGCAGCCGTCGTTCTCCTGCCGCTCGATGATCCAGCGGGCGGCGCTGTTCATGGCGGCCCTGCGGAGTCTGCGCGGAGCGACCTTCCGCAGGATGTGCAGGGCCTTGTCCATCCGCTGGAAGGCCCCGTCCCAACTGAGCCGCGGGGCAAGGGCCCTGGGCGGGTTCGGGCGGGCCGGGTCGGTGTGCAGCTCGTCGAGCGGGAAGGGCGCGGGGCGGACCGGCCGCTTGGCGGAGACGATCGTCAACGGGACTATCGTCTGCCGGGCCCAGCAGCCGAAGTCGTAGATGTTGAGCGGCAGCCACTTGGGGAAGAAGATGAGCTCCGGCGGGAGTTCGGGCAGGTCCTCCCACTTCCACCAGCCGAACAGGGCCAGCCAGATCCGGGTGAAGACCCGGGCGGCGGCGATGCCGCCCTGCGCGCGGATCCAGGCGGAGGCCTTCGCCATGTGCGGGGCGTCCGGCGCGTCCCCGGCCAGGCGGAGGGCGACGTAGGCCTCGACGGTGGTGGAGAGTTCGCCGGGGCCGCCGTGGAAGGTGCCCCAGGTGCCGTCCTCGCGCTGCTCGCCGCGGATGAAGAGGGCGGCGGCCTGCGTGGTCTTCTCGTCGCGGATGCCGAGGAACTGACGGAGCAGCAGGTCCTCGGCGTCCATCGTGACGTTGGTCTCGAGGTCGCCCTTCCACCAGCCCTGGGCGTCCTGGCGGGAGAGCAGGAAGTCGGTGGCGCGCTGTGCGGCGCGGGCGGCGGCTTCCGGTGCTCCGGCCGCCGCGGGCATGTCGGTGTCGGTGTCGCTGGCCGCGGCGGCCCGGGGTGGCAGGGCCCCGGTGCTTCCGTCGGTCGTCGCTGTCATGGCTTCCCCTTCGTGCAGTCCTGCAAGGTGTGCATCTGCTGTGGGTCCGCCGTCGGCCGGTGTCACGAGGAGACTCGCGGCACCGGCCGGCGACTACGCGAGGGTTATTCGGCCGATAGTGATCATCTCTTCCGTACGACGACGAAGTCCGCGAGTGCCGTGAACTGTGCCCGCACCCGGTCGGGCATGTCGACGGCGTCGAGGGCCTCGATGGCGATGGTGTGCTGACGGCGTGCCTCTTCGGCGGTCCACTCGCGGCCGCCCGCCTCCTCGATGAGGGCGGCGCGGGCCGCGAACTCCTCCTCGGAGAAGTTCTCGAAGTCGCTGGCCTTGGCGTCGGCGGCGAGCATCTCGCCGAGCCGCTCGGAGGCGGGGCCGCCGGCCGCGAGCGCGGCGACGACCGGCAGGGACTTCTTGCGCTGGCGCAGGTCGCTCCAGGTCTGCTTGCCGGTGGAGACCGGGTCGCCCCAGATGCCGAGCAGGTCGTCGACGGCCTGGAAGGCGAGGCCCAGGTGGTAGCCGTACTTCTCCAGCGTGTCGGCGGTGCGGTCGTCGGCGCCGCCGAGGACGGCGCCGATGGAGCTGGCGCAGGCGAGCAGGGCGCCGGTCTTGTTGCCCTCCATCTCCAGGCACTCCTCGACGCTGACGCGGTCGCGGTGCTCGTAGGAGATGTCCTGCGCCTGTCCGTCGATCAGGGCGCGGGTCGCGGTGGTCAGGCGGCGGGTGGCGCGGCCGGCCTCGACGGTGCCGAGTTCGAGGAGGACCTCGTTGGCGAGGGCGAACAGGGCGTCGCCGACCAGGATGGCCTGGGCGGGGCCGTGCACCTTCCAGACCGTGTCGCGGTGGCGGCGCTGCTCGTCGCCGTCCATGAGGTCGTCGTGGAGGAGGGAGAAGTTGTGGACGAGCTCCACGGCGACGGCGCCGGGGATGCCGGTCTCGGGAGCGGCTGACATGACCTCGGCGGACAGTACCGCGAGGGCGGGGCGCACGGCCTTGCCGCCGTCGCCCTCGGCGGGCCTGCCCTGGGCGTCGATCCAGCCGAAGTGGTAGGCGGCAACGGTGTCCATGGGAGGTGCCAGGCGGTCGATGGCCGCCCGCAGTACCGGTGTGGCCAGGGTCCGGCCGCGCTCCAGCAGCGCGGTCACGTCCACCGCCTCGGCAGTCTTCGAGGCCGGGGGAACAGTGGGCACAGTCTCTCCTCTTGTCGCGGTACCGGGGGTGCGGGGGCCGCCTGCCGCGTCGTGCCGAGCGAGCATCACGCCGCCTCCTCGAACTCGAAGAGGTGCTGCGGGCGGGGCCGGCCCAGGGCGCCCAGCACGGCGTCCGCCGCGCTCACACCACTGCGGACCGCACTCTCCATGGTCGCGGGCCACCCGGTGGCGGTCCACGCTCCGGCCAGGTAGAGGCCGGATGCCTTGGTGCGGGCACCGGGCCTGAGGCGCCCGACGCCGGGGGTGGGAGCGAACGTCGCCGTGCGCTCCCGGGTGACGAAGAAGTCCCTCACTTCGGCGCCGCGGGTCAGCGGCAGCAGCCGCTCCAGCTCCGGCAGGTACCGCTCGCGCAGCGCCGCCACGGGCGCGTCGATCTCGTCCTGGGCCGCCGACTGCGACAGGGCGAGGTACTGCCCCTCGCGCAGCCCGGAGGCCTCGGTCCGGTCGAAGACCCACTGCACCGGGCTCCCGAGCGCGGTGAAGAACGGCCGGCCGAGCACCTTCCGGTCGTACACCACATGGACGTTGAGGATCGGCGCGGTGCCGATCCGCAGGAGCCGGTCCGGCGCGTCGAGGGCGCCCTCGGGCAGCAGGTCGTGCGCCTCGCGCTGCGGTACGGCGAGCACCACCGCGTCCGCTTCCAGCGTCTCGCCGGGAACCTCGACCCTCCACCGTCCGTTCATCTCCGCGGAGACGGAGGTGACGCGGGTACGGACCTCGGTACGGACGCCCGCGGCGTCGAGCGCCTTGCGGGCCAGCCGGTCGTGCAGGTCGCCCAACGGCACACGCGCCCAGCCGATGTCGGCCGCGCCCGGGTCGGACAGCAGACCGGTCTTGAACACCATCGCGGCGAGCCCCAGGGAGGCGTCGGAGGCGACCGCGTTGAGGGTGGCGACCCCGACCAGGTCCCACAGGGCCTCGACGGCGCGCGCCGACTGGCCGTGCGCGGCCAGCCAGCTGCCGAAGTCCTGCGTGTCCAGCGCGGGGTCGGCGAGGTCGAGCCCCTTCAGCGCGAGCGCGGCCCGGCCCACCTTGGCGCGGTCGGCGAGCGACAGGTGCGGATAGGTGGCGAGGCTGCGCCCCAGGTGCAGGGGCACGGGCAGCGCGTCCCGCCGCAGCCTGCCGAGCCGCCGCCCCGGGGGCCGCGCGACGTCCAGGACGGGCACGTCGAGCCGGTCCTGCAGCGGGGCCAGTGCCGCGCCCTCGATGCGGTCGAGGAACCAGCGGTAGGCGGTGCAGCAGCGCAGGTACACGTGCTGGCCGTTGTCGACGGTGAGGTCGCCGCGCTGGAAGGAGAAGGCCAGGCCGCCCAGTCTCGGCCTGCCCTCCAGCAGGGTGACGCGCACCCCGGCGTCGGCGAGCGCGAGCGCGGTGGTGATGCCGGCGAGTCCGCCGCCCACCACGACGGCGTGCCGTCCGTCCGCGACCGGTCCGTGGGACCGCGTGCCGTGGGCCCTCGTGCCGTGGGTCATCACGCACCCTCCCCTGCGCGGCGGCCGCGCCACTCGAACGCCGCACGACCGGCCGTCTCCGTCAGGGACGCGGGCCCCGGCCGGAGGGTTGCCCGCCACTTCGTGCCGATGCCGGCGTCTGTGTGCGTCACGCACGCCTCCTGACGGTCCGTCGGGTCACATGCCGGGCGTCCAGGCCGGACAGGCCGCGTACGGCGACGTACGCCTTCTCCCGGCCGGGCAGGGAGACCCGACCGCGCAGCACGGCCTCCGGGTCGCGCTCGATGCGGTCGAGGAGGCGGCGGTAGATGCCGGCCATGGCGGCGACGCAGGCGCCGCTGCGCCGGTCGAGCATGGGCAGCAGCCGGTAGCCCTCGGCGAAAAGAGCGCGGGCCCGTCGCACTTCGAAGTGCACGAGGCCCGTGAAGTCGGAGCCCTCCGGTGGCCGTGGCCCGCTGAAGCCGGCGGAGCAGCCGAATTTCGCGAGGTCGTCGGCGGGCAGGTAGGTGCGTCCGCCCACGGCGTCCTCGCGGACGTCCCGGAGGATGTTGGTGAGCTGAAGCGCGAGCCCGAGCGTGTCGGCGTACTCGGGCGCGCGGTCGACGCCGCGCGCCCCCGGTTCCGTGCCGAACACGCCGAGCGAGAGACGTCCGATGGCGCCCGCCACGCAGCGGCAGTAGACCTTGAGGTCGTCCCAGGTCTCGTAGGTCTCGCCGCGGACGTCCATCAGGACGCCGTCGATGAGTTCGTCCAGGCCGCCGAGCGGGATCGGGAAGTGCCCGGCGGCGTGCGTGAGGGCGACGGCCACCGGGTCGGTGTCGTCCTCGTCGACCTCGCCGTCCCGGATCCGGGTGAGCAGCGCCCGGGTCTCCTCCAGCCGGGCGACCTTGACGTCGTCGGCGAGCGCGCCGTCGCCGATGTCGTCGACCCGCCGCGAGAACGCGTACAGCGCCGACATCGCACGGCGCTGGGGCGTCGGCAGCAGCCGGATGCCGTAGGCGAAGTTACGGGCCTGACGCCCGGTGACGGCCTCGCAGTAGCTGTAGGCGGCGAGTACCGGTGGGGACGCGTGTGGTTCCGACTCCACGGTCCGGATCACCCCTCTCCTCGCAGAGTCACGCCCACCTCACGCAGCAACTGGACCTTGCCGGGCTTGGGCGGGCCGGGAAGTACGTCGTAGTCGGCGGCGGCGATCGCGTGCAGAGCCGCCCTTCCCCCCGCCACGAACCCTGCGAGCAGCAGCTTCAACCTGCCGTGGACGCTACCCACCAGGGGGGCGCCTTCATTCAGGAGATCCCGGGCCCTTTGCGCTTCGTACGCAATCAGCGCACGGACCGACGCTCCGGCGGTTTTCGTGGCGAGATCCGCCTCCTGGACGTGAAAACGCTTCATGTCGGCGGCGGGCAGGTACACGCGGTCGCGGCCGAGGTCCTCGGCCACGTCCTGGAGGTGCTCGACGATCTGGAGGGCGGTGCAGATCATGTCGGAGCGGCGGATCCGCTCGGGCGTCGAGGTGCCGGTGACGGCGAGGACGAGCCGGCCGACGGGGTTGGCCGACAGCTCGCAGTAGGCGAGCAGGTCGTCGTAGGTCTCGTAGCGGCCGACCAGCTGGTCCTGGCGGTTGGCGGCGATCAGGCCGAGGAACGGCTCGGGGGTCAGGGAGCAGCGGCGGACGGTCGGCTGGAGGCGGCGCAGCAGCGGGTGGCGGGGCGTCGCGTCGAAGACCCTGCGCAGGTCGGCCTCGAAGGCGTCCAGCAGGACCAGCCGGTCCTCGGTCTCCTGCGGGGAGACGCCGAGCAGTCGGGCGTCGGCGCCGCCGGGGGCCAGGTCGCCGTCGCCGATGTCGTCGACCAGGCGGGCGAAGCCGTAGACGGCCATGAGGTCGGTGCGCCAGGCCCGGGGCAGGAAGAACGGGGCCACCGGGAAGTTCTCGCCCGCGGCCTTGTCGAGGGTGCCGCGCTCCGGGTCGCGGGGGCGCGCCGTGCCGGTGCCCGTCACCAGCGGCTGCCCGGTGCGGGGACGGCACGTGCTGTGTGGAGCTGGGGAGTTTCCGTAGCCATTGCCGTCACATCTCCCGTTCTACACTGCCGACCCAATGCACACTATTTCGGACACGCCGCCCGGCCGTCCGCACGGCGGTGCGACGGGCGGTGTCGCGCATTATCGCCCTGATTGCCGTGTTTCGGGACCGGTACAGCTTACGTTGTACAACGCATCGAGGATCGTCAGGGTGTCCCGCACATCACGAGAACACACCGATTGGCCCCAAGATTCCTCAAACCGGCCGGAGTTGACGTTTCCTTTGCAGACGCGGGGCCCCGCCGGAACAGTTCCGGCGGGGCCCTGGCCGAGCCGGACTACTTGCCGGTGAACTTCTCGTACTCCTTGAGCACCTCGTCGGTCGGGCCGTCCATGCGCAGCTCGCCGCGCTCCAGCCACAGGACGCGGTTGCAGGTGTCGCGGATGGACTTGTTGTTGTGACTGACCAGAAACACCGTGCCGGCTTCCTTGCGCAGCTCCCGGATGCGGTCCTCGGAGCGCTTCTGGAACTTGCGGTCGCCGGTGGCGAGGGCCTCGTCGATCATCAGGACGTCGTGGTCCTTGGCGGCGGCGATGGAGAAGCGGAGCCGGGCCGCCATGCCGGAGGAGTACGTCCGCATGGGCAGGGTGATGAAGTCGCCCTTCTCGTTGATGCCGGAGAAGTCGACGATGTCCTGGTAGCGCTCCCTGATCTCCTCGCGGGACATGCCCATGGCGAGCCCGCCCAATATGACGTTGCGCTCGCCGGTGAGGTCGTTCATCAGGGCCGCGTTGACGCCGAGCAGCGAGGGCTGGCCGTCGGTGTAGACCTTGCCCCGCTCGGCGGGCAGCAGGCCGGCGATGGCGCGCAGCAGGGTCGACTTGCCGGAGCCGTTGGAGCCGATGAGGCCGATGGCCTCGCCGCGGTAGGCGACGAAGGAGACGCCCCGCACGGCGTGCACCTTGCGCACGCCCCGCTCCTCGCCGCGCTTCATGATGCGGCTGAGGGCGGCGGTGGCGCTGCCCTTGCCGGTCTTGGCGCCGTTGACGCGGTAGACGATGTGCAGGTCGTCCGCGATGACGGTGGGGATCCGCGCGTCCTGGTTCCGCTCGGCGTTCTGCTCAGCCACGGCCGTACCTCTCCTCCGCCTTCCAGAAGTACACGAAGCCGCCCAGGGCGAACAGCACGGCCCAGCCGCCCGCGGCCGCCCAGACGTGGTCGGGCAGGTACGTGGAGTCGTACGCGTCGATGAGGGCGAAGCGCATCAGGTCCATGTAGATCGCGGCCGGGTTCCACTGCAGGACGTTCGCCATCCAGGACGGCTTGTCCGCGAGGAAGATCGGGATGGAGAACATCACGCCGGACGCGTACATCCACGTCCGCATCACGAACGGCATCAGCTGCGCGAGGTCGGGGGTCTTGGCGCCCGCCCGGGCCATGATCAGCGCGAGGCCGGTGTTGAAGCAGAACTGCAGGACGAGGACCGGCACGATCAGCGCCCAGGACAGGTCCGGGTAATGGCCGAAGCCGATCGCCACGGCGAACAGCACGATCATCGAGAAGAGCAGCTGCTGGAGCTGCTGCAGCGCGAAGGAGATCGGCAGGGAGGCGCGCGGGAAGTGCAGGGCGCGGACCAGGCCGAGGTTGCCGGAGATCGCGCGCACGCCCGCCATCACCGAGCTCTGCGTGAAGGTGAACACGAACACGCCCGTGACCAGGAACGGGATGTACACCTCGCGGGACATGCCCCGGTCGGCCTCCAGGAGCAGGCCGAAGATGAAGAAGTACACCGCCGCGTTCAGCAGTGGCGTCGCCACCTGCCACAGCTGGCCGAGCTTGGCCTGGCTGTACTGGGCGGTCAGCTTCGCCTGGGAGAAGGCGATGATGAAGTGGCGCCGTCCCCAGAGCTGACGGACGTACTCGATGAGGGACGGCCGGGCGCCACTGACGCTCAGCCCGTGCTTGGCGGCGAGTTCCGCCGCCGTGAGGCCCTCGTCGGGCGCCGCCGGCGCGCTCACCGCGACCGGGGCGTCGTGCGTTGTCTCACTCACTAGTGGAAACTTTCGTCTTCGAGATGCGCGGCCTGTGCGGGCCTGGCATGAGCCGGGGGCCAGGGTACGGCCCGGGTGCTCCCGGACACTCCGGATACGAGCTTGTCAGATCACCGGGGGCCGGCCCAGCCGGGTCAGCCGCCACACCGTACGCCACTTCATGGGCCGGCGGGGTCCGCACGGGGTGGTCCAGCCCTCGCGGAAGCCGCCGAACCAGGCGCGCAGGGCGCGGCGGGAGGGGCGGCGCAGAAGGGTGAGCAGCAGCCACACGCCGAGGTAGACGGGGACGAGGGGCGCGGGGAGGTTGCGGCGGGCCAGCCAGACGCGGTTGCGGGCGACCATGCGGTGGTAGACCGCGTGCCGCGAGGGGGCGGTCGTCGGGTGGTAGAGCACCATGTCCGACCGGTAGTCGATCATCCAGCCGGCGTCGAGGGCCCGCCAGGCGAGGTCGGTCTCCTCATGGGCGTAGAAGAACGCGTCGGGCAGGCCGCCGACGTCGGCGAAGACGCGGGTGCGGACGGCGTTGGCGCCGCCCAGGAAGGTGGTGACCCGGGAGGAGCGCATCGGGTCCGCGGCGCGCAGCCGGGGGACGTGGCGGCGCTGGGTGACGCCGGTGTCCGGGTCGGCTATGCGGAAGCTGATGATGCCGAGCTTCGGGTCGGCCTCGAACGCCTCGCGGCACAGTTCGGCGGTGTCGTGGCTCGCGAGGAGCCCGTCGTCGTCGAGGAAGAGCAGGATGTCGACGTCCCGGCCGGCCGGGCCGAAGGCCTCGATGCCGACGTTGCGGCCGCCGGGGATGCCGAGGTTCTCGGGCAGTTCGATCGTGCGGACGCCCTCGGGGACGTCCGGGACGGGCGAGCCGTTGCCGACGACGACCACCTCGACCGGGTCGCCGTCCTGCTTGGCGACCGAGTCGAGGAGGGCGCGCAGCTCGTCGGGGCGGTTGCCCATGGTGATGATGACGGCGCCGACCTTCATGCCGCTCACTTCAGCCTGCTCGAAGCGAGGATGGAGACCAGGTGCAGCAGCGTCTGCACCAGGGCGATGCCGGCCAGCACGGCCACGCCGAGCCGGGAGAAGAACAGGTCGCCGCGGACGTGGTCGACGATCGCCAGGACCAGGATCAGCAGGGACGCCTCGATGCCGAGGATGAGGCGGTGGAACTTCAGGGCGGCGGCGGCCTTGCGGGCCAGCGCCATGCCGGAGGAGCGCATCTCGGCGGCGGCCTCCTTGACCGGCGGCTTGCCGGCCTGGTGGCGGGCGACGCCGACGAGGTCGGTCTCGGCCTTGATGAGGATGGCGCCGAGGGCGGCCAGGGTGCCGAGGAAGGCCCACAGCCAGTCGATGCGGCCGCTGCCCCACAGGTCGGCGGCGCGCAGGCCGAAGCCGGTGAGCACGGCGGCGTCGGTGAGGTAGGCGCCGACGCGGTCCAGGTAGACGCCGTTGAGCGAGTACTGCTTCTTCCAGCGGGCGATCTCGCCGTCGACGCAGTCCAGCAGCAGGTACATCTGGACGCACACCACGCCGAGCACGGCGCCCGGGATCCCCGGCACGAGCAGTGCCGGGGCCGCGAGCACACCGAAGACGGTCATCAGGTACGTGAGCTGGTTGGGCGTGACCCTGGTGTTGACCAGGTAGCGGTCGACCCGCAGGGACACCTCGCGCATGTAGAGGCGTCCCATCCAGTGCTCACCGCTGCGCCGGTCCTTCACCCCTGCGGGGTGAACGACGGGGCGTAGTTCAGCTACCGATGGCCTTGACATAGTCGGTGTAGGTGTCCTTGATCTGTTCGGTGTTCAGGTCGAGGTGTTCGAGGATGGTGTAGCGGCCGGGCCGGGTCTCGGGGGCGAACTCGACGGCCTTGACGAACTCGTCCGTGGTGAAGCCGATCTCGTCCGGCAGCACGGGCAGACCGTGCCGGCGCAGGACTTCCGCCATGTACGCCGACTCCTCGTGCGCCCCGCGCAGCCACATCGCGAAGGCCGCGCCGAGACCGCACTGCTCGCCGTGGGCGGCGGCCCGCTTCGGGTAGAGCAGGTCGAAGGCGTGGTTGATCTCGTGGCACGCCCCGGAGGACGGCCGCGAGTCGCCCGAGACCGACATGGCGATGCCGCTGAGGACGAGCGCCTCGGCGAGCACCTGGAGGAAGTCGTTGTCCCCGATGCCGCCCGGGTGCCGCAGGACGGCCTCCCCGGCCTGGCGGGCCATGGCCGCGGCCAGGCCGTCGATCCGCTCGCCCTTGACCCGGTTGGCCAGCTCCCAGTCGGCGATCGCCGAGATGTTGGAGACGGCGTCACCGATGCCGGCGCGGACGAAGCGGACCGGGGCCTCGCGGATGACGTCCAGGTCGATGACGACCGCGATCGGGTTCGGCACGCCGTAGGAGCCGCGGCCCGCGTCGTTGTCGAGGGTGGCGACCGGCGAGCACAGGCCGTCGTGCGCGAGGTTCGTGGGCACGGCGACCAGGGGCAGGCCGACGCGCGCCGCGGCGAACTTGGCGCAGTCGATGATCTTGCCGCCGCCGAGGCCGACGACCGCGTCGTAGTGGCCGGCCTTTATGTCACTGGCCAGCCGGACAGCGTCGTCGAGGGTGCCGCCGCCGACCTCGTACCAGGTGGCGCCGGGCATGCTCGGCGAGATGCGCTCGCGCAGCTTCGCGCCGGAGCCGCCGCTGACGGCGACGGCGAGGCGGCCGGAGTGCGAGATGCGTTCGTCGGCGAGGACGCACGCCAGGTCGTCGAGGGCACCCGGGCGGATGTCCACGACGAGCGGCGAGGGGATGAGCCGGGTCAGTACTGGCATGCGATCTCCCGTCCACGGGCGAGATCGTCGTGGTTGTCGATCTCCACCCACTTGACGTCGCCGATCGGCGCCACGTCGATCCGGAAGCCGCGGTTCACCAGCTCCTGGTAGCCGTGCTCGTAGAACTGCTGCGGGTCGGTCTCCCACACGGTCTTGAGCGCGTCGGCCAGTTCGGGGGCCGCGTCGCCCTCGATGAGGGTGACGCCGATGTACTCGCCGGTGGCCTCAGCGGGGTCCATCAGCTTGGTGATCTTCGTCATGCCCCGGGCGGGGTCGACGACGACCTTCATCTCCTCGTCGGCCAGGTCCTTGACCGTGTCCAGGGCGAGGATGATGCGACGGCCCTCGCCGCGCGCGGCGAGCAGCGTCTTCTCGACGGAGACCGGGTGGACGGTGTCGCCGTTCGCGAGGATCACGCCGTCCTTGAGGGCGTCACGCCCGCACCACAGGGAGTAGGCGTTGTTCCACTCCTCGGCCTTGTCGTTGTCGATGAGGGTGAGCTTGAGGCCGTACTTCTGCTCCAGCGCGTCCTTGCGCGCGTAGACGGCCTCCTTGCGGTACCCGACGATGATCGCGGCTTCCGTGAGGCCGACCTCGGCGAAGTTGGCGAGGGTCAGGTCGAGAACCGTTGGTTCGCCCTCTATGCCCGCGGGCCCCACCGGCACCAGCGCCTTGGGAAGGCTGTCGGTGTAGGGGCGCAGACGCCGTCCGGCGCCGGCCGCCAGCACGAGGCCGATCATGCGGGTTCTCCTTCATCGTGTACGGCGGGCGCCCCTGCGGACACCCAGAAGCGGATGCTCTCGACGAGCACCACCAGGGCCACGGCCACGGCGAGAGCCGTGAGCGCGACCGTGAACTGCGAGGCGGTGAGCAGCGCGGCGAGGACGGTGACGAGCAGCGTCCGTCCCTCGTGCCCCCCGAGGGAACGCACCAGCCAGGCGGGGGGCGCGCCGGCGTTGCCGCGGATGCGGTACACCGTGTCGTAGTGATGGTAGGCGACCGCGGCCACCAGCCCGAAAGCCGCAGGAAGGGCGCCGTTCACGTCCGCCTTGGCTGCGAGGACCAGGACGGTGACGTATTCGGCGGCGCGGAAGAGCGGGGGGACGAGCCAGTCGAGGGCGCCCTTGAGGGGCAGGGCGACGGCCGCGGCGGAGGTGAGGACGTACAGCGCGGCCAGCGCGACGGGCAGGGCGCTGCCGTACCCCTCCAGGGCGGCGGCGAGCACCACCAGCGCGGCGCCGGGCAGGGCGACGAAGGCGCGTGCCCCGAGCGGCCCCTTCGCGGGCAGCCTGCGCAGTACCGAGGCCAGCCCGGCTGCCAGCGGCCCGCTGTCGGCCAGGTCGGCCAGTGCCCGGGCGGCCCGGTCGGTCCGCCGGGCCTTGCGGGTCAGGGAGCGCAGGACGCGGCCGGCCGTGGTGTACGTCGCCGCGAAGGCGCAGCCGATGAGCAGCGCGTAGAAGGTGATGCGCGGGGTCGTGGCGGCCGTGAGGACCGCGATCATCGCCCAGCGCTCGCCGATGGGCAGGACGATCATGCGGCGTACCCAGACCGTCCAGCCGACGCTGTCGAGCTTGTCCGAGAGGGCGGCGGTGGGGCTGGTGTTGGCGGTGGCGTCGTGGTTGGCCTCGTTGAAGGAGAAGTCCACGACGTGCCGGCAGGTCTGCAGGACCATCGCGCCGAGGGCGAGCGCCCAGACGTCGTCGCCGCCACGGGCCGCGCCGAGGGCGAGTCCGGCGTAGTAGGCGTACTCCTTGGCCCGGTCGAAGGTGGCGTCGAGCCAGGCGCCGAGCGTGGAGTACTGCAGGGAGTAGCGGGCGAGCTGGCCGTCGGTGCAGTCCAGCACGAAGGACGCGATCAGCAGGACGCCGGCCGCGACGAAGCCGCCGCGGGTGCCGGTGGCGGCGCAGGCCGCCGCTATGAGCGCGGTGAGCAGGGAGGCGGTGGTGACCTGGTTGGGGGTCAGGCCGCGGCGGGCGCACCAGCGGGCGATGTACCGGGAGTACGGGCTGACGCAGTAGGTGGTGAAGAAGCCGTCGCGGGCCTTCACGGCCGACTTCAGGCGGACGGCCTCGTCGTCCACGTCGGCCACCGCCTGCCGTGCCTCGTTGCGGGCCTGCGGGTCGGCGGGGACGGCGGCGACGAGGCTGCCCAGCTCCGGGCGGTGCACGTCGGTGCCGTCGGCGTCCAGGGCGGTGAGGATGCGGTCGGCGAGGCTGCCGACGAGGGTGGTGCCGGCGCCGGCGGAGTTCTCGCGGGCCATCGCCCGGGTCAGGGCCTGGCGGCCGGCCGGCTGGGCGGTGACGGCGCCGGGGATCGCGGCGAGCGGGAAGCGGGGGTCGGTGAGGCCGAGGCGCAGCGCGTGCACATGGCCCACGAACCGGGCGTCGACCAGGGCGACCCGCTCCTCGAACGGCACCTCGGCGAGCAGCGTCTCGGCCTCGGCGGCGTCGGCCGCGGTCCGCACGTCGAACCCGAGGGACCGCAGGTCGCCCTCGATCGACGATCCGGGGACCGGCTGACCGGTGAGGATGGCGGTCGACAACCGAATTCACTCCCTGGGTACCGACGCGTCCGCGCCAGTGAGGTGCATGGTGGGGGCGCCCGCGCCGGTGGCTCCCGGGCGGCATGTCGGCAGAGGCTATCGGATGCCGGGAAGGCCACGTTCACCGCCCGTTCGGCGGATGGATCGACGTGGTTCGCACAGACCCCTGCCGCGATCATCATCGTGGATCCGGGGCCCGCCCCACAAACCGCGCCGCACAGACCGGACATCGGGGACATCGCGCGGGCTCCGGCCGTGGCCGCATAGGGTGGACGACCATGACTTGGCTGATCACCGGCGGGGCCGGCTACATCGGGGCCCACGTGGCCAGGGCCATGACGGAGGCCGGCGAGTCCGTCGTCGCCCTGGACGACCTCTCGGCCGGGGTGCCCGCCCGGCTGCCGTCCGGCGTCCCGCTGATCGAGGGCTCGTCGCTCGACGGGGACCTGCTGAAGCGGGTGTTCGCGGAAGCCGGCGTGACGGGTGTGGTGCACCTCGCGGCGCGCAAGCAGGTCGCCGAGTCGGTGGCGCAGCCGACCCGGTACTACCGGGAGAACGTCGGCGGTCTGGTGACCCTGCTGGACGCGGTCGCCGAGGCGGGGATCGAGCGCTTCGTGTTCTCCTCGTCGGCGGCCGTGTACGGCGACCCGGGTGTGGACCTGATCACGGAGGAGACGCCCTGCGCCCCGGTGAACCCGTACGGCGAGACCAAGCTCGCCGGGGAGTGGCTGGTGCGGGCGGCGGGCCGGGCGCACGGGATCTCCACCGTCTGTCTGCGGTATTTCAACGTGGCGGGCGCGGCGGCGCCGGAGCTGGCGGACACGGGCGTGTTCAACATCGTCCCGATGGTCTTCGACCGGCTGACCCGCGACGAGGCGCCGAGGATCTTCGGCGACGACTACCCGACCCCGGACGGCACGTGCATCCGTGACTACATCCACGTCGCCGACCTGGCCGAGGCGCATCTCGCGGCGGCCCGGCGGCTCGCCGGGGGCGGTCGCGCCGGTGATCTGACGGTCAACATCGGGCGCGGCGAGGGCGTCTCGGTGCGCGAGCTGATCACGGTCATCGGCGAGGTGACCGGTGACCGGCGCCCTCCGGTCGTCGAGGGGCGCCGCCCCGGGGACGCGCCCCGGGCGGTCGCGTCCGCCGCGCGGGCGGCGGAGGAGCTCGGCTGGACCGCCCGGCGCGGGGTGCGCGAGATGGCCGAGTCGGCGTGGCGGGGCTGGCTGCTGCACCACGGCTCCGGAAACGGCTCCTGAGGCACTGAGGGTGCCCTGACCTGCGCTTCGTTTCCGCAGGTCAGGGCAGATGACAACGGTGTTCAGTGCCGCGTTGCACATACCCCCTCCCCGTAGTTCACTGGGGTGCCCGAGCACGATCAGGCGGACACCGGAGGGTGGCTTTTCATGGGGGCAGGGCACGATCACGGGCACGCGCACGGCGCGGCGGCCGGCGGTACGGCGACCTCGGCGTACCGCGGCCGGCTGCGGGTCGCGCTGGCGATCACGCTCGGCATCGTGGTCGTCCAGATCGTCGGCGGTGTCCTCGCCGACTCGCTCGCGCTCGTCGCGGACTCGGCGCACATGGCGACCGACGCCCTGGGCCTGGGCATGGCGCTGCTCGCGATCCGCTTCGCGAACCGCCCGCCCAGTGACCGGGCCACCTTCGGCTACGCCCGCGCCGAGATCCTCGCCGCCCTGGCCAACTGCCTGCTGCTGCTCGGGGCCGGCGGGTACGTCGTCTACGAGTCGGTCCAGCGCTTCATCACGCCGGCCCACACCGAGGGCCGGCTGACCGTGGTGTTCGGTGTGATCGGACTGGTGGCCAACCTGGTGTCGCTGTCGCTGCTGATGCGCGGGCAGAAGGAGAGCCTGAACGTGCGCGGCGCGTTCCTGGAGGTGGCGGCCGACGCCCTCGGCTCGGTCACGGTGATCGTCTCGGCCGTGATCATCATGCTCACGGGCTGGCAGGCCGCCGACCCGATCGCCTCGCTCGTCATCGCCCTGATGATCGCGCCCCGGACGTGGAAGCTGCTGCGCGAGACCCTCGACGTGCTGCTGGAGGCGGCGCCCAAGGGCGTCGACATGGCGGAGGTACGGGCCCACATCCTGGCGACGGAGGGCGTGGAGGACGTCCACGACCTGCACGCCTGGACGATCACCTCCGGCATGCCGGTGCTGTCGGCGCACGTGGTGGTCAGCTCGGAGGCGCTGAGCGCGATAGGCCACGAGAAGATGCTCCACGAGCTGCAGGGCTGCCTCGGTGACCACTTCGACGTGGAGCACTGCACCTTCCAGCTGGAGCCGGGCGGGCACGCCGAGCACGAGGCGCACCTCTGCCACTGACGCGCCGCCTGACGAGGCGCCTGAGGCTGGTGGGGCGCGTTCCGATGGGAGTGCGCCGGGTGACGCGAGCCTCCGGCGCACGCCCGCGCCCCGCCTCCCCCGGCACCGCCGGGAACGATTTTCGGCCCGTCGCGCCGGGCACGATCACCTACTGGGCCCCTCTTTCCGGCGTCCGAGCGGCGCCGTCCGCCCCCGTGCCGCCGCGCGGGACATGCGGGCGGGCCGCGAAGTGCCGGGAGTGCCGGATTCGTACGGCAGACTTGGGGCGCGAAGACCGATGTGAAGGATGGGTATGCCGATCACACCTGCCACCGCGACGCACAGCCCGTCGAACGGCGCCGCAGACGCGATTTTGCTGGAACTGGTCGACGAGGACGGCGTGACGATCGGCACGGCGGAGAAGCTCGCCGCCCACCAGCCGCCCGGCCAACTGCACCGCGCGTTCTCGGTGTTCCTCTTCGACGAGTACGGCCGGCTGCTGCTCCAGCAGCGCGCCCTGGGCAAGTACCACTCCCCCGGTGTGTGGTCCAACACCTGCTGCGGCCACCCGTACCCCGGGGAGGCGCCCTTCGCGGCGGCGGCGCGGCGGACGTTCGAGGAGCTCGGCGCCTCCCCGTCCCTGCTGGCGGAGGCGGGCACGGTCCGCTACAACCACCCCGACCCGGAGTCGGGCCTGGTGGAGCAGGAGTACAACCACCTCTTCGTCGGCATGCTGCAGGCCGTGCTGCGGCCGGACCCGGAGGAGGTGGCGTCGACGGCGTTCGTGACCCCGCCGGAGCTGGCGGAGCGGCACGCCAAGGACACCTTCTCGTCCTGGTTCATGACCGTCCTGGACGCGGCCCGGCCGGCGATCAGGGAGCTGACGGGCCCGTCGGCCGGCTGGTGACGAGGGCCCGGACACCCCCTAGGAGTAGCGCGCGGGTTTGAGCGGCAGGGCGGCCCAGATCACCTTGCCGCCGCTCGCGGTGTACTCGACCTCGCAGGCGCCGCCCGCCTCGTGGGTGATCTCGCGGACGAGGAGCAGTCCGCGGCCGCCGGTCCGGCCGTGGTCGGCCTCCAGGGCCGTCGGCCGGTAGGGGTGGTTGTCCTCCACGGCCACGCGGATCCACTCGGCGCCGACGGCCACCTCGACGGCGATCGTCGGCGACAGGACGGCCGCGTGCTTCACGGCGTTCGTCACCAGTTCCGAGACGATCAGCAGCAGCCCCTGGGCCAGGTCGTCCGAGACGGGCACCCCCTGACGCAGCAGCAGGTCCCGTACGGCGTGCCGCGCCTGCGGCACCGAGGCGTCGACCGCGGGTGCGGTGAAGCGCCAGACCCCTTCGTACGGCAGCGGATCCACGGGCCCGGGGCCGAGGGGCGCCGCGCCGCCCTCTGGGCGTGGGCCGAACCCGCGCCCGTCGTCGTCCATCGTCCGGTCGCCACCCTCGCGCTCGATTGTCGCCACACCTCGAGTGTTGGTAACGATGCGCTCCGCACCCCAGGCCTGAACAGAAGTCAGCAACTATCGAGCACTTCTGACCGTTGGCGTATGACACGGTCAGTTGTGGGACTGCTCCTGTCCCTGTTGTGCCGTCTCGGCGAACTATTCGGGTTGTACGGGTTTGGCATCCGGATAGCATCCGGCGCATGGAACCGCAGGTGCAGTACAGCGTCGCCGACTCGGTGGCGACGGTCGTCATCCGCCATCCGCGGAAGCGCAACGCCATGACGGCCGCGATGTGGCGCGCCCTGCCGCCGCTGCTGGCTCAGGCGGCGGGCGATCCGGCCGTGCGGGCACTGGTGCTGACCGGCGAGGGCGGGACGTTCTGCGCCGGGGCCGACATCTCGACGCTGCGGGGCTCGCCGGAGGAGGCTCAGGGGCTGGCCGTGCGGGCCGAGGAGGCGCTCGCCGCGTTCCCCAAGCCGACCGTGGCGGCGATCCGCGGTCACTGCGTGGGCGGCGGGGCACAGCTCGCGGCGGCCTGTGATCTGCGGTTCGCCGAGAAAGGCGCGCTGTTCGGGGTGACGCCCGCGAAGCTCGGCATCGTCTACCCGGCGTCCTCGACCCGGCGCCTGGTGTCCCTGGTGGGGCCGGCCACGGCCAAGTACCTGCTGTTCTCCGGCGAGCTGATCGACACGACGCGGGCGCTGCGCACCGGCCTCGTCGACGAGGTGCTGCCCAAGGGTGAACTCGGCAAGCGGGTCGCCGAGTTCACCCGGATCCTGGTGTCCCGTTCACAGCTGACCCAGGCGGCGGCCAAGGAGTTCGCGGACGGGCGTACGGACCGGGACGCGCACTGGGCCGGGCAGGCGCGCGCGAGCGGCGACACCGCGGAGGGTGTCGCCGCGTTCCTGGAGCGCAGGCAGCCGCGGTTCGGCTGGAGCGTGCCTACGTCAGGGTGAGGCCGGCGTGCGACCGGAGCAGTTCGACGACGTGCGCGGGGGCCTTCTCGGGCGATCCGGCGTCGTAGGGCGGCTGCGGGTCGTACTCGGTGGCGAGCTGGACGATCTGCGCGTGGGTGTCGCCGGCGATGCGGCCGAGGAGAGTCAGTCCCATGTCGATGCCGGAGGAGACGCCGGCCGCGGTGACGTACTTGCCGTCGGTGACGACCCGCTCCCCCGTGGGCTCGGCGCCGCGGCGCCTCAGCTCCTCCAGGGCCAGCCAGTGGGAGGTGGCGCGGCGGCCCCGGAGGAGTCCGGCGGCGGCGAGCAGCAGGGAGCCGGTGCACACGGACGTCGTCCAGGTGCTGGTGGCGTCGGCGGTGCGCAGCCAGGTGAGCAGGGGCCCGTCGGCCGCCAGCGGGAGGGGGCCGGGGCCGCCGGGGACGACGATGATGTCGGGGTGCGGTACGTCCGCCAGGGCCCGGTCGGCGGTGAGCGCGAGGTTGCCCGAGTCGTTCCGCACCGGGCCGGACTCCTCGGCGACGAAGACCGTCTCCGCGTCCGGGATCCGGCCGAGGGTCTCGTAGGGGCCGACGGCGTCGAGGGCGGTGAAGCGGTCGTAGAGGACGATGGCGATCTGCATGGGGTCCCTTCTGATGGGTGCGACGGGCTCAGGGCGTCGACGCGGGGCGGAAGCGGCGGCGGTACTCCGCCGGGGGCGTGCCGAGGGCCTTGACGAAGGCGCGGCGCATGGCCTCCGGCGTGCCGTAGCCGCTGGCGCGGGAGATCTCCTCGACGCCGTCGGAGGTGTCCTCCAGCAGGCGGCGGGCGTGTTCGAGGCGGACGCGGTCCACGTAGCGGCCCGGCGTCATGCCGGTCTCGGCGCGGAAGGCGCGGGCGAAGTGGCGGGGTGAGAGGCGGGCGCGGGCGGCGAGGGCGGCGATGGAGAGGTCGGCGTCCGGGCGCTCGCCGATGAACCGCTGGACGTCCCGGAGGGGCTCGCGGTGTGCGGTCTGGGCCGCGAGCTGGGCGCTGAACTGCGCCTGGTTCCCGGGCCGGCGCAGGAACACCACCAGGTGCCGGGCGATGGTGAGGGCGGCGTCCCGGCCCAGGTCCTCCTCGACCAGGGCGAGGGCGAGGTCGATGCCGGCGGTGACACCGGCCGAGGTGGCGATGTGCCCGTCTCGTACGTAGACGGGGTCGGGGTCGATCTCGACGGCCGGATGGTCGCGGGCGAGCCGGTCGCAGTACGCCCAGTGGGTCGTGGCGCGGCGGCCGTCGAGGAGGCCCGCCGCGGCGAGCACGGCCGCGCCGGTGCACACGGAGACCAGGCGCGCGGCGCGCGGCCCGTGCTCGCGCACCCAGTCGACCAGGCGCGGGTCGGGCCGCAGGCTGCCCGTCCCGCCGGGGACGAGCAGGATGTCGGGGTCGTGCGCCGTGGCCAGGGACTCGTCGGGGACGAGCGTCAGGCCGCTGGTGGTCCGCACGGGCCTGCCGTCCAGGGCGGCCGTGCGGATCCGGTACGTCCCCGGGGAATACAGCTCGGCGCCCGCGAAGACCTCCACGGGCCCGGTGACGTCGAGACTCTGCACGCCGTCGAAGAGCACGGCGAGAACGGTGTGCTGGGCCATGCCGTCGATTCTTCGGGAGCGCGGACGACGGCCGCAATGACGAGTTCCCCACCTTTCCTGCCATGGCCCGCACGACCACAGAGGGCATACCAAGCGGTTGGTAACGTGCCCGTCATGACGACTGCCGCCCTCGAGCCGCGCGCCGGCCGACGCTGCCACAACGTGCTCAACTCCCTGCACTCCACGCACTACTTCTCGCCCGACCTGGGACGCGAACTGGGTGCTGTCGGGGTCACCGACCCCCGGGCCGTGAACTTCGCCGTGCGCGCCGCCGCCCTCGGGCCGGTCGGGGCCGGGGTGGTCGCGGCGGCCTTCTACAACTACAAGTACGAGCTGGTCGCCCGGCACGTGCCGGCGGTCTGGGAGAGCGCCACGCCCGGCCGGGTGCTGGCGGCACGCGCGCGTGCGGTCGACGCGACGCTGCGCCGGCTGCTGGGCGAGGAGGCCGTGGCGTCGGCGGAGATGGCCGAGGCCGCGCGGCTCGCGCTGCGCGCCGCCGAGGCCTGTTCCCGTGAGGCGCGGCCGCTGTACGCCGCCCACGCCGACCTGCCCGTCCCCGAGGAGCCGCACCTCGCGTACTGGCACGCGGCGACGCTGCTGCGCGAGCACCGGGGCGATGGGCACCTGGCCGCTCTGGTGTCCGCTGGACTGGACGGGCTGGAAGCGCTGGTGACCCATACGGCGACGGGCAAGGGCATGACACCGAAGTGGGTGTTCGGCACCCGGGGCTGGACCCAGGAGGAGTGGGACGCGACGAGGGACCGCCTGCGTGAGCGCGGGCTGCTGGACGCGGCCGGCGAGCTCACCGAGCGCGGTGCCGCCCTGCGCCAGGAGATCGAGCAGGAGACGGACCGCCTGGACCGGGCCCCCTACGAGCATCTGGGTGCGGAGGGCGTGGCCCGGCTGACCGAGCTGGGCGGGGCGTTCGCGCGCGCGGCGCTCGGGGCGGGGGCGTTCCCGGCGGATCTCATCGGCAAGGGCTGAGGGGCGCTTCCAGGGCCGCCCCGAGGACCACTGCGCTCCCGTTCGAGCACTGCCGGGTACATGTGTTCGGCCGTGACGCATGGTGGGGCGTCGGCGAGGTACCCGGTCTCTCCCGGCCGGTGCGGTCGGGAGAGGAAAGGGGAATTACGTGTTCCGTGCTATCGCAGACGTGCTGCGCCAGATCGGCGGGGCCATCGCCACCGTCGTGACGCTGCCCTTCCGGGCCCTGGCCCGGCTCTTCGGCGGGGCCTCGTCCTCCACCCGCAGCCGCAGGGCCTGACCCGGCCGCCGGCCTGCCGCGTGCCGCCCTGATCCCCGAGTGTCGGTGTCACCTGCCACAATTGCCGCGCAACCTCAGTGGAGAAGGCGGTACGGGATCGTGACGACACCCGGGTCCAACGGGTCCATCAGCGTAGGGTCCATCGAAGGCAGGATCGCCGAGGAGCTCGGCGTACGGGAGCGGCAGGTCAGGGCTGCCGTGGAACTGCTCGACGGCGGTTCTACGGTGCCCTTCATCGCCCGCTACCGCAAGGAAGCGACCGAGATGCTCGACGACGCGCAGCTGCGCACGGTCGAGGAGCGGCTGCGCTACCTGCGGGAGCTGGAGGAGCGGCGCGCCGCGATCCTGGAGTCGGTGCGTGAGCAGGGCAAGCTCACCGACGAACTCGAGGCGCGGATCCGGGCCGCCGAGACGAAGGCGCGCCTGGAGGACATCTACCTCCCGTACAAGCCCAAGCGGCGCACGAAGGCGCAGATCGCGCGCGAAGCGGGTCTGGAGCCGCTGGCGGAGGGGCTGCTCGCCGATCCGGGTGTCGAGCCCCTCGCCGCGGCCGCCGCGTTCGTCGACGCGGACAAGGGCGTGGCCGATCCCCAGGCCGCCCTCGACGGCGCCCGGGCCATCCTCACCGAGCGGTTCGCGGAGGACGCCGACCTGATCGGCGAGCTGCGCGAGCGCATGTGGGTGCGCGGGCGGCTGGCCGCCAAGGTGCGGGAGGGCAAGGAGGAGGCGGGCGCCAAGTTCGCCGACTACTTCGACTTCGCCGAGCCGTTCACGGAGCTGCCCTCGCACCGCGTCCTCGCGATGCTGCGCGGCGAGAAGGAGGAGGTCCTCGACCTCGTCCTGGAACCCGAGGAGCCGACGGACGGCCCGTCGTCGTACGAGGGGATCGTCGCCAACCGGTTCGGGATCGCCGACCGGGGCCGCCCCGCCGACAAGTGGCTGACCGACACGGTCCGCTGGGCGTGGCGCACCCGCATCCTCGTCCACCTGGGCATCGATCTGAGGCTGCGGCTGCGCACGGCCGCCGAGGACGAGGCGGTGCGGGTCTTCGCGGCGAACCTGCGCGACCTGCTGCTCGCGGCCCCGGCGGGCACCCGCGCGACGCTCGGCCTGGACCCCGGTTTCCGTACGGGCGTGAAGGTCGCCGTGGTGGACGCGACCGGCAAGGTCGTCGCCACGGACGTCATCCACCCGCACGTCCCGGCCAACCGGTGGGACGAGGCCATCGCCAAGCTGGCCCGGCTGGCGAAGGAGCACGCGGTCGAGCTGATCGCCATCGGCAACGGCACGGCCTCGCGCGAGACCGACAAGCTCGCCGGGGAACTGATCGCCAGGCACCCGGAGTTGAACCTCACGAAGGTGATGGTGTCCGAGGCCGGCGCGTCGGTGTACTCGGCGTCCGCTTTCGCCTCGCAGGAGCTGCCCGACATGGACGTGTCGCTGCGCGGCGCCGTGTCGATCGCCCGCCGCCTCCAGGACCCGCTGGCCGAGCTGGTGAAGATCGACCCGAAGTCGATCGGTGTCGGCCAGTACCAGCACGACCTGTCCGAGGTGAAGCTGTCGCGCTCGCTGGACGCGGTGGTGGAGGACTGTGTGAACGGCGTGGGCGTGGACGTCAACACGGCGTCGGCGCCGCTGCTCGCCCGGGTCTCCGGCATCACCTCCGGACTCGCCGAGAACATCGTGGCGCACCGGGACGCGAACGGGCCGTTCAAGTCCCGCAGCGAGCTGAAGAAGGTGGCGCGCCTCGGCCCGAAGGCGTACGAGCAGTGCGCGGGCTTCCTGCGGATCCGCGGCGGTGACGACCCGCTGGACGCGTCCAGTGTGCACCCGGAGGCGTACCCGGTGGTCCGGCGCATGGTCAAGACCACCGGGCAGGAGGTCGCCGGCCTCATCGGCAACACGGCGGTGCTGCGTTCGCTGAAGCCGCAGGAGTTCGTGGACGAGACGTTCGGTCTGCCGACCGTCACCGACATCCTCAAGGAGCTGGAGAAGCCGGGCCGCGACCCGCGTCCGGCCTTCAAGACGGCCGCCTTCAAGGAGGGCGTCGAGAAGATCTCCGACCTGTCGTCCGGCATGGTCCTGGAGGGCGTCGTGACGAACGTGGCCGCGTTCGGGGCGTTCGTGGACGTCGGTGTCCACCAGGACGGCCTGGTGCACGTGTCCGCGATGTCGAAGACGTTCGTCAAGGACCCGCGGGACGTGGTGAAGCCCGGCGACATCGTCAAGGTGAAGGTCCTCGACGTCGACATCCCGCGCAAGCGGATCTCGCTGACGCTGCGGCTGGACGACGAGGCGGCCCCGCAGGGCGGCCAGGCCGGCGGCCCGGGCGAGCGCCGGCAGCGGGGCGGGCGGCCGCCGCAGCAGCGGCAGGGCGGTGGTCGCGGCGGCCAGGGCGGCGGTCGCGGCGGCCAGGGCGGCGGGTCGCGTCAGGCGCCGGCGCCGGCGAACAGTGCGATGGCCGATGCTCTGCGCCGGGCCGGGTTGCTGGACCAGAAGAACGGCAAGCGCTGACGGCTGCGCCGGTCGGCAGTGCGGAGCTGCGGGGCCGTCGTGGCCGGTCGCGCAGTTCCCCGCGCCCCTCAGGGGACGGATCTAGACTGGGCGTTATGTCTGCTGCACGCATCCTCACCTGGGAAGTGTCCGCCAGCCGGGGTTTCGAGACCGCCTGGGCCCAGGCGGGCGACGGTGTGCTGCGGGCGCGTGGGCGGGCCGTCGGGACCGATCCGGAGCCCTACTGGGTCACGTACGACCTCGACGCGGGCGACGGGCTGGTCACCCGTCGGCTGCGGGTGACGGTCGAGTCCGGCGCCGGCAGCCGCACGCTCGATCTGCGGCACGACGGCGGAGGCGCGTGGACCGTGGACGGCGAGCGGCTCCCGGCCGTCGACGGAGCCCTCGACTGCGATCTCGGGCTGTCTCCGCTGACCAACAGCATGCCGGTGCTGCGGCACGGGCTGCATCGCGGGCCGGGCGAGGTGGAGTTGCTGATGGCCTGGGTGTCCGTGCCGGACCTGACGGTGCGGCCGTCGCGGCAGACGTACACGCATCTCCGGCCCGGGCGGGTCCGGTACGCCTCCGGTGACTTCCACAGCGACCTGGAGTTCGACGAGGAGGGGTTCGTCGTCGACTACCCCTCCCTCGCCAGGCGTCTGGCCGCTGTCTAGCGCTCGGTCACCTTGCCGTCCGCCACCTCCAGGCGGCGCGTCACGTGCACGGCGTCCAGCATGCGGCGGTCGTGGGTGACCAGCAGGAGGGTGCCCTCGTAGGCGTCGAGGGCCGACTCCAGTTGTTCGATGGCGGGCAGGTCGAGGTGGTTGGTGGGCTCGTCGAGGACCAGGAGGTTGACGCCCCGGCCCTGGAGCAGCGCCAGGGCCGCTCTGGTGCGCTCGCCCGGGGAGAGGGTCGCCGCGGGGCGCAGGACGTGGTCCGTCTTGAGGCCGAACTTGGCCAGGAGGGTGCGCACCTCGACCGGCTCGGTGTCCGGGACGGCCGCACGGAACGCGTCGAGCAGGGACTCCTCGCCGTGGAACAGCTTGCGGGCCTGGTCGACCTCGCCGAGCAGCACGCCCGAGCCGAGCGCGGCGTGCCCGGCGTCGAGCGGGACGCGGCCGAGCAGGGCGGCGAGCAGCGTGGACTTGCCGGCGCCGTTCGCGCCGGTCACCGCCACCCGGTCCGCCCAGTCGATCTGGAGGGACACCGGGCCGAGGACGAAGTCGCCGCGGCGCACCTCGGCGTCGCGCAGGGTCGCGACGACGGCGCCCGAGCGCGGGGCCGACGCGATCTCCATGCGCAGTTCCCACTCCTTGCGGGGCTCCTCGACGACGTCGAGGCGCTCGATCATGCGCTGGGTCTGGCGGGCCTTCGCGGCCTGCTTCTCGCTGGCCTCGCTGCGGAACTTGCGGCCGATCTTGTCGTTGTCGCTGCCGGCCTTGCGGCGCGCGTTCTTCACGCCCTTGTCCATCCAGGAGCGCTGCATCTGCGCGCGGTCCTGGAAGGCCGCCTTCTTGTCGGCGTACTCCTCGTACTCGTCGCGGGCGTGCCGGCGGGCGACGTCCCGCTCCTCCAAGTAGGCGTCGTAGCCGCCGCCGTAGAGGGTGATCTGCTGCTGGGCGAGGTCGAGTTCGAGGACCTTGGTGACGGTGCGGGTGAGGAACTCGCGGTCGTGGCTGACGACGACCGTGCCGGCGCGCAGGCCGCTCACGAAGCGTTCGAGGCGCTCCAGGCCGTCCAGGTCGAGGTCGTTGGTCGGCTCGTCCAGGAGGAAGACGTCGTAGCGGGACAGCAGCAGGGAGGCGAGGCCGGCGCGGGCGGCCTGGCCGCCGGACAGGGACGTCATGGGCTGGTCCAGGCCCACCGCGAGGCCGAGGGAGTCGGCGACCTCCTCGGCCCGTTCGTCGAGGTCGGCGCCGCCGAGGCCGAGCCAGCGCTCCAGGCTGGTGGCGTAGGCGTCGTCGGCGCCGGGGGCACCGTCGACAAGGGCCTGCGTGGCCTCGTCCATGGTCCGCTGCGCCTCGGCGACGCCGGTGCGGCGGGCGAGGAACGCCCGTACGGTCTCTCCGGGCCGGCGCTCCGGCTCCTGCGGGAGGTGGCCGACGGTGGCGGCCGGCGGGGACAGGCGCAGTTCGCCCTGCTCGGGCGCGGTGAGTCCGGCGAGCATCCGCAGCAGGGTGGACTTGCCCGCGCCGTTGGCTCCGACCAGGCCGATCACGTCGCCGGGCGCGACGACGAGGTCGAGCCCGGTGAACAGGGAGCGGTCGCCGTGGCCGGCGGCGAGGTTCTTGGCGACGAGGGTGGCAGTCATCAGAGCGCCGATCCTAGTGGGCCGCTCCCTGGGCCACGGCGGTCACCAGGACGCTCCCGGAGGTGCGGGCCACGAGGAAGGACTGCCCCTTGACGGCCTTGGTGTCCAGGGCGATGCGGTGGCGGCCGGGTTCCAGGACGCCGTCGAAGAGTTCGTGGGCGTGGGTGCGGGAGAGCCGGTCGAGGCGGTAGGCGGTGAGGGTGACCCGGCAGGCGGAGGTGACCTCGACGTCGGCTCCGCCGTCGGCGGCGGTCAGGGCGGTGAGGCGGCGTTGTCCGGCCGGGCTGCGGTCCAGGGCGTGTTCGATCTGGGCGACGAGGAGCGGCACGATCGGGGCGAGACCGTCGACGTAGGCGACCGGGACCCGGGCGCGTTCGAAGGCGCGGCGGACGGCGGCACGTTCCTGCTCGGCGATCCCCCGGCCGAAGGCGACGGCGCCGTAGCCGCGCAGTTCGTCGGCGGGCACGCCGTCGGCGTCGTGGGCGATGTCGGCGCCGACGCCGATGGTGCGTAACGCCGCGGCGAGCTTGGCCAGGACGGCGACGCGGGCGCCGATCAGCAGGACGCGGGGGCGGGTGTCGGGGGCGGAGCCGTTGAGCAGGGCGCCGAGGGCCGCCCGGTACTCGGCGCCGCGGAAACGGAACGGGCCGATGCCGTGGTAGCCGTTGCGCTCCAGGTCGGCGTGGTCGTCGGTCTGCCAGGCGAAGTCCCGCCAGATGAAGTCCTCCCCGTCCCGCAGGATGACCGCGGTGACGGCCCCGCAGGCCAGGTCCTCGCACTCGGGGCAGCCGTAGACGACGTACCGGCCGCCGGGCAGCGGCGCCGGGCTCTCCAGGAGCAGGCTGCGGACCTGCGCGGTGAAGATGGCGGGCGGTACGTCGGCGGCGAGCGGGGAGACCGCGTCGAGGTCGGAGAGCCGGAACAGCAGCGGGCGCCCGTCGACGATGAAGTCGACGAAGTCCCGGTGGACCTGGTAGCCACCGTCGGTGAGGACTCCGCCGGCCCGCATCGCGGGTGCCAGGCCGAAGGTCGTGTACGCGGCACACATGCTGTGAGTATCCCCACACTGCGCGTGATGTGAGCACGGCATGACACATTCCGCTACGGTCCGGGCCATGGCACGTGAGCTGAGTGACGAGATCGTGGTGGTCGGTGGCGGGGTCGTGGGGCTGACGACCGGCGTCGTTCTCGCCGAGGGCGGGCGCCGGGTGCGGGTCTGGACGCGGGACGCCGTCGAGGCGACCACCTCCGCCGTTGCCGGTGCGCTGTGGTGGCCGTACCGGATCGAGCCGGTCGCGCTGGCCCGTACCTGGGCGCTGCGGTCGCTGGAGGTGTACGAGGAGCTGGCGGCGGGGAGCGAGCCGGCCGGCGTACGCATGGTCGAAGGGGTAATGGGTGACACCCGGCTCGACGAGGTCGACGGGTGGCTGGCGGGGCGGGTGCCGGGGCTGCGGGCGGCCACGGCCGGCGAGGGCCCGGGGACGGGCATCCACGCCCGGCTGCCGCTCGTCGACATGCCGGCTCATCTGCCGTGGCTGCGGGAGCGGTTCGTCGCGGCGGGCGGGGTCGTCGAGACGCGTACGGTGACCTCCCTGACGGAGGCCGACGCGCCCGTGGTGGTCAACTGCACGGGGCTCGCCGCGCGGGAGCTGGTGCCGGATCCGTCCGTACGGCCCGTGCGCGGGCAGTTGGTCGTGGTGGAGAACCCCGGGATCGACACCTGGCTGGTCGCCGAGGACGAGGCCGGGGAACACACGTACATGTTTCCGCAGCCGGGCGGGCTCGTCCTCGGCGGTACGACCGAGGAGGACGCGTGGTCCCTGGAGCCCGACCCCGCGACGGCCGAGGCGATCGTCCGGCGCTGCGCGGCGCTGCGGCCGGAGGTGGCCGGGGCGCGGGTGCTGGAGCACCGGGTCGGGCTGCGGCCGACGCGGCCGGCGGTCCGCCTGGAACGCGATGCCCTGCCGGACGGGCGGCTGCTGGTCCACAACTACGGCCATGGCGGCGGGGGTGTGACGGTGGCGTGGGGCTGCGCGGAGGAGGCGGCCCGGCTGGTCACCGGCTGAGCATGGAAGAGGCGGCCCGGCTGGTCACCGGCTGAGTGCGGGGGGCGTGGCCCGGCTGGTCATCGGCTCTGGTCCCCGTCGGCCGAGGACGACCGAGGACGACCGAGGCCGGGCCGCCAGGACCGGGCGACCCGGTTGGAGGCGCCCGGGTCGCTCGATCGTCTCCGGTCGCCTCCGCCTCTCCGTCGTCTCCGTCGTCTCCGTCAGTGTTTGCCGATCGGGTCGCCTTCCACGTCCGGGCCACGGCCCGGGCCCACGCGGAACTGGAACTCGCCGTCGTACTTCTTGTGGCCCTCGATGACGGCCAGTTCGACGGCCTCGGAGCCCATCTGCTCGCGCACGATGACCGGGTCGCGGCGCAGGTCGCGCATGAGGGCGACGCACATGAAGGTCATCACGACGACGAACGGCGCCGCCGCGAGGATCGTGAGGTTCTGCAGGCCCGTCAGGGCGTCGCCCTGCCCGCTGCCCACCATGAGCATGATCGCGGCGACCGCGCCGGTGACCACGCCCCAGAACACCACGACCAGACGGCCCGGTTCGAGCGCGCCCTTCTGCGACAGCGTGCCCATCACGATCGAGGCCGCGTCCGCGCCCGAGACGAAGAAGATGCCGACCAGGATCATCACGAGCAGGCTGGTCACGGTGGCGATCGGGAACTGCTGGAGCACGCCGAAGAGCTGGCCCTCCGGGGTCGCCTCCTTGCCGAGCCGCCCCTGCTCCTGCATCTTCATCGCCGAGCCGCCGAAGATCGCGAACCAGATCAGGCTGACCGTGCTGGGCACGAGGATGACACCGCCGACGAACTGCCGGATGGTGCGGCCCCGGCTGATCCGGGCGATGAACATGCCGACGAAGGGCGTCCAGGAGATCCACCACGCCCAGTAGAAGACGGTCCAGCTGCCCAGCCAGTCCGCGACGCCCTCGCCGCCGCTGGCCTCGGTGCGCCCGGCCAGCTGGGGCAGGTCACCGAGGTAGGCGAAGACGGACGTGGGCAGCAGGTCGAGCACGATGATGGTCGGGCCCGCGACGAACACGAACAGGGCGAGCACCAGCGCCAGCACCATGTTGGTGTTGGACAGCCACTGGATGCCCTTCTCCACGCCCGACACCGCGGACGCGACGAAGGCCAGGGTCAGCACCGCGATGATCGCGACGAGCAGCCCGGTGCTCACCTTGTCCATCCAGTTCAGCTCCTGCACACCGGAGCCGATCTGCAGCGCGCCGAGCCCCAGGGAGGCGGCGGACCCGAAGACGGTCGCGACGATCGCGAGGATGTCGATGACCCGGCCGGCGGCGCCGTTCGCGTTCTTCTTGCCGATGAGCGGGGTGAACACGGCGCTGATGGTCTGCCGGCGCCGCCTGCGGAAGGTGCTGTAGGCGATGCCGAGGCCGACCACGGCGTAGATCGCCCAGGGGTGGAGCGTCCAGTGGAACAGGGTGGTGGCCATGGCCGTCTCCATGCGATCGCCCGAGTCGGCCGGGTTCGTACCCGGCGGGGGCGCGCCGTAGTGCGACAGCGGCTCGCTCACGCCGTAGAACATCAGGCCGATGCCCATGCCGGCGCTGAACATCATGGCGACCCAGGAGACCGTGCGGAACTCCGGCTCCTCGCCCTCCGCGCCCAGGTGGATACGGCCGTAGCGGCTGATCGCGAGCCACAGGGCGAAGACGACGAAGCCGGAGGCGGCGAGCATGAACGCCCAGCCGCCGTTGTGCATCAGGCCGCTGAGCATGCTGGTGGAGACGTCTTCGAGCGAGTCGGTCGCCGCGGCGCCCCAGACCACGAAGGCGAGGGTGAGCACCGCTGTGACGCCGAAGACGATGCGGTCGGTCTGCGGCCGGGTCTGGCCCGGCAGGCCCGCTTCCGACCCCGGCAGCGCGGCTCCCTCGGGGGAGTCCTTGTCGCTTGGTCGTTCTTGCGTCACAGGCGGCACCTTTCATCGGGGACTGCGAGAAGGATCGGTTCCTCCGTAACGCTGCTACCACGTGTGGCGGATTTTCACCCCCCTCAGCACGTGGTTTCGTGTGCACCTCCTGTGAGGTGGTACTCGGCCCGGTCGTCGAGCAGCAGGGGGACGAGCGCCCGCAGGGACTGGCGCACGGGGACGAGCACGCCCTCGGCGTCCTTGCGTACGCGCACGCCGTGCAGGGCGAGTTCGTCGCCCACCTCGGCGTACTGGGCGGCCGTGAGCCGGTAGCCGCAGGGTGGGTCCGTTATGGTTTCCGCCGGTTCGGGCGGGTCGTTGTCGGCGCCGCCGACGTAGACCGGGCCGGTGGCGGCGTACCCGGTGAGCCGGGCCCGGTCCGTGGCCGCCTCGATCTTGCCGCGGCGCTCATCGGCGTAGCCGAACAAGCCCTTCAGGGCGGCCAGTTGGGAGCTCACCCGGCGCCGGTTGTTCAGCGCCTCGTCCGCCTTCTCGGCGTCGGTGAGCGGGTCGACGCGGCTCTCGATGAGCAGGCCGACGGAGTGTTTCAAGCCGGACATATTGCGCAGAATGCGCTCTTGTCCGTCTCCGGCGACCTGTTTGACCGGCTCGCCGGTGACCGGGTCGGTCCAGATGCCGTAGGTGCCGGTCGAGTGGCCGGCCCGGTGCGCGGCCGGCCGGACGTACGCCTCGGACAGCGTCCGCGCCTCCTCGTGGACCGCGTCGTGCGTGTTGGGGTTGCGCGGCCAGAGGTCGAACAGGGCCTTGTCGTAGTAGGGGGGTGTGGCGCCGTACTCGTGCAGGTCGTACACGATGTCGGGCCGGTGGTCGCGCAGGACGGCGGCGAGGGCGCGGCCCTCCGCGGTCTGCAGGGCGAGGTGGTCGCGGTTGATGTCGACGCCGTCGCTGTTGCCGCGCGTGTTCGCCGCCCGGCCGTCGGGGTTGGCGGTGGGCACGACGAGGACCGTGGTGCGGTCCAGGAAGCGCCGGGTGCGGCTGTCGCGGGCGTGGGCGAGGTCGCGGATCGTGGTCAGGCACGCCTCGCGGCCGGAGGGCTCGTCGCCGTGCTGGGCGCAGACGAGCAGCACCGTGCTGGGGCTGGGCCGGGTGCCGATCCGGACGAGCTGGAGCGGCCGGCCCTGCTTCGTCGTACCGATACGGGTCAGGGAGACGCGGCTGCTCGACCGGTCGACGGCCTTGAGGAAGTCCTGTTCCTCGGGCTGGGTGGTCCAGCGGGCGCCGCCGGTCTCCTCGAAGCCGGTGCGGGGCGACGGATCGGTGGTCGCGGCCTGCGCCGGGACGGCGACCAGGGATGCGGCGAGTGCGACGGCGGTCAGGACCAGAGCGCGGACGCGGATCACCGGCTTCCCTCCGGGACGCGGTGAGTCGTGCGCGGTTCCCGTACGCCGTCCAGGACGCCGGCGTCGGGCGTGGCGGACGCGGCGCCCTCGGTGGCGCGCGCGAAGGCGGTGGCGCCGCCGACGAACGGCACCCGGGCCGAGGTGCGGGAGAGGTCGAGCGTGAGCTTCGGGCGGTCGGCGGGAGGGTCGATGAGGTCCTTGTCGGTGCCCGCGACGATCAGCGCCAGGCGGTGGCCCTTGGGCACGACGTGGTCGGTGGCCGCCAGGTCGAGGGTGATCGTGTACCGCTTGCCCGGGGTGAGCGGGGCGCCCTCGAGGTCCGAGGCGTGGTTGCCGAGGTCGGCCCAGCCGCGGCTGACGACCGTGTAGTCGACGTCGGCGGTCTTCGCCTTCGTCTCCTTGAAGCAGGAGCTGTCGCCGGGGGTGCTCGGGCCCCAGCAGGTGCGGTCGGGGAGGGTGGTGATGCCTTCGTCGGCGTCGGCGTAGTCGCGGATGGTGGCGGGGCCGACGTCCACGAGGACGGCGGAGAGGTGGGCCGTCGGGGTGGAGGGCGTGGCGGTGACGGTGACCTCGGAGGAGCCGGACAGGCGCAGGTCGCGGGTGAGCGGACCGGTGACGAACCCGGCCTTCTCCGCTGTCGACGTGTCGATCTGCGCGGCCCAGTCGGTCTCGCTGCGCGCCGGGTCGTCGGTGAAGGTCTCGGTGCCGTGGCCGCGGTGCAGGCCGAGGGTGCCGACGCCGGCCTGGGTGCCCCGGTCCGGGCGCAGGGTGGCGGCGCGGGTGCCGCTGGGCGGCCAGGTCCGGGAGGTGTCCCACTGGTCGGGCCGGCGTTCGATGTCGGCCATGGGCTCGCGGTCGATGCCGTTGTCGTAGCCCATGAGTTCGTGGTCGAACCAGCGGTGCAGGGTGTCGACCCATTCCGCGCGCCGGAAGTCGAAGGGGTCGACGTGGCCGGTCTGGGAGAGCCAGATCTTGCGCTCGACGCCGTTCTTCGCGAGGGCGTCCCACCACTGGCCGACGTGCTTCATGCGGACGTTGAGGTCCTGCGTGCCGTGGATCAGGAAGACGCTGGCCCGGACCTTGCGCGCGGCCTTCACGTAGTCGCGCTCGGTCCACAGCGGGGTCCAGTCGCCGGTGCGCGGGGCGCCGTCGACGAGCTTCTGCTGGACGGGACCGCACTCGGCGCGGGCGTCGGGGCTGTTGACGTAGTTCGAGAGCCAGTCGGGGCCGGAGTCGTAGAGCGGGGCGCCCTGCTGGAAGTAGTAGTCGTACCAGGAGGAGATGGCGCTGATCGGGACGATGGTCTCCAGGCCCTTGACGCCGGTGGCGGCGACGCCGTTGGCGATGGTGCCGTCCCAGCTCTTGCCGATCATGCCGGTGCGGCCGTTGGTCCAGCCGGCCTGGGCGCGGGTGGTGCCGGTGCGGGTGGTGTAGGCCTTGGCGCGGCCGTTCAGCCAGTCGACGACGGCCTTCGCGGACTGGATGTCGGAGCGGCCGCCGACGTCGACGCAGCCGTCCGAGCGATTGGTTCCGGCCAGGTCGACGCCGACGAAGGCGTAGCCGCGCGGCACGAAGTAGTTGTCGTAGAACAGCGGCATCTGGACGACGTCGCCGTTCGCGTCGTACGTCTTCTTCTGGCTCTCGTTGCCGCGCCCGCAGCAGGAGTAGTACGGGCTGGCGTCCATGATGACGGGGATCTTCCGGCCCTGGCGGGCGGGTTCGCGGGGGCGGACGATGTCGACGGCGACCCGGTCGGCCTTTCCGTCGCCGTCACCGTCGAGTCCGGTGTCCACCCAGACGGCCTCGCGGATGGCCTTCTCGTACGAGTAGACGGGTTCGCTCCCGCGTGGTGCGGCCTGTGCGGCCGCCGGGGTGAGCAGGGTGGCCATCAGGGCGGCCGTGGCCGCCGTCGCGAGCGGTCTCCAGGTCGTGAAGCGCGTGCGTTTCGGCATGCGCCGGACGCTACATCGGTGAACTCCTGTTCAGAAGAGGGCAACTGACGGACCGGCGTGTCCTGAATCGACCGAGGGGCCAGGAGCCTCATGTCGGCCGAATGGCGATCGTGTGACAGCAGGGGCCATGGACATGACCAGAGACACAGGGAGTGAATAGGCTCCGGACAGACTTCGGCACCTACGACTTGGAGCCTTGCGTGCACCGCAGAATCATCGCGCCGGGAGCCCTGGCAGCGGCCGTCCTCCTGCTGGCGATCCCGGCATCAGCCGCTCCCCGCTCCCCTGGCGCTCCGGGTATCGGCGACCCCTACTACCCGGCCTACGGCAACGGCGGATACGACGTCTCCCACTACGACCTGAGGCTGAAGTACCAGCCGGCGACGGACGAGCTGGAGGGCACGGCGACCCTGGTGGCCCGCACCACGCAGGACCTGTCCAGCTTCAACCTGGACTTCCTGCTGGACGTCAGCGAGGTGCGCGTGAACGGGGCCGCGGCGTCGTTCACGACCTCGGGCGAGCACGAGCTGGAGGTCACGCCGAAGACGCCGCTGGCCAAGGGCACGCCGATCACGGTCGTCGTGCGCTACCGCGGGGTGCCGTCCTCGAAGCAGGCCTACGGCTTCACCAGCTGGCACCGCACCCCGGACGGCGGCGTCGCGGCGAACGAGCCGGAGGCCGCGGCCTGGTGGTTCCCCAGCAACGACCACCCGCTCGACAAGGCCACCTACGACGTGTCCGTGCTGGTCCCGGACGGCACCCAGGCCATCTCCAACGGCACGCTCCAGTCGACGAGTTCACGGCTCGGCTGGACCCGGTGGAACTGGCGCTCCAACAAGCCGCAGACCACGTACCTGGCCACGCTGGCGGTCGGGAAGTTCGACATCACGACCGGCAGGACCGAGAGCGGCATCCCGGTCGTCAACGCCTACAGCAAGGACCTGGGCGACCACGCCGGCGCGGCCCGCGCGAGCATCGAGCGCAGCGGGGAGATCGTGGACTGGCTGAGCGAGTACTTCGGTCCGTACCCCTACAACGCGCTCGGCGGGTACGTGCCGAACACCACGACCGGGTACGCGCTGGAGACCCAGACCCGGCCGTTCTACAGCCCGCGGCAGTTCGCGAACGGGTCGAACGTGTCCCTCGTCGTCCACGAGCTGGCCCACCAGTGGTACGGGGACGAGGTGTCCCTGAAGCGCTGGAAGGACATCTGGATCAACGAGGGGTTCGCGCGGTACGCGCAGTGGCTGTGGTCCGAGCACGAGGGCGAGGGCACGGCGCAGGAACTCGCCGACTACGTGTACGCCTCGCACCCCGCCGACGACCCGTTCTGGACGGTGAAGCCCGGCGATCCGGGCCCTGACAACCAGTTCCACATCGCGGTGTACGACCGGGGCGCCCTGGCGGTGCAGGCGCTGCGGAACGAGATCGGCGACGAGGCGTTCTTCGCCGTCCTCAAGGGCTGGCCCCAGAAGTACGCCCACGGCAACGCGTCGGTCTCCGACTTCCAGCGGTACGCCGAGGAGGTCTCCGGCAAGCCCCTGGCCGCCCTGTTCGACACGTGGCTGTTCCAGCCGTCGAAGCCGGGGGCGCCGGCGGCTCGGGCCGCGGCGGTGGCGAAGGCCGGGGAGAAGGGGACGGTGCCGCAGCCGAAGTCGTGGAAGAAGATCGCGGCGACCAACGGGGTGCACGGGCATGGGGGGCGTGGACACCAGGGGCACGAGCACGAGGGGCATGAGCACGACGGGCACGAGCACGACGGGCATGAGCACTGAGACGGCCCGTCCCGGCCGGCGCCCGGGGGCGCAGAGGGCGGTGCCGCCTCACGCGCCCCGCCCGGTCGGGCGGTAGCCCGGACTGCTGAACGCCGTCGCGCGGCTTACGGTGGGCCCATACGCACCGGCGTATGGGCCCGGCGGCGTGGACAGGGCGGCCGACGGAGGAGCCGGACGTGCGGAACGTGGCGATCATCGAGGCACCGTCCGTGCTCGGGCTGCGGCCGACCGGCGTGGAGGAGCTGCCGGAGGCGCTGCTCGGGGCCGGGCTGGCCGAGGCGCTCGACGCGGAGGTCGCGGGCCGGGTCGAGCCGCCGCCGTACGACCCGGAGCGCGACCCGGACACCGGGGTCCTCAACCCGGCCGGCATCGCCGCCTACTCCGCCGCCCTGGCCGACGCCGTGGGCGCTGTCCTCCATGACGGCCGGTTCCCCGTCGTGCTCGGCGGCGACTGCAGCGTGCTGCTCGGCAACCTGCTCGCGCTGCGCCGCCGGGACCGGCACGGTCTGCTGTTCCTCGACGGGCACACCGACTTCTACCAGCCCTCGGCGGAGCCGGCCGGGGAGGTGGCCTCCATGGAACTCGCCCTGGCCACCGGGCGCGGGCCGCGCGTGCTGGCCGACCTGGAGGGCCGGGGCCCGCTGGTGCGGGACGAGGACGTCGTCGCCCTGGGGTTCCGGGACGCGGAGGAGTCCGCGGCGTACGGCATGCAGCCGCTGCCGGAGGCGCTGCACGCGATGGAACTGCACACCGTCCGGGCCCTGGGCGCGACCGAGGCGGCCCGGCGCGCGGTCGGGCTGCTGACCGGGGACGGCGCGGGCGCCGGGTACTGGACCCACCTCGACGTCGACGTCCTGGACGACGCGCTCATGCCCGCCGTCGACTACCGGCAGCCGGACGGCCTGACCTGGCAGGAGCTGGAGACCGTCCTGCGCACGGCTCTGTCCGACGGCGGCGCCGTCGGCCTCGACGTGGCGATCTTCAACCCCCGCCTGGACCCCGACGGCACGATCACGCGGCGCCTCGCCGACTGCCTGGCCGGGGCCTTCGATCGCGGGGACTGAGCCGGCGGTGGGGCCACCGGCCGTGGCCCCGGGCCGCTACTTCGTCAGCCGTGACAGCTCCTGGTCCGCCGTCTGCGACACCCGGCGGCGGATGCCGAACCAGCCCGCGACCAGCATGACCGCGATCAGCGGGATGAGCAGGAGCGTCTTGCGGCCGACCTCGGGGTCGTTCCACATCATGCCGAGGCAGGCCAGCAGGAAGGCGATCGTGGTGATCTCCGTGACCGGGCTGCCGGGCAGGCGGAAGGAGGGCCGGGCGACCAGGCCCGCCTTGGCGCGGCGGACGAAGACCAGGTGGCAGATCATGATGATCACCCACGTGCTGATGATGCCGAGGGAGGCCACGTTCAGCACGATCTCGAAGGCCTGGGCCGGCACCAGGTAGTTCAGGCCGACGCCGAGCACGCACACCGCGCAGGTCAGCAGGATGCCGCCGTAGGGGACCTGGCTGCGGTTCATGCGGGCGGTGAACTTCGGGGCCGAGCCGGCCATCGCCATGGAGCGCAGGATCCGGCCCGTGGAGTACAGGCCCGAGTTCAGCGAGGACATGGCGGCCGTGAGGACCACCAGGTTCATCACGTCGCCCGCCGCGGGGACGCCGATCTTCGACAGGACCGTGACGAAGGGGCTCTCGTCGGCGGAGTAGACCGAACCGGGGAGCAGGAGGGCCAGCAGGACGACCGAGCCCACGTAGAACAGGCCGACCCGCCACATGATCGAGTTCACCGCGCGCGGCACGACCTTCTCCGGCTCGGCGGTCTCGCCCGCGGCGACACCGACCAGCTCCAGCGCGGCGTACGCGAAGATCACGCCCTGCATGACGAGGACGACGGGCATCAGGCCGTGCGGGAAGACGCCGCCGTTGTCCGTGATCACGCTCACGCCGGGTGTCTGGCCGCCCACCTCCTGCTGCGTGGCGAGCAGGAAGATGCCGATGAGCATGAACCCGACGAGCGTGGCGACCTTGATGATCGCGAACCAGAACTCCATCTCGCCGAAGTACTTCACCGAGATCAGGTTCACGGCCAGCACCACCGCGAGGGCGACCAGCGCGAGCACCCACTGCGGGATGTCGGTGAACATGCTCCAGTAGTGCGTGTAGAGCGCGATCGCGGTGATGTCGGCGATGCCGGTGGTCGACCAGTTCAGGAAGTACATCCAGCCGGCGACGTAGGCGCCCTTCTCGCCGAGGAACTCGCGCGCGTACGACACGAAGGAGCCCGAGGAGGGGCGGTAGAGCACGAGCTCACCGAGGGCCCTGACCACGAAGAAGGCGAAGATGCCGCAGACCAGGTAGGCGATCGCCAGCGCCGGGCCCGCGTTGTGGAGGCGGCCGCCGGCGCCGAGGAAGAGTCCGGTGCCGATCGCGCCGCCGATAGCGATCATGTTGACGTGGCGGGCCTTGAGGTCCTTGCTGTAGCCGGCGTCGCCCGCGTCCGCGGGCACCTGGGCCGCATCGGTACGCGGCGTGGCCGCAGCCGTGTTCACGGCGTCCTTGCTCACGGGTGGTTCCACTCTCTGGATCGCCCCGGACGTCGTGGGCCCGGGGTCCGTACAGTGCGTTGGCCCGCACCACCCTTGTGACGCGGCACAGACCAAGGCAGCACCTTCCCACACCGATCCGGTCGCATACGGTGGCCCACGTCACAGAGCGTCACTTCTCACAAGGTCCACTTCGGATGCGCACAGAGGCCGTCCGCCGTTCACGGCACGGTCACCCAGGGGTGCCGGTGAGGTTTCACAGCACTGGTGAGACAGCGATACTGCTGCACATGACGACCGAGACCGAGCAGCCGACCCTCACGATCGACGAGCTGGCCGCCCGGGCCGGTGTCACGGTGCGTACGGTCCGCTTCTACGGCACCAAGGGGCTGCTGCCCCCGCCGGTGCTCGGTCCCCGGCGCGTGGGGCACTACGGGCGGGAGCACCTGGCCCGGCTCGCGCTGATCGAGGAGTTGCGGCAGCAGGGCATGACGCTGGCCGGCATCGAGCGTCATCTGCGGCAGCTGCCGCCGGACCTGAGCGCGCACGACCTGGCCATCCACCGGGCCGTGGTGGCGTCCTGGGCACCGGACGCCGTCGGGACGGTCACGCGGCAGGAGCTGGAGCGGCGGGCCGGACGGCCGCTCGGCGAGGAGGACGTCGAGCGGCTCGTCGCGATGGGCGTGGTCCGGCCCGTGGAGGACGGCTACGAGGCCGACCTCGGTCTGCTCCGGCTGGGCGTCGGCCTGCTGGACGTGCCGCTCTCGCAGGAGGCGATCTCCGCGGCGCGCACGGTTCTCGTCGAACACACGCGCGCCGCGGCCCGTGAACTCTCCCAGCTCTTCCGCGGCGAGGTGGCGGAGCGTGACGCCCGGGACGTGCGGTCCCTGTCCGCGCACATGCACCCGCTGGTGGTGCAGGCGCTCCTCACGGCCTTCCAGCGGTCGTTGAGGGAAGAGCTGGGCGAGTGGCTGACCGGGCCTCCGGAAGGGTCAGCCGCGGGCTGAGTCGCTGAACCGCTCCCCCTGCTGCGCCTTCTCCACCAGCAGCGCGGGCGGCGTGAACCGGTCGCCGTAGCGCTCGGCGAGTTCCCGCGCGCGGGCCACGAACCCGGGCAGGCCCCCCTCGTAGCCGTTGATGTACTGGAGCACGCCGCCGGTCCAGCCGGGGAAGCCGATGCCGAAGATCGAGCCGATGTTGGCGTCGGCGACGGAGGTCAGCACGCCCTCCTCCAGCAACCGGACGGTGTCCAGCGCCTCGGAGAACAGCATGCGTTCCTGCATGTCCCGGAAGGGGATTCGGTGGCCGGGCTCGGTGAAGTGCTCGCGCAGGCCCGGCCAGAGTCCGGCGCGCCTGCCGTCCTCGTCGTAGTCGTAGAAGCCGGCGCCGCCGCTGCGGCCCGTGCGGCCGAACTCGTCGACCATGCGGTCGATGACGGCCTCGGCGGGGTGGGGCGTCCAGGTGCCGCCCGCCTCCTCCACCGCCCGCTTCGTCTCGGCCCGGATCTTGCGGGGCAGGGTCAGCGTCAGCTCGTCCATCAGGGACAGCACCTTGGCCGGGTAGCCGGCCTGGGCGGCGGCCTGTTCGACCGAGGCGGGCTCGACGCCCTCGCCGACCATGGCGACGCCCTCGTTGATGAAGTGGCCGATGACGCGGGAGGTGAAGAAGCCGCGCGAGTCGTTGACGACGATCGGCGTCTTGTTGATCTGCCGGACCAGGTCGAAGGCGCGGGCCAGGGCCTCCTCGCCCGTGCGCTCGCCCTTGATGATCTCGACGAGCGGCATCTTGTCGACCGGCGAGAAGAAGTGCAGCCCGATGAAGTCGGCCTGGCGCTCGACGCCTTCCGCGAGGGCGGTGATGGGCAGGGTGGAGGTGTTGGAGCACAGCAGCGCGTCGGGCGCCACGACGTCCTGGATCTCCTGGAAGACCTTGTGCTTGAGGGACGTGTCCTCGAACACGGCCTCGATGACGGCGTCGCAGCCGGCCAGGTCCTGGACCTCGGCCGTGGGCGTGATGCGGGCGAGCAGCGCGTCCGCCTTCTCCTGCGTCGTACGGCCCTTGGCGACGGCCTTGGCGCACAGCTTCTCGGAGTAGCCCCTGCCCTTGAGGGCCGCCTCCAGGGACACGTCCTTCAGCACGACGTCGATGCCGGCGCGGGCGCAGGAGTAGGCGATGCCCGCGCCCATCATCCCGGCGCCGAGGACGGCGACCTTGCGGACCTGGCGCGGCTCGATCCCCTTGGGGCGGTTGGCGCCGGAGTTGACGGCCTGGAGGTCGAAGAAGAACGCCTGGATCATGTTCTTCGAGGTCTGGCCGGCGGCCAGTTCGACGAAGTAGCGGGCCTCGATGACCTGGGCGGTCTCGAAGTCGACCTGGGAGCCCTCGACGGCCGCGGCGAGGATGTTGCGCGGGGCCGGGTAGGGGGCGCCGTTCGTCTGCTTGCGCAGGGTGGCCGGGAAGGCGGGCAGGTTCGCGGCGAACTTGGGGTTGGCCGGCGTGCCGCCCGGGATGCGGTAGCCCGGCTTGTCCCAGGGCTGCTGGGACTCGGGGTGGGCGTCGATGAACGCCCGGGCCTTGGCGAGCATGTCCTCCTGGCTGTCGGCCACCTCGTCGACGAGGCCGTTCTCCAGGGCGCGGCGCGGGCTGTACTGGGTGCCCTGGAGGAGGACCTTCAGCAGGGCGTCGGCGATGCCGAGCAGGCGGACCGTGCGGACGACGCCGCCGCCTCCGGGGAGCAGGCCGAGGGTGACCTCGGGGCAGCCGATCTTGGAGCCGGGCGCGTCCAGGGCGACGCGGTGGTGGCAGGCCAGGGCGATCTCGTAACCGCCGCCGAGGGCCGCGCCGTTGAGCGCGGCGACGACCGGCTTGCCGAGCGTCTCGATGCGGCGCAGGTTCCGCTTGATGGCCATGCCGCCGTCGAACAGCTCCTGGGCCGTCTCGGGCGTGACGCGGATGAGGTCGCGCAGGTCGCCGCCGGCGAAGAAGGTCTTCTTGGCGGAGGTGATGATGACGCCCCGGATGGTGTCCTTCTCGGCCTCCAGGCGGTCGGTGACGGCGGCGAGGGAGTCGCGGAACGCCTGGTTCATGGTGTTCGCGGACTGGTTCGGGTCGTCGATGACCAGGGTGACGAGGCCGGTGCGGTCCTGTTCCCAGCGGATGGTGGTGGACTCAGTGCTCATGTGGAGGTGCTCCGTGTGATCCGTCGGGAGGGGGTCAGATGCGCTCGACGATCGTGGCGACGCCCATGCCGCCGCCGACGCACAGCGTGGCGAGGCCGTAGCGCTTGTCCTGGCGCTCCAGTTCGTCGACGAGGGTGCCGAGGATCATCGCGCCGGTGGCGCCGAGGGGGTGGCCGAGGGCGATGGCGCCGCCGTTGACGTTGACCTTGTCCAGGGACAGGCCCATGTCCTTCACGAAGCGCAGTACGACCGCCGCGAACGCCTCGTTGATCTCGACGAGGTCGATGTCGTCGATGGTGAGTCCGGCCTTGGCTAGGGCCTTGCGGGTGGCGGGGGCGGGGCCGGTGAGCATGATGGTGGGCTCGGAGCCGGAGACGGCGGCGGAGACGATCCGCGCGCGGGGCGTGAGGCCGTGGCGCTCGCCGACCTCCTGGGAGCCGATCGCGACGAGCGAGGCGCCGTCGACGATGCCGGAGGAGTTGCCCGCGTGGTGGACGTGGTCGATCTTCTCCACCCAGTGGTACTGCTGGAGCGCGACGGCGTCGAAGCCGCCGAGTTCGCCGATGTCCGCGAAGGACGGCTTCAGCTTGGCGAGGGAGTCGGCGGTGGTGCCGGGGCGCAGGTGCTCGTCGTGGTCGAGGACGACGAGGCCGCTGCGGTCCTTGACGGGGACGACGGACTTGTCGAAGCGCCC
Source organism: Streptomyces sp. Go-475 (assembly GCF_003330845.1). Lineage (GTDB taxonomy): Bacteria > Actinomycetota > Actinomycetes > Streptomycetales > Streptomycetaceae > Streptomyces. The sequence goes on along the minus strand of NZ_CP026121.1, from coordinate 7,627,757 downwards.
CTCCTTCCAGGCCGTGGCCGCCCGCTCCTGGGAGAGGGCCGCGTACTCGTCGACGTCCCTGCGGGAGAAGCCCTCGATGGTGGCGATGAGGTCGGCGCCGATGCCCTGCGGCACGAAGTTGACCTGGAGGTTGGTCATCGGGTCGTTGAACCAGGCGCCGCCGTCGGAGGCCATCGGCACCCGGGACATCGACTCGACGCCACCGGCGAGGACGAGGTCCTCCCAGCCGGAACGTACCTTGGCGGCGGCCAGGTTGACGGCCTCCAGGCCCGAGGCACAGAAGCGGTTCTCCTGCACGCCCGCGACCGTGTCGGGCAGCCCCGCGGCGATGGCCGCGATCCGGGCGATGTCGGAGCCCTGGTCGCCGACCGGGCCGACGACGCCGAGGACGATGTCGTCGACGGCGGCCGGGTCCAGGCCCGGGAAGCGGGCGCGGATCTCGTGGATGAGCCCGACGACCAGGTCGATGGGCTTGGTGCCGTGCAGGGCGCCATTGGCCTTGCCGCGCCCGCGCGGGGTGCGGATCGCGTCGTAGACGTACGCTTCGGTGCTCACGAGGAGGCCTTTCGCTGAGGGGTGCGGGGCGCGGAGAGGAGCCCGGGGACGTCCCAGTCCCGGGCGACGTCCGCGGTGTCGGCGCCCGGCCGGGCCGGGCCGCTGCGGACGGAGGTCGGGGTCGCGGAGAAGCGGGGGGCCGGGGCGGGCTGGGTGAGGCCGCCGTGGTCGGTGAAGGTGCCGCGGGCGGCCAGGTGCGGGTGGTGCGGGGCCTCGCGGAGGGACAGCACGGGCGCCACGCACGCGTCGGAGCCGTCGAAGACGGCCGTCCACTCGTCCCTCGTGCGGGTCTTGAAGCGGGCGGCGACCTCTTCACGCAGGTGGTCCCAGCGGGTGACGTCCTTGCGGGCCCCGGCCTGGTCCTCGACGCCGAGGAGGGCGAGGAACTCCGCGTAGAACTGCGGCTCCAGGGCGCCCACGGCCATGTACCTGCCGTCGGCCGTCTCGTACGTGCCGTAGTACGGGCAGCCGCCGTCCAGGAGGTTGGCGCCGCGCCGGTCCTGCCAGCCGCCGGCGGCGAGCATGCCGTGGATCATCGCGGCGAGGTGGGCGGTGCCGTCGACGATGGCGGCGTCGACGACCTGGCCGGTGCCGGTCGCCCGCGCGTGATGGAGGGCGGCGAGGACGCCGACGACCAGGTAGAGGGAGCCGCCCGCGTAGTCGCCGAGCAGGTTGGCGGGGGCCGGCGGCGGCTCGTCTGGGCGGCCGATCATGCCGAGGACGCCGGTGGGGGCGAGGTACGCGATGTCGTGCCCGGCGCGGTGGGCCAGCGGGCCGTCCTGGCCCCAGCCGGTCATCCGGCCGTAGACGAGGCGCGGGTTGCGGGCGCGGCAGTCCTCGGGGCCGACGCCGAGGCGCTCGGCGACACCGGGGCGGTAGCCCTCGATCAGGATGTCGGCGCGGGCGGCGAGGGCGAGCACCCGGTCCGGGCCGTCCGGGGACTTGAGGTCGACGACCACCGAGCGCTTGTTGCGGTTGGTGACGTCGTACGCCGGGTCGATCGCGAGGCCGGGGCCGCCGGGCCGGTCCACGCGGACGACGTCGGCGCCGAGGTCGGCGAGGAGCATGGCGGCGAACGGGCCGGGCCCGATGCCGGCCAGCTCGACGACGCGCACGCCGGTGAGCGGGCCGTCGGCGCCGGGGCCGTCGTGCCGTGGCGTCCTTGCCGTGGTCATCCAGCCCCCAGTGCTGTGACACAACTGATGTAACACCAGCGATGTTAAGAACACGTTCCAGTCGGCACAAGACCGGAACGAGCAAGCGCTTAGCAATCTGCCGGACGGAGTCAGGGCGCGTCCAGCTCCGCCGTCAGCCGCTTCGGCGCGACCACCCGGTAGCTCTCCTCCACCCAGTCGCAGAGCACCTCCGCGGCCGGGGCGCCCGGCTGCTCCAGGGGGATGCTCACCCAGCCGGCCTTTCCCAGGCCGTATCCGGCGGGCTCGGCGCCGGGACACGCCAGCGCGTGTGCGTGGGCCGTCTCGTCGGTGAGCTTCACCGTCACCCCCAAGGGGTAACTGCCGTCCTGGACACCGAGGAAGACGAACACCTTCTTGTTGACCTTCGCGACGGACTCGCCCCACGGGAACTCCTCGACCGCGCCCGGCAACCCCAGGGCGAACGCGCGCACTTTCTCCCACTTCTTCAGGGCATTCCTGGGCACGGCCATCGTCGTCCTCCGGGCTCGTCGTCGGGCTCCGCACTCCTCACGCTAGCCTCGGCCACCGACAGCGGCACGGGCTGCACGACCGAGGGGTGTCATGAGCAGGCAAAACGGGACGGACCGTCCGTACGACATCGTGCTCTTCGGAGCCACCAGCTTCGCCGGAGCGCTCACCGCGGAGTACCTCGCAGCCCACGCGCCCGAGGGGCTGCGCTGGGCGATCGCGGGCCGGAGCGAGGAGAAGCTGCGGCGGCTGCGGGAGGGTCTGCCCGGTGACGCGGAGGTCGGCGTGCTGCGGGCGGACGTGTCCGACCCGGCCTCGCTGCGCACCCTGGCCGAGCACGCGCGCGTGGTGGCCACGACGGTCGGCCCCTACGTCACCTACGGCGAGGCGCTGGTCGCCGCCTGCGCGGACGCCGGGACGGACTACCTCGACCTGTGCGGCGAGCCCGAGTTCGTGGACCTGACGTACGTCCGGCACGACGCCCGCGCGAGGGAGACCGGGGCGCGGCTGGTGCACGCCGCCGGGTTCGACTCGGTCCCGCACGACCTGGGCGTGTACTTCACCGTGCGGCAGCTGCCGGAGGACGTGCCGCTGAGCATCGAGGGCTTCGTGACCGCCGACGCGGCGTTCTCGGGAGGCACCTTCGCCTCCGCCCTCAACCAGTTCGCGCGGCAGCGGGAGATGGCGGCGGCCGCACGGGACCGGCGGCGGCACGAGCCGCGGCTGGTGGGCCGGCGGGCGGCGGCGCCGCTCGGCGCTCCGCGGTTCGCCGAGGAGGTCGGCGCGTGGGCGCTGCCGATGCCGACCATCGACCCGCAGATCGTGCGGCGTTCGGCGGCGGCGCTCGACCGGTACGGGCCCGACTTCCGGTACCGGCAGTACGCGGCCGTGCGACGGCTCCCCGTCGCGGTGGGCGGGGTCGCGGCCGTCGGCGCGCTGGTCGCGGCGGCCCAGGTACCGCCCGCGCGGCGGTGGCTGTCCGGCCGTCTCAAGCCCGGCGACGGACCGGGCCCGGAGAAGCGGGCGAAGAGCTGGTTCTCCGTGCGTTTCGTGGGCGAGGGCGGCGGCCGGCGCGTGTTCACGGAGGTCTCGGGCGGCGACCCCGGGTACGGCGAGACGGCGAAGATGCTCGCCGAGTCGGCGCTCTGCCTGGCCTTCGACGACCTGCCGAAGACGGCGGGTCAGGTCACCACGGCGGTGGCGATGGGCGACGCGCTGACCGACCGGCTGCGGGCGGCGGGGATCCGCTTCCGCGTCGCGGCGACCCGCTGACGGGCCACCCGGTGATCTACAGCGGCCACTCGGCGATGGTGTAGATCATCCCGGCGATCCAGCCGAGTCCCGCCAGCACGGCGAGGATCAGTCCGATGGTGACGGCCCGCTCGACCGCCTGGGTCGGGCCGGCAACGGGCTTGGGGGCGCGGTGCGTTGTCATGACCCCAGCCTGCCGACGGGGGCGGCGGCCGGGCATCCGTACAGGTACTCAGAGCCGGTACTCAGCTCACACCGCCCGCCCGGGTGCGATCTCCTGCCACCGGGGCCGGTCAGGCCGGGGCGGTCTCCCGCAGTGCCTTCCGGCACAGTGCGTCCGCCCTGCGTGTGGTCTCCGGGAGGCGGTACCTGGGGGTCAGGGCGAGGGTGTGGGCGCAGGCGTTCGGCAGGGTCACGCGGTGGCCCACGGAGACGAACACCGGTTTGACGGCGTCCCGGGTGCGCAGGGCGCGGCCGACCTCCTCGGTGCCGGCGAGCAGCGGGGAGCTGCTGCCGCGCGGGGTGTCCGGGTCGTCGTAGGTGAAGGTGAACGGGTTCTTCGCGACGCCGATCGTGGGCAGGCCGGTCAGCACGCCGAGGTGGCCCGCCAGGCCGAAGCGGCGGGGATGGGCGAGGCCGTAGCCGTCGCAGACGACCAGGCCGGACGGGCACGGCAGGGCGTCGAGCGCGGCGAGGACCGCGGGGAGCTCGCGGAAGGCGAGCAGTCCGGGCACGTAGGGGAAGGAGACCCGGCCCACCGCCGTGGCCTCGGCGACGACGTCGAGGCTCGACGCGTCCAGCACGACCGCTGCCGCCGCCACGACGTCCCGTTCGTCGTCGTAGGCGACGTCCACTCCGGTCACATGGCCCGTGCCGGGCGGCGGTCCGGGTTCGTCGAGGATCAGGCGGGTGCGCAGTTCGTCCTGGACGGCGCGGGCCTCTTCCTCGGTGGCGGGCCAGCCTTCGGGGATGCGTACGGTCGTCATGGTGGTCCCGAGCCTACGGGCAGCGCGAAGGCCGGCGGGTCAGGGAGTCCCGCCGGCCTTCTCGGGCCGTGTGCCTCACTTGCCCAGTGCGCGCTGCAACTGGCTCTTGTTCATGCTGGAACGGCCCTCGACGCCCTTGCGCTTGGCCTCCTGGTAGAGCTGGTCGTAGGTGGGGCCCTGGGAGCCCTGCCCGGACCGCTGCCCGCCGCGCTTGCCGGACGACATGTCCTTCGTGGAGGTGCGGCTGGCCGTCTTCGACTCGCCGGAGCGGGCGCGTTCCTTGTTCACCGTCCGCGAGGCGATCTCCTTGGCGCGGCCGGTGCTCTCGCCCCGGTCCTGCGCACTCTTCTTGATGTGCTCGTACTGGCGCTCCCGCTTGGAGCTCGAACCGCGTGGCATGACCGCTCACTTCCTTTCAGCTTCAGTGAACGAGTACCCACACTGCCAACAATCAGGGCATACCGCGCGCTCACTGCTCCAGGCGGGCAACGCGCCCCCGCTCGCCGGCGGCCCAGCAGCCGTGGTCCGGGGTGCAGTCGACGGTGTCGTAGGAGCCCGGGTCGACCGTCCGCCAGGTGCGGCCGCCGTCCGTGGTGAGGTCGGTGCCGGTGGGGCCGACGGCGAGGGCGGCCGTGCGGCTGTGCGGGAGCCAGGCCACGCCGGAGCGGTAGGCGGTCGGGGGCGTGGCGGCGGGGCGCCAGGCGCGGCCGCCGTCGGCGGTGCGCGCGGCGGCCCGGGGTGAGGGCTGTCCGGGGCGGAAGTCGCCGCCGACGGCGAGACCGTGGGTGCGGTCGCGGAAGGCCAGCGCGAAGACGCCGCGCGCCGGGTCGCCCGCCGGGAGGGGCGTGTCGGCGGCGGTCCAGGTGCGTCCCCGGTCGGCGGAGTGCAGGACACGCGCGCGTGCGGCCCCGCCGGTGGCGAGCCAGACGTCCTTCGGCCCGGACGTCACCAGGCACTGGCCGCTCGCCGCGAACCCGGCCTCGCCCTCCTGCGCGGCCGGCATGCCCCCGCTCGGCAGCACCGTCCAGGTGCGGCCGCCGTCGCCGGTCGACAGGATGCGGAACCTGCCGTCCACCGGGTCGCTCATCGCGAGGCCGTGGCGGTGGTCGAAGAAGGCCATGCAGTCGTAGAAGGCCTTCGGGTCGGTGTTGCGGAAGGTCTCCGTCCAGGTCGTTCCGCCGTCGTCGGTGCGGTACACGCGGGACGCCTCGCCCTCACCGATGGCCAGGACGACGGCCCGGCGCGCGTCGAACGCCTCGACGTCCCGGAACTGCACCTCCCCCGCGCCCGGGGGTGAGACGTTCCGCCAGGTCGTGCCGCCGTCCGTGGTGCGCAGGACGGTGCCGCCGGTCCCGGCGGCCCAGGCGGTGTTCCGGCTGACGGCGGCCAGGCCGCGGAACCGTACGTCAGGGGTGCCGGTGTCCGTCAGCTGCCAGTGCGGTACCCGGCGCTCCGGCTCGTGCGCCTGTGCCGGTGCCGGTGCGGCGGCGGTCGCGGGCAGGGCCGCCGCGGCCTGGGCCGGTGCGGCGGTCGTCGCGGCAAGGGCCGCCGCGCACGCCGTCGCCGCGAGCATCCCGCGTCGTGTCCGTCCCGTCCGTCGCGTGCTCCCCGAGCGCCTCATGGCCGGGGAAGCTAGCCCACCGCCCGGGTGCCGTCCAGACGGCCTCGTGGGTCCCCGGGTGTTCCGCCGGGCACCACAAGTGCCCTTCCTGGCGCATGGGGAGAGCCATGTCACTCCCGTGCATGAACGCGGTGACAGAGGTCACTCGCTTTTCGTGTGCACGGATTGGCTGATTCCGTCGTCTCTTCCATTGCCCGGCCTCATCCGCCCGGAAGTGTCCGTCGCCGTCACAAGGGAGCAAGGCGTTGTCCATCGTCATCGAGCAGCCCGTGGAGGCCCGCCTCGTCGCCGCCGCGCCGCGTATGCCGAGCATTCCCGCGACGCTGCACTACGACCGGCGTGACCCGTTCGCCGTCCGCATGACCTTCCCCGCCCCGGCCACGCTGGAGGGCGTCGAGGTCTGCTGGACCTTCTCCCGCGAGCTGCTCGTCGCGGGTCTGAAGGCCCCCGACGGTCACGGCGACGTGCGGGTGCGGCCGTACGGGTACGACCGTACGGTGCTGGAGTTCCACGCCCCGGAGGGCACCGCCGTGGTGCATGTCCGCTCCAGCGAGGTGCGCCGGTTCCTGGAGGCCACGAGCGAGCTCGTGCCGGTCGGCCTGGAGCACCTCCAGCTGGATCTGGACCACGACCTCGCCGAGCTGATGCGCGACGCGTGCTGAGCTGACCGCTCCCGGGGCGGGGCCGGGGTCAGGGCGACGCGGATGCCGCCAGCGCCGCGGACACCGCCGCGCGCACCTCACGCACGATCCTCGCCAGGCCGGGCGACGCCGCCCCCGCCCGCTCGGTCAGCTCCTCGACGCGCTGCTCGCGGGCGGCGAGGTCCTGGCCGAGGAGGTCCGCCGCGGCCGCGAGGGCGGCCACCGCGGCGTCCCGCTCGGACACCCCGGGGACCGGCGACGGTCCCAGGAGGACCTGCCGCGTCTCCTCCCGCAGCGCGTCCACGACGGCGACGCGCTCCAGTGCGTACTCCACGGACGGGAACACGCCGAGGACCCGCTTCTTCTCCGCCCGCAGCCACCCCTCGGCCACCAGCTGCTCGCGCACGGCGTCGAGGGTGACCCGCGCCCGCAGCGTCACCCAGGTCCGCCAGGAGTGCGGACACGACTCGCGGACCAGCTCCAGCAGCCCGTCGAGGACAGCGTCACCCGCGGCCGCGTCCAGGTCGACCGGCGTGGCGATGCCGTCCTCGTCGGTGAGCAGGCCGCGCTGGGCCAGTTCGGTGAGGGCACCGGCCCGCACCAGATCGGACAGCCGGGCGGTGGCCGTCGGCCGCGCGGCGTCCCAGGCCAGCAGGCAGAGCCGGGCCGGCAGCGAGAGCGGGCCGTGGGGCACGGGGCCTCCTCGGGGCGGGGAGATCGGGCTTCACGTTAATCCGTTGACAGGCTCCAGGCCCGCTCCTACGGTGTACAGCGGTCCTGTTGCCGCCGATTGGAGAAGGACGTTGCTCGTCTGAGGTCCTGAGACACCGCCTCACACCGGTCCGGTGTGTGCGCCGCGTGCGACCTCGGCGATCGAGCCGTCCTCCGGTACAGGGCTTTTCTCATGCCCGTGGAGCCTCTCCGTCCTGGTCGCAGGTGTCTCGAAACGCGTTTGCCCCCGACCGCTTCGAGCAACCGCGAGTGAGGCCCCCATGGCTGCATCCATCACTGTCACCTCCCTGTCGTTCACCTGGCCCGACGGCTCCCCCGTCTTCGAGGACCTGGACGTCGCGTTCGGCCCCGGCCGGACCGGCCTGGTCGGCGTCAACGGGTCCGGCAAATCGACCCTGTTGAAGCTGATCGCCGGTGAACTCGCCCCGGCCGACGGCACCGTCCGCGTGGCCGGCGAGGTCGGATACCTCCCGCAGAACGTCACCCTCGACACCACCCTGCGCGTCGACGAGGCGCTCGGCATCGCCGACAAGCGGGCCGCGCTGCACGCCATCGAGGCGGGCGACGTCTCCGAGGCGCACTTCGAGACCGTCGGCGACGACTGGGACGTCGAGGAACGCGCCCTGGCCACCCTCGGCGAACTCGGCCTCGGCCACATCGAGTTGGACCGCACCATCGGCGAGGTCTCGGGCGGCGAGTCGGTCCTGCTGCGCCTGGCCGCGCTGCTGCTGCGCCGGCCCGACGTCCTGCTGCTGGACGAGCCGACCAACAACCTCGACCTGTACGCCCGCAGGCGGCTGTACGCGGCCGTCCAGTCCTGGCCGGGCGTGCTGGTCGTCGTCAGCCACGACCGGGAACTGCTGGACCTCGTCGACCAGGTCGCCGACCTGCGCTCCGGCGGGATCACCTGGTACGGCGGCAACTACTCCGCGTACGAGGAGGCCCTGGAGACCGAGCAGGAGGCGGCCGAGCGCATGGTCCGCGTCGCCGAGGCCGACCTCCGCCGGCAGAAGCGCGAACTGACCGACGCGCAGGTGAAGTTGGCGCGCCGCAGGCGGTACGCGCAGAAGATGTACGACACCAAGCGCGAACCCCGGGCCGTCATGAAGCTCAGAAGCCGCGCGGCCCAGGTCTCGGCGGGCAAGCACCGGATCATGCACGAGGAGAAGCTCGCCGAGGCCCGGGAGCGGCTCGACGAGGCGGCGGAGGCCGTGCGGGACGACGACGAGATCCGCGTCGACCTGCCGTTCACGGCCGTCCCGCCGGGGCGTACCGTCCTCACCCTCCAGGATCTCGGGCTCCGCTACGGCGCCCGGATCAAGGGCGGGCTCGAACTGCGCGGCCCCGAGCGGGTCGCGCTGATCGGTCGCAACGGCGCGGGCAAGACCACGCTGCTGCGCACGATCGCCGGGGAGCTGCCCCCGGAGTCGGGCGAGGTCACGGCGCACGTCCCGCTGCGGTTCCTGCCGCAGCGGCTCGACGTCCTGGACGGGGAGCGGACGGTCGCCGAGAACGTGGCCCGGTTCGCGCCGGGCGCCACCAACAACCGGATCCGGGCGCGGCTGGCCCGCTTCCTGTTCCGGGGCGGCCGGGCCGACCAGCAGGCGTCGACGCTCTCCGGCGGCGAACGCTTCCGGGCGGCGCTGGCCGCCCTGATGCTGGCCGAGCCCGCGCCTCAGCTGCTCATGCTGGACGAGCCGACCAACAACCTCGACATGGCGAGCGTGCGGCAGCTGACCACGGCCCTGGAGTCCTACGAGGGGTCGCTGATCGTGGCCAGTCACGACCTGCCGTTCCTGGAGTCGGTCGGGATCACGCGCTGGCTGCTGCTGGAAGAGGGAGAACTGAAGGAAATCACGTCAGAAGCTGTCGGGTTTCCCGCCTAGCGTCGGGTGCATGCCCGCATTCATCACCCTGACCGGAGCCCGCGAGAACAACCTCAAGGACGTCACCCTCCGCATCCCGAAAGGCCGGCTGACCGTGTTCACCGGCGTTTCGGGGTCGGGGAAGTCGTCGGTCGTCTTCGACACGATCGCGGTGGAGTCGCAGCGCCAGCTGAACGAGACGTATCCGTGGTTCGTCCGCAACCGGCTGCCCAAGTTCGAGCGGCCGCACGCGGACGGCCTGGAGGACCTCACCCCCGCGATCGTCGTCGACCAGCGGCCGGTCGGCGGCCACTCCCGGTCGACGGTCGGCACCATGACGGACGTCTACTCGGTGATCCGCGTCCTGTTCTCCCGGCACGGCACACCGAGCGCCGGTCCGGCCACGGCCTACTCGTTCAACGACCCGTCGGGCATGTGCCCCGAGTGCGACGGACTGGGCCGGACGGTACGGCCCGACTGGGACCGCATCCTGGACCCGGACCGCTCGCTCGCCGACGGGGCGGTCCGCTTCCCGCCGTTCGCCGCGGGGACCTGGCAGGGCCAGGCATACACCAACAGCGCCGACCTCGACCCGGACAAGCCGGTGGGGCGGTTCACCGCCGCCGAGCGGGAGTTCCTGATGCGCGGGCGGCCCGGCAGCAAGGTCACCGTCAAGGGCAGCGGCGGCACCTGGAGCACGGATTACGAGGGTCTCGCCGACCGCTTCGAGCGGCTGTACCTGAAGCGGGACCTGTCGGCCATGAGCCAGAAGACCCGCGACCTGGTCCGGGAGTTCCTGACGGAGGGCGTCTGCCCGGCCTGCCGGGGAGCACGGCTCAACGCGGCGGCGCTCGCGACCCGGATCGACGGCCGGTCGATCGCCGACTGCACGCGCATGCAGGTCACGGACCTGATCGCCGTGCTGAAGGGGATCGACGACCCGGTGGCCGGGCCGATCGCCGGGGCGGCCGTGGCCGCGCTGGAACGCATCGAGGCGATCGGCCTCGGCTATCTGAGCCTGGACCGGGAGACGGCCACGCTCAGCGGCGGGGAGGGCCAGCGGCTGAAGACCGTGCGGCACCTCGGCTCCAGCCTGACCGGCATGACGTACATCTTCGACGAGCCGAGCGTCGGGCTGCACCCGCGCGACGTGGGCCGGCTCGGCGATCTGCTGCTGCGGCTGCGCGACAAGGGCAACACCGTCCTGGTCGTCGAGCACGACCCGGACGTCATCGCACTGGCCGACCACGTCGTCGACATGGGGCCGGGCGCCGGAACCGGGGGCGGCACGGTGGTGTTCGAGGGGACGCCGGAGGAACTGGCCGCGTCGGACACGCTCACCGGTCGCTGTCTGCGCCGGCGTACGGCGGTCAAGGAGGAGGTGCGGCGGGCCACCGGCGAGCTGTGGGTGAAGGGCGCCGACCGGCACAACCTGCGCGACGTGACCGTGCGGTTCCCGACCGGTGTGCTCACGGCGGTCACCGGGGTCGCCGGGTCGGGGAAGAGCACCCTGGTCGGGGAGTTCACCGCCGCCCACGAGGAGGCCGTGGTCGTGGACCAGTCGTCGATCGGGATCTCGGGCCGGTCCACCCCGGCGACCTACCTGGGGATCATGGACACGGTACGGAAGGTCTTCGCCCGCGAGACGGGCGCCGAGGCGGGCTGCTTCAGCTTCAACTCCAGCGGCGCCTGCGGCACGTGCGAAGGCCGGGGCATCATCTACACCGACCTCGCCTTCATGGACCCGGTGACGACGACCTGCCACGACTGCGAGGGGCGGCGCTTCAAGGAGGAGGTGCTGCGGCTCACCGTCCGGGGCCGGTCCATCGCCGACGTCCTGGAGATGACGGCCGAGCAGGCGCTCGGCTTCTTCGACGACCAGGGCGTACGGCGACGGCTGCGCGCGCTGCGGGACGTCGGACTCACGTATCTGACGCTCGGCCAGCCCCTGTCCACGCTCTCCGGCGGTGAGCGGCAGCGCATCAAGCTGGCCACCCGGCTGCACCGCACGGGCGCGGTCTACGTCCTCGACGAACCGACGACGGGCCTGCACATGGCGGACGTGGCGGGACTCGTCGACCTGCTGGACCGGCTGGTGGACGCGGGCAACACGGTCCTGGTCGTCGAACACAACCTGGACGTCGTCGCCCGGGCCGACTGGGTGATCGACCTCGGCCCGGACGGCGGCAGGGACGGCGGCGAGGTCGTCTTCGAAGGCACGCCGCGACAACTCCTCCAAGCACGGGGGTCGTTCACCGGGGAGCACCTGCGGCGGGCGGTCCGGGCGGACGTCAGCGTGCCGGGGTGAGATCCCCGGTGAGCCGTACGCCCGGGTGAGCGCTGTTGCTGACGACGGCGAGGCGGGGACCGTGCGGATCAGGGTGCCACTGCCCGCCGACCAGTGGGAGGAGGGCGATGTTGGGGGTCGGCCCCCGTGTCCAGTCGAGGCGGCCGGCGATGGTGTCGAGGGCGGCGCCGGAGAGGGCCTGCGCGACGGAGGCCCGGTCGGTGGGGTCGTCCGCCGCCGTGAGGGCGTGGTGGGCGGTCTCCAGCAGGGCGTGGGCGAGGCCGAGGGGCTGGAGCCAGGCGGCTCCGGTGTCCTGCTGGTAGGCGTGGGCGAGTTCGGCGCACGTGGTGCCGTCGAGGCCGGAGCGGTAGGGGTGGGCCGGGCTCCAGTACACGAGGGTGGCCACGCGGGCGTCGGCGAGCTCGCCGTGCACGTCGGCGGCGGGGGTGGTGTGGGTGTGCGGGTAGGTCAGCCAGCGCGAGCAGGTGATCAGCCGCGGCCGCACCCCCGCCGCACGGGCCTGGCGGTGGAAGAGGGCGAGGTCGGTGGCGGTGGCGGCGCTGGTGACGCGGTCGGCGCCGTGCTCGCGCAGCCGGTCGACCTGCGCGGTGAAGTCGTCGGCCGGTTCCCGGTAGGCGCCGAGGTCGGCCAGGGTGTGCCCGCGTGGGGACGTCACCGCGGCGAAGCCGTACCGGTCGTGGCGCAGCAGGTCCCCTTGCAGGTCGTCGTTCCACAGGCATCCGACGGTGCCTGCGCCGCCGACGCGTTCCCACAGGTCGGCGAAGACGGCGGCGATGTCGTCCAGTCCCCACGCGAAGTGGTACGTCCAGCGGAAGCGGTGCCCGGGCCCGGCCCCGCGGGTGTGGACGTACGCCTGCCAGGGGAACGTGGTCGACAGGCAGGGGACCCCGGCCTCCTCGCAGGCGTCCGCGACGGCGGGCAGGACCCGGGTTCCGGCCATGGTGAGCACCAGGTGCGCGCCGTCCGTCCCGGCCAGGTCCCGTACGGCCCGCCGGGCCGCGTCCGGGTCGGAGCGGCTGTCGCGCACGGCGACGGTCACGTCGTGGCGGCGGCCGCCGTTGCGGACGTGCGCCAGCCGGGGCGCGAGCCTGCGCAGGACGTACGACAACGGTGACCCGAGGGGGGCCAGCCGGCCCGTCAGCGGCGCGACCACGCCCACACACAAGGAAGTCGACGGCACCGGGGCCCCTCTCTCTGCGCGGCTGCGGCTGCTCAGTGGCCGGAACGGTCCGCGGTGACGCAGGTGGTCTTGCTGAACACCGCCACCGTCTCGTTGCCGCAGTTGTTGCTGTGGCCCGAGGCGTTCCGGGCGAAGAGCAGGTTGGACAGGACACCGCCGCTGGGGCCCTCCTGGTCGCCGCCGCCCTTGCCGTCGTCCTCGGTCACACAGGTGCGCTCCTTGAAGAGCGCCACCTTCCCGGTTCCGCAGAGGTTGGCGTGTCCGGAGGAGTTCCTGCCGGAGAGGTTGGAGAGCACTCCGCCCGCTCCCGCGTCGCCGTCACCGGCATGGGCCGTGGCCATGCCGGCGGGGACGGCCATCAGCATCCCCACGATCGAGGCCACTACCGCCATGCGCCGCGTGCCGTACATCTGTGTCGGTTTCCTTCCGCTGGATCGATCGCCGGCCGTGGTGGCCGGAGCACTACGACTAACGACCCGTCGGAAGATCGTCACGGCCTCGAGGAGGTGAATGATCCGCATGACCGTTGATCAGGTCCTCCGACGGGATGCCTGACGCGGGGGCGTTGACACGTCAAAGCGCTGCCCGCGCGGTACGCCGATGGTGTGGTTTGACCGCCCGCCGGCCGATCACGCGTGCGGGGCCCGCGAACACTGGACGGGGGTGGCGCGGGCCACCGGGGAGGGGAACGGCATGGGCGACAGCACGGTTCTGGTGGCGGTGGCGGAGCATCCGGAGGCCGGGAGCGCCGCCGCCGGGCAGGTGGCGAGGATCGCCGAGGCGATCCGGGCGCGCGGCTTACAGGTCCGGTGGGTGGGGAGCGTCGCCGACGCCGAGGCGGTGCTCAGGACGGAGGCCGGCCTGGCCGCCGCGGTGGTCGCCTGGGATCTTCCGCCCGGAGCCGAGGGGGAACCGGGCGGTGCGGCGGTGCTGCGCCGGATCGGGCGCCGTTTCCAGAACCTGCCGGTGTTCCTGGTCATGGCCGAGGAGGGGCTGCGTGACCTGCCGCTGTGGGTGTCGAAGTCGGTGGTGGGCTACGTGTGGCCGCTGGAGGACACGCCGGCGTTCATCGCGGGGCGGATCACCACCGCCGCACGTGCCTACCAGGAGGCGCTGCTCCCGCCGTTCTTCAAGGCGCTGCGGCGCTTCGACGACGCGCACGAGTACTCGTGGCACACCCCGGCGCACTCCGGCGGTGTCGCCTTCCTGAAGTCGCCCGTGGGCCGGGCGTTCCACGACTACTTCGGGGAGCGGCTGCTCCGCAGCGACCTGTCGATCTCGGTGGAGGAGCTCGGCTCGCTGTTCGAGCACACCGGCCCCATCGGTGAGGCGGAGCGCAACGCCGCGCGGGTCTTCGGCTCCGACCACACGTACTTCGTGCTGCACGGCGACTCCACTTGCAACCGCCTGGTCGGGCACTTCAGCGTGACCCGCGACGAGATCGCCCTGGTGGACCGAAACTGCCACAAGTCGGTCCTGCACGGCCTGGTCGTCTCCGGCGCCCGGCCGGTGTACCTGGTCCCCACCCGCAACGGCTACGGCCTCGCGGGACCGCTGCCGCCGGCCGAGATCGCGGCGGACTCGGTGGCGGCGCGGATCGCCGCGAGCCCCCTGACGGCGGACGCCGTGTCCTCGCGCGCCCAGTACGCGGTGTTCACCAACTCCACCTACGACGGCCTGTGCTACGACGCGGTGGCGGCGGCCCGGGCCTTCGCCCCCGGCACGCCCCGGCTGCACTTCGACGAGGCGTGGTTCGCCTACGCCCGCTTCCATCCGCTCTACGCGGGCCGGTACGGCATGTCGGTGGACGAGGAGACCTTCCCCGGCCCCGACCGGCCGACGGTCTTCGCGACCCAGTCCACGCACAAGCTGCTGGCCGCGTTGTCGCAGGGCGCCATGGTGCACGTGCGGCCCGGGCCGCGGGCGCCGGTGGAGCACGACCGGTTCAACGAGGCGCTGATGATGCACGGCACGACGTCGCCGCTGTACCCGATGATCGCCTCGCTGGACGTGGCCACGGCGATGATGGACGGGCCGCAGGGGCAGTGGCTGCTCGACGAGGCGGTGACCGAGGCGGTCCGGTTCCGCCAGGAGATGGTGCGGATCGGGCGGCGGATCGCGGCGGCGGGTGACCGGCCGGCGTGGTTCTTCGGGGTGTGGCAGCCGGACGAGGTGACCGACCCGGCGACCGGGGACCGCCTGCCCTTCGACGAGGCCCCGGCGGAACTGCTGGGCTCGGATCCCTCCTGCTGGCACCTCGACCCCGGGGCGGACTGGCACGGTTTCCCCGGCCTGACCGACGGCTACTGCATGCTCGACCCGATCAAGGTCACCCTGACCTGCCCCGGGATCAGCGCGACCGGCGAGATGTCCGGGTGGGGCATCCCGGCCCGGGTGCTCACCGCGTACCTCGCCAGGCGCGGCATCGTCGTGGAGAAGACCGACAGCTACACGACACTGGTGCTGTTCTCCATGGGCATCACCAAGGGCAAGTGGGGCACGCTGCTGGACGCCCTCATGGACTTCAAGGACCTCCACGACGACGACGTCCCGCTCGACCGGGTGCTGCCCGACCTGGTCGCCGAACACCCGCGGCGCTACACCGGGCTGACCCTGCGCGCCCTCTGCCAGGAGATGCACGACCACCTGCGCGAGGCCCGCCTGGTCGAACTCCTCGACACCGCCTTCCAGCAGCTCCCGGAGCCCGTCGCCCCGCCCCAGCAGTGCTACCAGCGCCTGATCCGAGGCGGCACGGAACGGCTGCGCCTGGCCGACACGCCGGGCCGGGTCGCGGCGGCGATGGTCACCGTGACGCCACCCGGCATCCCGGTCCTGATGCCGGGAGAGAACATCGGCGCGGCGGACGGTCCACTCCTGCGGTACCTGGGCGCCCTGGAGTCCTTCGACCGCCGCTTTCCCGGGTTCGGCAGTGAGACACACGGCGTGACCCGTGACCCCGACACCGGCGACTACCTGATCGAGTGCCTGCGCACCGACCCACTGGAGGGCGCCGACAGCACCACGACACCGGCCCAGCGGCGGGATGCGGAGGGGGTCGGTTCGGGGGGTTGAGTGCGGGGGTGCGGGGGCTGTCTGTCGACGCGGTTGGGCGGGCTGACCGGTTCCTGCGACGCGGACGGCCGGTGGCTCGGTGCCGGGACGCGGCGGGCTTGTCCCGGCGGCGCCCGGTCACGCCGGGAGACGGTCGTCCCGACGTGACCGGGCCGCACCGACTCCGGAGCGCGCCGACCGGGCAGGGCGCCGACCACCCCGGCAGGCGGCGCCCGGTCCGCCGTCCGGTGCAGCGCCGGGTGCTCCCGCCCCTCCCCCAGGGGTGTCCTCTCCCCCGTTCGCCCTGCATGATGGTCGGCCGACGCCCGATGCGCTCCGGTCGATCCCGGAAGCTCCGTCGGTGCCGTCCAGACACGTCCCATCCGATACGGAGTCAGCTCGTGCCCAGCAAGAAGGCCCTCGTCCGCCGCCCCAGCCCGCGACTCGCCGAAGGGCTGGTGACCCACATCGAGCGGGAGAGGGTCGACGCCGACCTCGCGGTCGAGCAGTGGGAGGCGTACGTGCAGGCCCTGCGCACGCACGGCTGGGAGACCACCGAGGTGGACCCGGCCGACGACTGCCCGGACTCGGTGTTCGTCGAGGACACGGTCGTGATGTACAAGAACGTGGCGCTGATCGCCCGCCCGGGCGCCGAGTCGCGGCGCGCGGAGACCGCCGGGGTGGAGGAGGCCGTGGCCGGCCTGGGCTGCTCGGTGAACTGGATATGGGAGCCGGGCACGCTGGACGGCGGCGACGTCCTGAAGATCGGCGACACCGTCTACGTGGGCCGGGGCGGGCGCACCAACGCCGCCGGTGTCCAGCAGTTGCGCGCCGCGTTCGAGCCGCTGGGCGCGCGGGTCGTCGCCGTGCCCGTGAGCAAGGTGCTGCACCTGAAGACGGCGGTCACGGCCCTGCCCGACGGGACGGTCATCGGGCACATCCCGAAGATGGACGCGCCGTCGCTGTTCGCGCGTTTCCTGCCGGTGCCCGAGGAGTCGGGGGCGCACGTGGTGCTGCTGGGCGGCGACAAGCTGCTGATGGCGGCGAGCGCGCCGAAGACCGCGGAACTCTTCTCCGACCTCGGGTACGAACCGGTCGTCGTGGACATCAGCGAGTTCGAGAAGCTCGAAGGGTGTGTGACATGTCTCTCGGTACGGCTGCGGGAGCTGTACGTCTGAGCGACTGAGCGGGCCGCGCGTCCGGCCGCCGACCTGCACATCCGGAGGGCATGGCTCACGCGCGGACGACACCGCTGATCAGGGGCCTTTACAGCGTCCTTAACCTACGGCCTCGTAACCTACGGAAACGTAGCCTACGATGCCGTAGGTTTCCGCATACCGCTCGTACGCATGTCCCCCTGGAGAGTCCATGACGATCACCGCTCCCCATCTCGGCAGCCCCGCCGGCGCCTGGACCGACGCTCAGCTGCTGTACGCACTGGAGGAAGTGGTCGAGAAGGAGCTCAACCGGCATCTGAAGGTCGCCAAGGACTGGATGCCGCACGAGTACGTGCCGTGGAGCGACGGGCGCAACTTCCCCGGCCTCTTCGAGGACGGCGAGGCCTGGGAGAAGGAGCAGTCGAAGGTCACCGAGATCGGCCGCATCGCGCTCGTCGTCAACCTGCTGACCGAGGACAACCTGCCCAGCTACCACCACGAGATCGCCTCCCTGTTCGGCCGGGACGGCGCCTGGGGCACCTGGGTGCACCGCTGGACCGCGGAGGAGGGCCGGCACGGCATCGTGATGCGCGACTACCTGCTCACCTCGCGCGCGGTGGACCCGGACAAGCTGGAGGAGTTCCGGATGTCCCACATGAGCGAGGGCTTCGAGTCGGACAACCGCCACTCGATGCTGCACTCGATCGCCTACGTGGCGTTCCAGGAACTGGCCACCCGCATCTCGCACCGCAACACCGGCCACCAGTCCGGCGACCCGGTCTGCGACCGCATGCTGGCCCGGATCGCCACCGACGAGAACCTGCACATGGTCTTCTACCGGAACCTGCTCAAGGCGGCGTTCGACCTCGCCCCCGACCTGACCATGCAGGCCGTGCGGGACGTGGTCGTGAACTTCCGGATGCCCGGCCACGGCATCCCCGGCTTCGAGCGGGCCGCCGCGCAGATGGCGATCGGCGAGGTCTACAACCTGCGCATCCACCACGACGACGTGCTCCAGCCCGTGCTGCGCTTCCTGAAGATCATGGAGATCGACGGCCTGGGCCCCGAGGGCCGCAAGGCGCAGGAGGAGCTCGGTCTGTACATGGACGGCCTGGACTCCGAGGCGTCGAAGTTCGACGAGAAGCTGGCCGCCCGCAAGGCCCGCATGGCGGCCCGCGCCGGCGCCTGACGGCGACCCACCACATACGGCCCTGAGGCCCCGACCGGCACGAGCGGTCGGGGCCTCACGGCGTCCCGGGGCGACCTCGGGTCCCGGGACGCCCTCGGGCCCCCGGCCAGAACCCCTGCCGCCGGGCGGCAGGCGTCCGTGCGGCTAGCGCGACGTGCGCCGCAGTTCCAGCCGCTCCTTCTCCGACAGGCCGCCCCAGACGCCGAAGCGCTCGTCGTTGCTCAGCGCGTACTCGAGGCAGGCCGGCCGGATGGGGCACAGACCGCAGATCCGCTTCGCCTCCCGCACCGAGCTGCCGGGCTCGGGGAAGAAGAACTCCGCCCCGGTCTGCGCGCACAGCGCCTCCTGCTGCCAGGCGAGTTCGGGGGAGGTGATGGTGTCGATGGGCATGTCCGGAATCGTTCCGGACGGCGCGAAACGTTCGATCAACGAGGGATCAACACGCGTTCACGGGCCGCGGGCCGGCCTCGATGGTGGCCTGCCGGACGGGCCGGCGCACGGCGGCGCGCGGGAACGAGTGAAACGCGTCCGGCGGCCCGGCGCTCCGGCGGCGGTTGTCAGTGGGCGGTGCGAGACTCGCAGAACAGACGACGGGACCCTGTGCGAGGAGGGCGACGATGCTCACCACCCGTTTTGTCACCGGTGCTCCGAACTGGGTCGATCTCGGCGCACCCGACATCGACGGCGCCGCCGCCTTCTACGGCGGCCTGTTCGGCTGGCGGTTCCAGCCGGGCGGGCCCGAGGTCGGGGGGTACGGTCTCTTCCAGCTCGGCGGCCGGACCGCCGCCGGGGGCATGCAGACCACACCGGAGCAGGGTCCGCCGTCCTGGACGGTGTACTTCCAGGCCCCGGACGCGGACGCCACGGCGCGGGCGGCCGAGCAGGCCCGCGGCGCGGTGCTGCTGCAGCCCATGGACGTCCAGGACCTGGGTCGCATGGCGATCCTCGCCGACCAGGCCGGGGTGTCCTTCGGCCTGTGGCAGCCGGGCCGGAACAAGGGCCTGGAGGTCGTCCAGGAGCCCGGCTCGCTGTGCTGGGTCGAGCTGTACACGGCGGACGTCCCGGCCGCGGCCGCCTTCTACCGCTCCGTGCTCGGCCTGGAGACGGCCGGCGTCGACTTCCCCGGCGGTACGTACACGACGTTCAACCCGGCCGGGGAGGGCGAGGACGCCATGTTCGGCGGTGTGGTGCCGCTGGCCGACGACCCGGGCGAGCAGGAGGCTTACTGGCTGCCGTACTTCGAGGTCGGCGACACGGACGCCACCGTCGCCCGGGCGCAGGAGCTGGGCGGCACGGTCCGCATGCCCGCGAGTGACGTCCCCGGAGTCGGCCGCGTCGCCAAGCTCGCCGACCCGTACGGGGCGCGCTTCGCGGTGATCCGCAGCGAGCCGCAACCGGGCTAGGTGTGCTGTCCTGGTTTCCGCGGGTCCGGCGCTCTACGCGGACGTCCGCCGCACCAGTGTCGTCGGCAGGACCACGCTGGACGGGGTGCCGGAGACGCCCTCGCGGGGGGTGGCGCGGTCGAGGCCGCGCAGGAGGAGGCGGGCCATCAGGCGGCCCATCTCCTCGATGTCCTGACGGACCGTGGTGAGCGGCGGGTCGGTCTGTTCCGCGAGGGGCCGCATGTCGTCGAAGCCGATCACGGCCACGTCGTCGGGCACCCGCCGTCCGGCTTCCCGCAGGACGCGCAGCGCTCCGGAGGCCGTGAGGTCGTTGGCGGCGAACACCGCGTCCACGTCCGGGCAGCGGTCGAGGAGTTCACGCATCGCGCGCTCCCCTCCGGCCGGGGTGAAGTCGGCCTCGACGATCAGCCGCGGGTCGGCGTCCACCATGACGTCCCGGTAGCCGTCGAGCCGGTCCACCGCCGAGGTCTGGTCGAGCGCGCCGGTGATGTGCGCGATGCGGGTGCGTCCGAGGCCGGCCAGGTGGCGGACGGCGTCGCGGGCACCGCCCCGGTTGTCGCTGTCGACGTACACGACACCGCGCCGGTCGCCGCTCCAGCCGGGCCGCCCGCCGAACACGGTGGGGACACCGGCCCGCTGGATCAGCTCCGGCAGCGGGTCGTCGAGGTGCAGGGAGAAGACGAGGGCCCCGTCGACGTGTCCGCCGGCGAGGTACCGGCCGACCCGGGCGTGATCGTCCCGGCCTTCCGTGAGCAGCAGGACGAGCTGGTTGTCGTGGGCCGTCAGCTCCTTGCTGATGCCGCGCAGCTGGAGCGCGAAGAACGGGTCGGCGAACACGCGCGTCTCCGGCTCGGCGACGACCACCGCGACCGCGTCGTGCCGCCGGGTCACCAGGGAGCGGGCGGCCTGGTTGGGCACGTACCCGAGTTCGTCGACGGCCTTGCGGACCCGCTCGACGAGGATGTCCCGCACCCCGTCCCCGCCGTTGACCACGCGGGACACCGTGGCCCGCGAGACACCGGCCCGCGCGGCCACGGCCTCCAGGGTGGGACGCGGCGCTGTGTCGGTCACTTCGGGGCTCCTCACCTGCGGCTGCGGATCAGGATAGCCCCGGGTCCGGGCACGCGTGAGAGCGCTCTCCGCGCGCCTCGGAGAGCGGCCGGCTCAGGTGTCCGTCAGTGCTCGTGTCCCTCCCGATGCTCCGTGTGCTGCCCGTGCTCTCCGTGCTCTCCGTGCTCGTGCGGGTCGTAGCCGGGGATCGTGCCGTCCGGCTTCTTCACCAGGAACAGCCCCACCATCCCCATGTCGGAGTGGCTCTGCACATGGCAGTGGTACATCCAGGCGCCGGCCCCGACCCCCTCCCCCGCGATGACCTGGAAGCCGAAGGAGTCGGCCGGGCCGGTGATCTTGTTGTCGATGATCTGGCTGGGGTCGTCGGGGCCGGTCAGCATGCCGGTGCGGTTGTCCGCCCAGCGATGACCGTGCATGTGGAACGTGTGGTAGAACTCGCCGTGCGTGATCACGATGAACTCGACGCGGTCGCCCACCGTGGCCTCGAAGTTCGGCCCGGAGTGCGGCGGCCTGTTGTTGATGAGCATGTCGTTGAAGACGACCGTGTGCGTGCGGTCGGGCAGGACGTCTCCCTTGCGGCGGACGATGACCGGCCCGAACAGGCCCTTCTGCAGCCCCTGGGTGCCGTGGTCGGTGCCGACGACGTGGTCGTGGTAGTGCCAGTAGCCCGCGCTGCCCGCCCGCCAGGTGCCGTCCTTGCGGCGGCCCGGGGCGTGGGTGCGCCAGGTGTAGGTGCGGGTGGCGCCCGGCTCGACGTGACTGCGGTTCAGTTTCGTGCCGTCGCTGGTGATCTCGTAGTCCAGCCCGTGCACGTGCAGGCTCACCGGCACGTCCATGGTGTTCTCGAACTCGATGTGCAGGGTGTCGCCCTCGTTGAGCTCGATCAGCGGGCCGGGGACGGTGGCCTTGCCCTTCTCCAGGCCGTAGCCCATCTGACCGTCCGCCAGCTTCTCGGCGTACAGCTTGATGCGTTTCACCTCGCCTCCGGCGGGTGCCGTCTTCGCCGGTCCGTCGGCGCTGATGGCCTCCGGCGCCACGGACAACGATGTCGCGACGGCCGCGCCGCCCAGCAGCACGCGCCGGTTGAAGCTGCGTCTGTCCATGCGGAACTCCCCACCCTGGTAAGGCTTTTACGGAGGCGTACCTGTGATGAACCTGTGAGACGGTACCGGCCGCACTCCCGTTTATCCACACTCAAGACAAAGTTGGGGCCATCCCGGTCATAGGTATTGGCGGGATGAGCAAAGGGGTTTAGCTTCCTTGGCGGTGTTGCCGTGACCGAGGAGGTGCCCATGCACTTACGAGGGCTGAGCAGAGGGCTGAGCAAGAGAAGACGCGTCTGGGCGGCCTCCGTGGCCGCCGGTGCCGTGACCGCCGGGCTGCTGTCGGGGCCCGCCGCGAGTGCGCGTCCGTACCCGGAACCGCCGCTGACAACGATGTCGATCAAGTCGCCGCCGGGCGGCGCGAACGTACGGGTGCTGGTCTTCCACGGTTCCGCGGCCGGCGAGGAGTCGCCGGTCGTGAACGCCGCGATCGAGGCCATCGAGGACATCGGGCTGACCGGCCCCGCGAACCGCCGCTTCAAGGTCCAGGCGACCGGCGACGCCTCGGTGTTCACCGACGACACGAGGCTCGGCCGTTTCAACGCGATCGTGTTCCTGACCGGCGGGGGCGACGTCCTCGACCCGGAGCAGGAGGCGGGCCTGGAGGCGTACATGGAGGCCGGCGGCGGGTTCCTCGGCATCCATGACGCCGCGCGGGCGGAGCCCTACTCGGACTGGTTCACCGGTCTGGTGGGCGCCCGCCCGGCCACGTCGAGCCCGGCGGCGGTGCAGCGGGCGACCGTGGAGGTCGGCGACCGCCGGCACCCGGCGACCAAGGACCTGCCGGTGCGGTGGAAACGCCCGGACAAGTGGCTGAACTGGGTGAAGAACCCATCGGGCGAGGTCCACACGGTGGCCCGGGTGCGGGAGTCGACGTACCAGCCGGGCACGGGCGCCAACGGCTGGGATCACCCGGTCAGTTGGTGCCGGGACTACGACGGCGGCCGCTCCTTCTACACCGGCATGGGCGGCACGGTGTCCTCGTACGACGAGACCGACTTCCGGGCCCATCTGCGCGGCGCGCTGATGTGGACGACCCGGCTGGAGCAGGCCGACTGCAAGGCGACCATCAACGCCCACTACGCGGCGGAGCGGCTGACCAAGCCCAACCAGCCGGGGCAGAACGACCAGATCGGCGAGCCGCACGGGCTGGTCACCGCGCCCGACGGCCGCGTCTTCTACATCGGCCGGGGCGGTGCCGACTCCTCGCAGCCGGTGATCACCGACTGGAACAACCCCGACATCGGCAAGGGCAGGGGCGAGATCCACGTCTACGACCCGAGGACCAAGCAGGTCACCCTGGCCGGCGCGCTGACCGTCTTCGGCAACAAGGGCGGCGGCGACGAGCTGGTCAAGGTCGAGGAGGGGCTGCTCGGCATCGAACTGGACCCGCAGTTCGCGCGGAACGGCTGGGTGTACCTGCACTACACGCCGCACGAGCGGATCAATCGCGAGACGCGCATGGCGGAGCGTCGCGTCTCCCGCTTCACGCTCGACCAGGCCACCAACAAGCTGGATCTGTCGAGTGAGAAGGTGCTGCTGAAGTGGCCGGTGCAGATCCACAGTTGCTGCCATTCCGGCGGCGGGATGGCCTGGGACTCCAAGGGCAACCTGTACATCGCCACGGGTGACAACAACTCCAGCGGCTTCAGCGGCGGTTACTCGGGCAACAATCCCGAGCCGAACTACAAGGGCGTCTCGTTCGCGGACGCGCGCCGCACCGCCGGCAACACCAACAACCTCAACGGCAAGATCCTGCGCATCCACCCGGAGCCGGACGGCACCTACACGCTGCCCGAGGGCAACCTGTTCACCGGGAAGGAGACCGACGAGGGCGGCGGCAAGACGCGCGGCGAGATCTATGTGATGGGCGTGCGCAACCCCGCGCGCATCTTCGTCGACAAGTCGACCGACGTGCTCTACGCGGGCTGGGTCGGACCGGACGCGAGCGCGCCCTCGACGACCTGGGGCCCGGCCAAGTACGACACGTTCGCCGCCATCACCAAGGCGGGCAACCGCGGCTGGCCGTACTGCATGGGCAACAAGCAGCCCTACCGCGACCGCAATCTGCCGGACCCGTCCAAGCCGCTGGGCTGGTACGACTGCGACCACCCGAAGAACGAGTCGCCGAACAACGACGGCCTGGTCAACCTGCCGCCGGTGACCGGCAACAACATCTGGTACTCGCCGCAGGGCGGCGCGCCGGACTACCCGCGGGACGCGAACGGCGTCCCCTCCTACAAGCCGGAGGAGGCCACCTACCAGCTGCCCTGGCTCAAGGGCGGCGGGCAGGCGGCCATGAACGGGCCGGTGTACCGGTCCGGTTCGGTCGCGGCCGACAGCACCGTGAAGTGGCCGGCCTACTGGGACGGCAAGTGGTTCGTCGGTGACTTCTACGACGCCGACCAGCCGCGCCACGCGGTGCTCATGGACCCGAAGACGCTGGGAGACGGCGGTCTGCCGGTGCACGCGGAGTCGCTGAAGAAGATCGTGCCGATCGGCAACGACGGCATCAAGAACCTGATGGACTGGAAGTTCGGTCCGGACGGCGCGCTGTACGTCCTCGACTACGGGCGCGGCTTCTTCACCTCGGACTCCAAGTCGGCCCTGTGGCGGGTCGTCTACAAGGGCGGCGGGCCGACCCCGGCCGCCGGGCAGCTGGCGAGGGGGACCGAGTGACACGGCACCTACAGCACCGAAGAATCTGGGCCGCCCTGCTGGCCGCCCTGCTCGTGATGCTCGGCGTGCAGGCGATGCCCGCCGCCGGGCAGGCACAGGCGCCGGCCGCCGAACAGGTGCTCACCTGGACGGCCGGCAACGACATCGACAAGTACCTGTCGGCGCCGAAGACGGCGGTCGCCGGTCAGGCCACGATCGTCTTCGAGAACAGCACGGCCACCGGCAACACCACGGGCATGCCGCACACGCTGACGTTCGTGACGAGCGATCCCGAGTTCAACAGCGATGTGCAGCTCAACATCCTGGCCAATCCGAACGACGCCCAGGGCGGCAAGCACACCGCCCAGGTCACGCTCACCCCCGGCCGGTATTTCTACCACTGCACCATTCCCGGCCACGGCCAGATGCAGGGCATCCTCACGGTGACCGAGGGCACCGGCGAGGACACCACGGCGCCCGAGGCGTCGGCACACGTCAGCGGCACGCAGAACACGCAGGGCCAGTACGTCGGTTCGGCGAGCGTGGCGCTGCACGCCACCGACACGGGCGGCTCCGGGCTCGACCGGATCGAGTACGCGATCGGCGACACGGGTGCCTGGCAGCCGTACACCACGCCGGTCGTGATCGACCAGGTCGGCGACCACAAGATCCGCTACCGGGCGTTCGACAAGGCGGGGAACGTCTCCGCCGAGAAGAGCGCCGCGTTCACGGTCGTGGCACCGCAGTCGGACGACACCACCGCGCCGGAGACCTCGGCGACGGTGAGCGGTGAACGCGACGCGAGCGGGGCGTACGTCGACATGGCGACGGTCACCGTCTCCGCGTCCGACACGGGCTCCGGGGTCAACACCATCGAGTACGCGATCGGCTCCGGCGCCTGGCAGCCGTACACCGCGCCCGTGATGGTGCACCAGGTGGGCGAGCACACCGTCCGCTACCGCGCCACCGACAAGGCGGGCAACGTGGCGGCCGAGAAGAACGTGCGGTTCACGGTGGTCGCGGCGCCGCCGCAGGACACGACCCCGCCGGTGACGGGCGTGACCGTGGAGGGCACGAAGAACTCCGACGGGGCGTACGTCAACAGCGCCCGGGTGACCGTCACGGCGACCGACGCGCACGGTTCGGGCGTCGAGCGGATCGAGTACTCGCTGGACGGCGGCCCTTACCTGGCGTACTCGGCGCCGGTGGTGGTGGACCGGGCCGGTGCGCACACCGTGGCGTACCGGGCGACCGACAAGGCCGGCAACACCTCGGCGGCCCGCACGGTGACCTTCACGGTCGTCTCCGGCGGGGTCCCGGCGCCGAACTGCCCGGAGTACGACGAGCGGCTGACGGTGTTCGTCGGCACGGTCGACTCGGGGGTGCGCAACCGCGTGACCGACAACCGGTGCCGGATCGGCGAGCTGATCGAGGACGAGAAGGAGTGGACGTCCCACGCGCTGTTCCTCAAGCACGTCACGTCCGTCCTGGACGCGCTGCTGAAGGAAGGCGTGATCGACCAGCGCGAGTACAACGCGATCCGCAAGGCGGCCCGCCAGTCGGGCATCGGCAAGCCGGGGCAGACCGCGGGCTACCGGGCGATCTTCGACGGCAGCGCGGAGTCCCTGGCCAAGTGGCAGCACGTGGGCGGCGGTTCGTTCGGGCTGAACCCGGACGGGACGATCACCTCCAGCACCACCACCCCGGGCATGGGCATGCTGTGGTTCCCGCAGCGCAAGTACGGCGACTTCTCGCTGAAGCTCCAGTGGCGTGACGACGCGCCCGGCACCGGCAACGCCAACTCAGGCGTCTTCGTGCGCTTCCCGTGGGTCCACGACCACCCGGAGGAGTCCCGGCCCGAATGGGTCGCCATCAAGTACGGGCACGAGGTGCAGGTGCTCGACCGGCCCGACGGCGACCTGTACAAGACCGGGTCGGTCTACGGATTCGACCGGGTCGGTCTCGCCGGTGCCGGGGTGACGCAGAAGGGCACCTGGAACGACTACGAGATCCGGGTGGAGGGCCAGCACTACTCGGTCTTCCGCAACGGCGTGCTGATCAACGAGTTCGACAACACCGGCGGCCAGGAGTTCAGCCCGCCCCGCGCGGACGACCCGGGCACGGACGGGCGGCGCTTCGCCTCCGGCTACGTCGGGCTCCAGGTGCACGGCACCACGGACGTGGTCTCGTTCCGTGACATCCGGATCAAGGAGTTGTAGGAGGCGCCTGTTTGCGGGCCCTGCTCGGCTGTACCCGTCTGGGCTCCCCCGGCATCTTCGGATACTCGGGCGGGTACGGCAGGTCGCCCAGACCGTGGTCGTGCTCGTCACGGCGGGCGAGGTCGAGCAGGGCCTCCAGTGAGTAGCGGTGGTCGTCCATGTCCGCGTGCACATCGCCGAGTTCGGCGAAGCGCGCGGGCATGGTCGCGAGGTCGAAGTCCCGCGGGTGCGCGACGCCGACCTCCTCCCAGCGCAGGGGCGCGGAGACGGGGGCGTGCGGGCGGGGGCGTACGGAGTAGGCGGAGGCGATCGTGCGGTCGCGGGCCGTCTGGTTGTAGTCCAGGAAGATGCGCTCGCCGCGCTCCTCCTTCCACCACTTGATGGTGACCTGCTCCGGCATCCGCCGTTCCATCTCCCGGCCGACGGCGATGGCGGCGCGCCGGACCTGGGTGAAGGTCCAGCGCGGCTCGATGGGCACGAACACGTGCAGGCCCCGGCCGCCGGAGGTCTTGGGGAAGCCGCGCAGTCCGCCGAACTCGTCGAGCACGGCCCGCAGTTCGTGGGCGGCGCGGACGGCGTCCGCGTAGTCGGTGCCGGGCTGCGGGTCGAGGTCGATGCGCAGTTCGTCGGGGCGGTCGACGTCGTCGCGGCGCACCGGCCAGGGGTGGAAGGTGAGCGTGCCGAACTGGGCGGCCCACACCACCGCGCCGACCTCGGTCGGGCACATCTCGTCGGCGCTGCGGCCGCTGGGGAAGGTGATGTGCGCGGTCGGGATCCAGTCGGGCATGTTCTTCGGCGCCCGCTTCTGGAAGAAGTTCTCGCCGCTCACGCCCTCGGGGTAGCGCTCCAGGGTGGTCGGCCGGTCGCGCAGGGCGCGCAGGATGCCGGGGCCGACGGCGATGTAGTAGCGGGCGAGGTCCAGCTTGGTGAAACCGCGCTCCGGGAAGAAGACCTTGTCCGGGCTGGACAGCCGTACGGTCCGGCCGTCCACCTCCAGTTCCACCGCGTCACCCATGCTCGCCACGGTAGGCGTAGCCCGCGCACCGCGCATATCGGGCGCACCAGGTCATACGGGCGCAGAATCGAGCCATGGATCTGCCGGTGATGCCCCCTGTCCTGCCGATGCTCGCCAAGTCCGTGGCGGCGATCCCCGCGGGCATGCAGTACGAGGCGAAGTGGGACGGTTTCCGGGCGATCGTGTTCCGGGACGGGGACGAGGTCGAGCTGGGCAGTCGTACCGGGAAGCCGTTGACCAGGTACTTTCCCGAGCTGGTGACGGCCGTGCGGGAGCGGTTGCCCGAGCGGTGCGTGGTGGACGGGGAGATCGTGATCGCGCGGGAGGGGCGGCTGGACTTCGACGCGCTGACGGAGCGGATCCACCCG
This sequence comes from Streptomyces sp. Go-475, assembly GCF_003330845.1. Lineage (GTDB taxonomy): Bacteria > Actinomycetota > Actinomycetes > Streptomycetales > Streptomycetaceae > Streptomyces. Next base: position 7,599,720 of record NZ_CP026121.1, on the reverse strand, counting down.
GCGGACTCGCGGGTGCGGATGCTGGCCGAGCGGACACCGGCCTCTCTGGTCGTCTTCGACCTGCTGGCGCTCGGGGACGAGTCGCTGATGGACGCCCCGCTGACCGACCGGCGGGAGCGGCTGTCCGAGGAGCTTTCCGGGGTGCGGGCTCCGGTGCACCTGGCGCCGGCGACCACGGACATCGAGGTGGCGCGGCAGTGGTTCGAGGAGTACGAGGGCGCGGGTCTGGACGGGGTCGTGGCCAAGCCGCTGACCGTGCGCTACCGCCCGGACGAGCGGGCCATGTTCAAGATCAAGCACGAGCGGACGGCGGACGTCGTCGTCGCCGGGTACCGGCTGCACAAGAGCGGTCCGGTGGTGGGCTCGCTGCTGCTCGGGCTGTATGACGAGCGGGGCACGCTGCAGCACGTGGGCGTCTCCGCCGCGTTCACGATGAAGCGGCGGGCCGAGCTGGTGACGGAGCTGGAGCCGCTGCGCATGGACGACGTGGCGGGGCATCCGTGGGCGGCCTGGTCCGAGGAGGCCGCGCACGAGACGGCCCGGCTGCCGGGGGCGCCCAGTCGCTGGTCGGCCAAGAAGGACCTGTCCTGGGTGCCGCTACGGCCCGAGCGGGTGGCCGAGGTGGCGTACGACCACATGGAGAACGGGCAGCGCTTCCGGCACACCGCCCGCTTCCGCCGCTGGCGCCCGGACCGGACCCCGGAGAGCTGCACGTACGCCCAGCTCCAGGAGCCGGTCCGCTACGACCTGGCGGAGATCCTCGGGGCCTGAGCGGGGATCAGGGCTGCATCAGCACCTTGACCGCGCCGTCCTGCTTGCGCTGGAACATGTCGTACGCGTGCGGCGCCTCGGAGAGCGGCACCCGATGGGTGGCGAAGTCGTCCACGCCGAGCGGGTCCTCGTCGGTCAGGTACGGGATGATGTCGTCGCTCCAGCGGCGGACGTTGGCCTGGCCCATGCGCATCTGGATCTGCTTGTCGAACAGGGTGAGCATCGGCATCGGGTCGGCCATGCCGCCGTAGACACCGGAGAGCGAGATGGTGCCGCCGCGGCGCACCAGGTCGATGGCGGTGTAGAGGGCGGCGAGGCGGTCGACGCTGAAGCGTTCGGCGAACGGGCCGCTCAGCTTGCGGGGCATGATCGCCGTGGCCTGCTGGGCGAGCTTGGCGGCCGCGCTGCCGTGGGCCTCGGTGCCGACGGCGTCGATCACGGCGTCGGGACCGCGTCCGTCGGTCTCGTCGCGGATCGCGGCGACGAGTTCCTTCTCGTCGTCGAAGGACCTGAGGTCGTACGTCTCCACGCCCCGCGCGCGGGCCCGGCTCAGCCGCTCCGGGACCAGGTCCACGCCGAACACCCGTCCGGCGCCACGCACCTGGGCGATGCGGCAGGCCATGTCGCCGATGGGTCCGAGGCCGAGCACGGCGATGCTGCCGCCCTGGGGGATGTCGGCGTAGGCGACCGCCTGCCAGGCGGTGGGCAGGACGTCGGAGAGGTAGACGAAGCGGTCGTCGGGCGGCCCCTCGGGGACCTTGATCGGGCCGTACTGGGCCTGCGGGACGCGCAGGTACTCGGCCTGGGCGCCGGGCACCGAGCCGTACAGGCGGGTGTAGCCGAACAGGGCGGCGCCCATGCCCTCGCCGTGGACCTGGGTGGTCTCGCACTGGGTGGGGAGGCCGGTGAGGCACATCCAGCAGTTGCCGCAGGCGATCTGGAACGGCACCACCACCCGGTCCCCCACCTGGAGGTCCGGGACGCCGGCGCCGACCTCCTCGACGATGCCCATGGGTTCATGACCCAGGATGTCGCCCGGGGTCATGAACGGCGTGAGCACCTCGTACAGGTGCAGGTCGGAGCCGCACAGCCCGCTGGAGGTGATGCGGATGATCGCGTCCGTCGGTTCCTGGAGCTGCGGATCGGGCACGTCCTCCACGCGCACATCCCGCTTGCCCTGCCAGGTCACTGCCCTCATCGCTACGCGCTCCCTCCGTCGGCGTGCGCGTCGGTCGGTCGGCGAGACCCGGGTACCCGGGCGTCCCGCGCTGAACCTTGGGCCGATCGGCGGACACCGCGCGGACACCACCACGCCAAGAACGATCGGGTATGGCCATCGATGGTCAGATAAGCGCACAATCAAGACAGATCGATGACAAGGGCGCGGTGGCGACGGTGGGCATGGGACGAGGGGCGCGCGGACGGCGCGCCGCGACGACAGCGGCACTGCTGGCCGCCACGGTGACGGCCACCCTGGCGGCGGGCTGCACGAACGGGGGCGGCACCACCGACGACGGACGGGGCTCGGCCCGGGAGTCGCGGCAGGAGACCTCCCCCTCGGCGCCCGGCCGCTCCGTCCTCGCCGTGAAGATCGACAACGCCCGCGCGGCCCGGCCGCACACGGGCGTCGACGCCGCGGACGTGGTGTACGTGGAGCAGGTCGAGGGCGGGCTGAGCCGGCTGATGGCGGTGTACGCGACCAAGGTGCCGAAGACCGTCGGCCCGGTGCGCAGCGCACGCGAGTCGGACCTGGAGCTGCTGCGCCAGTTCGACCGGCCCACCCTCGCCTTCTCCGGCGCGCAGAAGAAGCTCCTGCCGCTGATCGACCGGGCACCGCTGCGGGCGGAGACCCCGGGCAGCACCCCCGACGCCTTCTTCCGCGACTCCGGCCGGCCCGCCCCGTACAACCTCTTCCTGCGGCCCGAGCGGCTCGTGCCCGAGACCCCCGGCCAGTCCGCCCTGACCACCGGTTTCCGCTACGGCTCCGCCCCGGCGGGCGGCACGGCGACGGCCTCGCAGACGGTGCGCTACCCGGCGGCCCGTTTCACCTTCACCTGGTCGGACGCCCGGGACCGCTGGCTGGTCGGCATGGACGGCGCGCCCGCCACGACCGCCGACGGCAAGCGGATGGCGGCCGCGACGATCGTCGTGCAGTACGTCACGGTGCGCGAGTCCGCCTTCCGTGACTTCCTCGGCAACAACACGCCGTACACCGAGACGGTCGGCTCGGGGAAGGCGAAGGTGCTGCGGGACGGACGGGCCTACGACGTGAACTGGAAGCGCGCGGAGGCCGCCGACGGTACGGCGTTCACCACCGGCGACGGCACGCCGGTGAACTTCGCGAAGGGCCAGGTGTGGGTGGTGTACGCCAAGGCGTCCTGACCCTCCCGCACGGGTCGCACGGACCGCACGGGTCGCGCCGGTCAGCCGGGCGCCACCAGGGGCTCCTCGGGGTTGCGGAGCCCCTCGGCCGCGTCCGCCACCCGCCGGATGAGGTCGAAGAACACCGTCCGCTCCTCGGCGGTCAGCGGGGCGAGGAAGACCTGGTTCATCCGCGCGGTGCGCACGGTCAGCTTGCGGTGCGTGCGCACGCCCTCGTCCGTGAGGCGCAGCAGGAAGCGGCGGCCGTCCTGCGGGTCGCGCACCTTGTCGAGCAGTCCGCGCCGGCCGAGCCGGCTGATCACCTCGGCGACCGTGGACCGGTCGAGCCCCACCCGCTCCCCCACCGTGCGCTGGTCCAGTCCCGGCTCGGCGACGAGGGCGTTGAGGACCGCGAACTGCGGCGAGGTGATCTCCTCGGAGACCATCGTGTTCCACAGCAGGTAGTGGGCCTGCTGGAGCCGCCGGGCCAGGTGCCCGGGGTGGGTGGTGAGGTCCGCCGCCGCCATGTGCACCCCTCGCTCGTCTTCGCCGCTCGTATTCGTTGGTGCACTGAACGATACCCGGCCACGAACCGGGCTGTCTGCCGTCCGCGATGACGGTGAGTGCCGAAGAATGCAAGGTCTTGACGCCCGGCCGCCCCGGTGGCAGCGTGAGGAAAGCTTCGCGGAAATAATCAGTGCCCTGATTAATTCGGTCGGGTCGCTCGGAAGAGATGGGGCTTCTCGGATGGACAAGGTGGTCGCCACAGCCCTGGAGGCGGTGGCCGACGTGCCGGACGGCGCGTCGCTCGCGGTGGGCGGTTTCGGGCTGAGCGGTGTGCCGAACGTACTGATCCAGGCGCTCCACGAGCGCGGGGTCGCCGGGCTGTCGGTGGTGTCCAACAACTGCGGGGCGATGGAGTCCGGCCTCGCGGTCCTCCTCGCCGCCGGCCGGATCGCCCGGGTCACGGGCTCCTACATCGGCGCCAACAAGGAGTTCGCCCGGCAGTACCTGGCCGGCGAGCTGGAGGTCGAGCTGATCCCGCAGGGCACGCTCGCCGAGCGGCTGCGGGCCGGCGGCGCCGGGATCCCCGCCTTCTACACCCCGGCCGGGGTGGGCACCCAGGTCGCCGACGGCGGACTGCCGTGGCGCTACGACGGGGAGGGCGGCGTCGCGCTGGCCTCGCCGCCGAAGGAGGTCCGGGAGTTCGACGGCACCCCGTACGTGCTGGAGCGGGGCATCCGCACCGACTTCGCCCTGGTCCGGGCAGCGAAGGGCGACCGGCACGGGAACCTGGTGTTCAACAAGTCCGCCCGCAACTTCAACCCGCTGGCCGCGATGGCCGGGCGGATCGCGATCGCCGAGGTCGAGGAGCTGGTGGAGCCCGGCGAGATCGACCCGGACGCGGTGCACCTGCCGGGCGTCTTCGTGCAGCGGGTGCTCGCGCTCACCCCGGAGCAGGCGGCGGACAAGCAGATCGAGCAGCGGACGGTGAGGTCCTGATGGCCTGGACGCGCGAGGAGATGGCCGCGCGGGCGGCGCGGGAGCTGAGGGACGGCCAGTACGTCAACCTCGGCATCGGCCTGCCCACGCTCATCCCGAACTACCTCCCCGAGGGCGTCGAGGTCGTCCTCGAATCCGAGAACGGCATCCTCGGCACCGGCCCCTACCCCACCGAGGACACCGTCGACCCGGACCTGATCAACGCCGGGAAGGAGACCGTGACGGTCCTGCCGGGTGCGTCCTTCTTCGACTCGGCCCTGTCCTTCTCGATGATCCGGGGCGGGCACATCGACGTCGCCGTGCTCGGTGCCATGCAGGTGTCGGAGAAGGGCGACCTCGCCAACTGGGCCGTGCCCGGCAAGCTGATCACCGGCATCGGCGGGGCCATGGACCTGGTGCACGGCGCCCGCACGGTCGTGGTCGTCATGACCCACACCGCCAAGGACGGCTCGCCGAAGATCCTCACCGAGTGCGCCCTGCCGCTGACCGGCAAGGGCTGCGTGAACCGGATCATCACCGACCTGGGCGTCCTCGACGTCACCGGTGACGGGCTCGTGCTGGTGGAGACCGCGCCGGGCGTGACCGCCGACGAGATCGTGGCGAGGACCGACGCCCCGCTGACCGTGCCGGAGGGCGTGAAGTGAAGGACGTCTACATCGTCGACGCGGTCCGTACGCCGATCGGCCGCTACAACGGGGCACTGGCCGGCGTGCGTCCGGACGACCTGGCCGCGCACGCCATCCGCGAACTCCTCGCGCGGACGCCGGAGCTGGACCCGGCCCGGATCGAGGACGTGTACCTCGGCAACGCCAACGGCGCCGGCGAGGAGAACCGCAACGTCGGCCGCATGGCCGCCCTGATCGCGGGGCTGCCCACGTCCGTACCGGGCGTGACCGTCAACCGGCTGTGCGCGTCCGGCCTCGAGGCCGTGATCCAGGCGGCCCGGGCCATCGCGCTCGGCGACGCCTCGATCGCCCTGGCCGGCGGGGTCGAGTCGATGACGCGGGCGCCGTACGTCCTGCCGAAGAGCGACAAGCCCTTCCCGGCCGGGCACACCGAGCTGTACTCCACGACCCTCGGCTGGCGCATGGTCAACCCGCGCATGGAACCGCAGTGGACGATCCCGCTGGGCGAGAGCGCGGAACTCATCGCCGACAAGCACAAGATCGGCCGGGAGCAGCAGGACGAGTTCGCGCTGCGCAGCCATGAGAAGGCCGCGGCGGCACAGCGACAGGGGTTGTTCGAGGGCGAGTCGGCGCCCGTGACGATTCCGCGGCGCAAGGGCGACCCGCTCGTCTTCGCCACCGACGAAAGCGTCCGTCCGGATGCCTCCCTGGCGGCGATGGCCAGGCTGAAGCCGTCCTTCCGCCAGGAGGGCGGGACGGTGACGGCGGGCAACGCCTCGCCGCTCAACGACGGCGCGGCGGCGCTGCTGCTCGTCGACGAGGAGGGGCTGCGGGCCACGGGGCGCGAGCCGCTCGCCCGCGTCCGGGCGACGGGCGTCTCCGCGACCGACCCGCACTACTTCGGACTGGCGCCCGTCGAGGCCGTGAACCGGGCCCTGGCGAAGGCGGGCAAGGGGTTCGGCGACCTGGCCGTGCTGGAGCTGAACGAGGCGTTCGCGGCGCAGGTGCTGGGGTGTGTGGCCGAGTGGCCCGAGTTCGATCCGGCGATTCTCAATCCGCAGGGTGGTGCGATCGCGCTCGGGCATCCGCTGGGCGCGTCCGGGGCGCGGCTCGCCGGCACGGTTGCCCATCAGCTCGCGCGGCGTGGCAGTGGCGTCGGTGTCGCCACGCTGTGTATCGGGGTGGGTCAGGGCCTCGCGCTCGTCCTGGAACGGTAGACGTTCCGCTGCGGGCCGGATGTGGCTGGTCGCGCAGTTCCCCGCGCCCCTTCGAGGCGCGATCCCCGCCCCCGTCGACGAGAACCGTACGAACCTCTGGGACCCCCATGACTCTCACACAGCACGACATCGATCAGGAGATCGCGGCCGAGCACGCCGCGTACGAGAAGCGGCTCGCCGGCGGCGGGCCCGTCGAGCACCATCCGCGCCGCGACTACGCGCCGTACCGCTCCTCGGTGCTCCGCCATCCGAAGCAGCCACCGGTCACCATCGACGTCAGCAAGGACCCGGAGCTGGTGGAGCTGTCCTCCCCGGCCTTCGGGCAGCGGGACATCACCGAGATCGACAACGACCTCACCCGGCAGCACCCCGGCGAGCCGATCGGCGAGCGCATCACCGTCTCCGGGCGGCTGCTGGACCGCGACGGCCGCCCGGTGCGCGGCCAGCTCGTGGAGATCTGGCAGGCCAACTCGGCGGGCCGCTACGCCCACCAGCGCGAGCAGCACGACGCCCCGCTGGACCCGAACTTCACCGGCGTGGGCCGCACCCTGACCGACGACGAGGGCCGCTACCACTTCACCACCATCCAGCCGGGCCCGTACCCGTGGCGCCAGCACCTCAACGCCTGGCGGCCGGCGCACATCCACTTCTCGCTCTTCGGCACGGCGTTCACCCAGCGCCTCGTCACGCAGATGTACTTCCCGAGCGACCCGCTGTTCCCCTACGACCCGATCATCCAGTCGGTGACGGACGACGCGGCCCGGCAGCGCCTGGTCGCGACGTACGACCACAGCCTGTCGGTGCCGGAGTTCTCGATGGGCTACCACTGGGACATCGTGCTGGACGGCCCGAACGCCACCTGGATCGAGGAAGGGCGCTGAGCTGCCATGACGAAGATCGACACCAGCAGGCCGGAGAGCGTGCTGCCCACCCCGTCGCACACCGTCGGCCCGTTCTACGGCCACGCCCTGCCGTTCCGCGGCGGCGAGGACATCGCGCCCGCCGGGCACCCGGACACGATCACCGTGCACGGCTACGTCACCGACGGCGAGGGTGAGCCGCTGCCCGACGCCCTGATCGAGCTGTGGGGCCCGGACCCGGCAGGCGACCTGCCGACCGCCGACGGCTCGATGCGGCGCGACCCTGCCTCGGGCGGCTTCCTGGGGCGCAACGGCGTGGAGTTCACCGGCTGGGGCCGCATCCAGACCGACACGAACGGGCACTGGTACGCGCGCACCCTGCGGCCGGGAGCGCGCGGGCGGAACGCCCCCTACCTCAGCGTGTGCGTCTTCGCCCGGGGGCTGCTCGTGCACCTGTACACCCGGATCTACCTGCCGGGCGACGCGACGGCGCTCGCCGCCGACCCGCTGCTGTCCCGGCTGGACGACGGGCGCCGCGACACGCTGATCGCCACGGAGGAGGCGAGCGGCACGTACCGTTTCGACATCCGCCTTCAGGGCGAAGGCGAGACGGTCTTTCTGGAGTTCCAGTGACACCTGACCCTGGCGACACCGGACTGCTCGGCCCCGGCTGGACCGGCTCGCCGGCCGCGTCCGCCACGAACGACGAGGCATGGCTGCGGGCGCTGCTCGACGCGGAGGCAGCCCTGACCCGGGCCCAGGCGGCGCTGGGGCTCGCCCCGGCCGAGGCGGCCACGGCGGTCACCGGGGCGGCCGGCTCCGGCGGCTTCGACGTACGGTCCCTGGCCGGGCGGGCCCGGGCGGGCGGCAACCCCGTGATCCCCCTGGTCGCGGACCTCACGAAGGCCGTCGGCGACACGTACGGCCCCTACGTGCACCGGGGTGCGACCAGCCAGGACATCATGGACACCGCGACGATGCTGGTCGCCGCGCGGACGCTGGACCTGCTCCTCGCCGACCTCGACCGCACCGCACAGGCCCTGTCCCGCCTGGCCGCCGAGCACCGCGACACCGCGATGCCGGGGCGGACGCTCACCCAGCACGCCGTACCGACCACGTTCGGGCTGAAGGCGGCCGGATGGCGGTCACTGGTCCTCGACGCGCGGGACCGGGTCCAGGCCGTACGCGCCTCCCTGCCCGTCCAACTCGGTGGCGCGGCGGGCACGTTGGCCGCGTTCGGGGCGTACGGCGCCGACGATCCGACCGCGCTGCCGGTGGCGTACGCCCGCGAACTCGGCCTGCGGGCACCCGAGCTGCCCTGGCACACCCTGCGGACACCCGTCGCCGATCTCGCCGGGTGCCTGGCGTTCACGGCGGGCGCGCTCGGCAAGGTCGCCGTGGACGTCCTCACCCTGTCGCGCACCGAGATCGCCGAGGTCGCGGAGGGCAGTGGCGGGGGTTCGTCCGCCATGCCGCACAAGGCCAACCCCGTACGGTCCACCCTGATCGCCGCCGCCGCGCGGCGGGCGCCCCAGCTCGCGGCCACGCTGTACGGATCGCTGGCGGCGGAGGACGAGCGGCCGGCCGGGGCCTGGCACGCGGAGTGGGAGCCGCTGCGGGACCTGCTGCGGCTGGCCGGCGGGGCCGCCCGGGACGCCGTCGAACTGGCGGAGGGACTGCGGGTCAGGCCCAAGGCCATGCGTGAACACCTGGATCTCACCGACGGGTTGATCGTGTCCGAGCGGCTGTCGGCCGAGCTGGCCCCGGTGCTGGGCCGGGCCCGGGCCAAGGAACTGCTCACCCGGCTGGCTTCCGAGGGGCGCCCGCTCGCCGAGGCGCCCGAGCTGGCGAAGACCGACCTCGACCCGACCCACTACACGGGCTCCGCGGGGGCCCTCACCGACCGTGCCCTGGAGCGACGTTGACGCTGCTGAACCACCGTGCCGAAGGCCCCGCCGCCGCGCCGCCCCTGCTGCTCGGTCCCTCCCTCGGCACGTCGTACGCCCTGTGGGACAAGGTGGCGCCCGAGCTGTCGATCACGCACCGGGTGGTGCGCTGGGACCTGCCGGGGCACGGCGGTTCGGCGGCTGACCTCATCGAGGCGGGTGCCACGGTCGGTGACCTCGCCGGGCTGGTGCTGGCGCTGGCCGACTCGCTCGGGATCGAGCGGTTCGCGTACGCGGGCGTGTCCCTGGGCGGGGCCGTGGGGCTGCATCTCGCGGTGCACCACCCGCAGCGGCTGTCGTCGCTGGCCGTGATCTGCTCGTCGGCCCACTTCAACGGAGCCGGGCCGTGGGAGGAGCGGGCCGCGCTGGTGCGGCGGGAAGGGCTGGCCGGGCTGGCGGAGAGCGCGGACTCCCGCTGGTTCACCGCCGGGTTCACCGTGCCGGGGCTGGTGGAGGACCACCGCCGGGCCGACCCGGAGGCGTACGCCGCCTGCTGCGACGCGCTCGCCGCGTTCGATCTGCGGGACCGGCTGGCCGAGATCAGCGTGCCGACCCTGCTGATCGCCGGCCGCGACGATCCCGCGACACCGCCCGCGCACCTGCGGGAGATCGCCGACGCGGTGCCCGGCGCGGCGCTCGTCGAGATCCCCGGCGCCTCGCACCTGGCGCCCGCGCAGTGCCCGGAGGCGGTGCTGACCGCGCTCCGCGCCCACCTGGGCGGGCCGGCCCGACGCGGGATGGAGGTGCGGCGCGAGGTCCTCGGCGACGCGCACGTCGACCGGGCCCAGGCCCGGCAGACGCCCTTCACGGCCCGCTTCCAGGACTTCATCTCGCGCTACGCCTGGGGCGAGATCTGGACCGACCCGACGCTGTCGCGCCGCGAGCGCAGCATGATCACCCTCACCGCGCTGGTCGCGCACGGCCACTACGACGAACTGGCCATGCACGTCCGGGCGGCCCGCCGGGGCGGCCTCACCCCGGAGGAGATCGGCGCGGTGCTGCTGCAGACGGCGGTGTACTGCGGGGTGCCGGCGGCGAACTCGGCGTTCGCGACGGCCCAGCGGGTGCTGGCGGAGGAGGACGGCGCGGGAGGGTGACCCTGCCGGTCGTACGCTCGGCAGCAGCTCGCCCGGGGCCGCCCGGCGTGCCTACGGTGGGGGCATGTCCACCATCCTGATCACCGGCGCCACCTCGGGTCTCGGCCGGTACGTGGCCTTCGAACTGGTCCGCTCGGGGCATGTCGTCCTCGTCCACGGCCGGGACGCGGACCGCACCGGGCGGCTGGCCGAGGAGCTGCGGACCGAGGGGGACGCCGAGGCGTTCGTCGCCGACCTGGCCTCGCTGGCGCAGGTGCGCGAGCTGGCCGGGCATGTCGCCGACGCGCATCCCGAGCTGGACGTACTGGTCAACAACGCGGGCGTGGGCTTCGGGACGCCCGGGGCGGGCCGTGAGCTGAGCGCCGACGGGCACGAGCTGCGGCTCGCGGTCAACTACCTCGCGCCGGTCGTGCTGACCCGGGCCCTGCTGCCGGTGCTGCGGGCGAACGCGCCGGCCCGGATCGTCAACGTCGGCTCGGCCGGTCAGGAACCCCTCGTCTTCGAAGACCCCGAGTTCAGCCGCGGCTACGACGGCGTCTCGGCGTACTGCCGCAGCAAGTTCGCGCTCGCCGCGCACACCTTCGCGCTCGCCGAGGAACTGGACGGCACCGGTGTCTCGGTGAACGTGCTGCACCCGGCGACCTACATGGACACGGCGATGGTCCGCGAGGCGGATGTCACGCCGTGGAGCACGGTCGCCGACGGGGCGGCGGGTGTGCTGGCCCTGGCCACGCGGGAGCCGGGCACCGGCCGGTACTTCGACGGGACGCGTCCGGCACGGGCCCATGAGGCGGCGTACGATCCCCGGGTCCGCGAGCGACTCGCCGCGGTGACCGCGCAGTTGCTCGGCGTCTGAGCCAGGGCCTGTCGTTTGGGTCAGGTCGCAGGAATGCGACGGTGCTTTTCAGACCCCGCGTCTGCGGCGTGATCCGAACGACAGGCCCTAACCCCGTCCGGCGCCCTTCTCCAGTTCCGCGCGGGCCCGGGCCGCGAGTCCGTCCGCGCCGCAGGAGAGCGCCAGGTCCAGGCCGCGCCGGAGGTCGGTCACCGAGCGGGCGGCGATGCCGTACTCGACGCGGGCCGCCGCGTGCTCGTACTGGCAGGGCGAGGCCTCCAGGTAGGTGACGGCCTGGCCGGCGAGCCGTACCGCGCGCTGGCCGGTCTCCAGGGCGGCGGCGCAGCGCAGGGCCTCGCCTATGGCGGTGTCCGTGCCGAAGCGCTCGGCCTGGCGGCGGACGTCGACGGCGAGCCGGGCGGCGCGGGCCGGGTCCTCGGTGGCGAGGGCGCGGGCGAGGTCGGCCGCCCAGGGGACGAGCACCGGGTTGTGGTGGCCGCGCGCTGCCGCCGCCTTCTCGGCGGCCTCCAGCTCGTTGACGCCGTCCTTGGTGCGGCCCACGGCCAGCAGCAGCCGGCCGCGCACCGAACGCGGGTCCGGCAGCACGATGGTGGACGGGTAGGGCGGGGCGAAACCGTAGTGCTCGGCGACGTCCCAGGCCTCCTGGACGTGGCCGCGGGCCAGGAGCGTGTCGACGAGGTTGCAGGTCGCGGACCAGTACAGGGGCAGACCGCGGCCGACGCGCTCGGCGAGGCGCAGCGACTCGCGCAGGGACGCCTCCGCCTCCCTCAGCCGGCCCCGCCTGCGGTGCCCCAGCCCGACGTAGGCGTGGGCCAGGGCGAGGTGGCCGCCGCTCCAGCCGGCCGTCTCGTAGGCGCGCAGGGCTTCGTTGTAGAGGGTCTCGGCGCGGTCGAGGCGGTCGGTGAAGGCGTACGCGTTGGCGAGCATCAGCAGCAGTTCGATGCCCCACTCGGTGTCGGTCCAGCCGAGGCCGGGGGCCAGGCGGCCGTTGACCAGGGCGCGGTCGCACAGTTCGGCGACCACCTCGGCGTTCTCGCCGTGCATCAGGGCGTCGAAGCCGCGCAGGATGAGCAGGGCGCGTTCGGAGTTGTCCCGGCCGGTGCAGGTGCTCGCGAGGTCGGCGAGGCGCCGGGAGCGGTCGGGTGCGGTGGCCTCGCCGGCGTGGATGCCCTCCCACATGAAGTGCACGGCCTGGAGCCGCATCCGGGCGGGGCCGGGTGCGAGCCGGGCGGCCTCCGCCTCGACCGTGCGGACGGCCTCCTCCAGCTGGTCGTTGTGGAGCAGCGCCTGGGAGAGGCGGAAGACGGCGTCCACGCGCTTCTCGCCGTCGAGGCCGGGCATGGAGAGCGCGGTCCGCAACTGGCTGATGGTGCGGGCGGGGGCGGTGAGGAAGGTGGCCTCGGCCAGTTCGTACAGCACGTGCGGGTGGATATCGGGCCGGGGCGGTTCCTTCAGGGCGCGCTCCAGACAGCGGCGTGCGGCGTCGGGGGCGCCGACGGCGAGGTGCTCGCGGGCGGCCTCGCGCAGCTGCCCGACGAGTTCCTCGTCGTCGTCCGGGTGGACCTCCAGGAGGTGCCGGGCGGCGGCCGCGGCGCCGTGCCCCTCGTCGGTGACGATGCGGGCGGCGATGCCGTGCATGGCGGTGCGCAGGGCGTCCGGGATGGAGTTGTAGACGGCGGTGGCGATGAGCGGGTGGACGAACTCCAGGTCGCCGTCGGCGGTGCGGCCGGTCGCGGGGTCCGGGGCGGTGAGGATGCGGGCGGCGCGCAGGAGTCCGGCGCAGCGGCGGGCTTCGTCGGGCTTGAGGGTGGCGAGCTTGGCGACGAGGTCGATGGAGATGCCGGTGCCGAGGATGGCGGCGGCCCACGCGAACCGCGTGGCGTCGATGCCGAGTTCCTCCAGGCGGGCGACGAGGCCGCCGCCGCGGGCCGAGCGGTTCAGCTCGCGCAGTTCCCCGGCCCGGGCCTCGACCGGTTCGAGTTCGCTGTCCTGCACCTTGGCGAGGAGTTCGACGGTGTCGTAGGGGTTGCCGGCGGTGACGGCCCAGACCTCGCGGCAGAACGCGGCGTCGGCGTGCTGGCCCAGGGTGGCGCGGGTGAGTCCGGCCGTGGCGTCCGGGGTGAGGGCGCTGAGGGTCGTGACGGGGCCGGCCGCGGCGGCGACCCGGTCGAGGTGACGGGCGCTCGTGCCGGAGACCTCGTCCGGGCGGCGGGTGACGACGACCAGGACGGGCATCTCGTCGATGCGCTCGGCGAAGGAGGCGAGCCAGTGCAGCGTCTCCTGGTCGGCCCAGTGGGCGTCGTCGATCAGCAGCACCAGCGGCCAGTCCCGGCGGGCGAGCCGGCGCACGGCGGCGACCAGGCCGTCGCACACGCCCTGCGGGTCGGCCTGCCGGTCGCCGGGGTCCGCTATGCCGAGGGCGGGGCCGGCGATGTCGTACCAGTCGCCGAGGTACTCGCGGGCCTCCTCCGGCAGCATCGACACCAGCGCCGGTTGCAGTAACTGCCGTACCACGTTGAAGGGGACGGACCGGAGGGTCTCGCCGCCGCGGGCCGACCAGACCGTGCAGCCGCGGGCCTCGGCGATGCGGCGGGTTTCGGCCAGCAGCGCGGTCTTGCCGAGTCCGGCCTCGCCGCGGAAGACCAGCAGCCCGCCGGACGAGGAGCGGTCCGCGCACAGGCTGTCGACCGCCCGCGTGACGGCGGCGACCTCCTCGTCGCGCTCCCACAGGGAAGCCGAGGCGGCGGCCGTGGGCCGTACCTCCGTCATCCCGCTACCTCCCCAAGTCGCCCGAACGACGTACAGACGTCGAGCGTAGCCGTCCGATTGCCCGAGTGGAGGATGGTCGGGGCACCTGTTGCCGTGACGGGTGACACGGGGTGCGGCGGGGCGACGCATCCGGGTCGTCACCAGCCGGTCTGCGGGTCAACGGCGTGCAATTGCACGGGAGGTGACGGTCCCTCACGGAGCCGGGCGGGTACCGGCCGACGGGGTGCTGCTCGCCAGGGCGGTGGGCCGTCTCCTCGAGTGGGACGAGTTCGGCGTCCCCGACCGCTTCGCGACGATCACCGCGGCGCGGTTCCTCACGCCGGAGGGCGGCGGTGAGACCGGACGGGTGAGGACGTGCGGTCCGCCGGGCCGTGCCGTTCACGCTCGGGGTTTCCTTCCGTCCCGCCTCGGCGGCACTTTTCGGCCGACTGCCAGGGAGCGGCTGGGGCTTGCACCGTCGGCCTGCCGCAGGTCCGCGCGGCGGCTTGTGGAACGACCGACTCCGACTCCTCTCATGCCTCTTTCACCGACGCCTCATACGGTGGGGGCATGACGCAGGAGACGCCTCCCGGGTGGTACCCCGACCCCGGACAGACAACTGACGGGCCCGCCACGGAACGCTGGTGGGACGGCAAGGCCTGGACGGACCGCATCCGCCCGGCACAGCCGCCCGCGCCCTGGGGTCCCCCGGCAGCGGGCGCTCCGCCCGCTGCCCCGGCCCCTGACGCAACGCCGCCGAACACCGCGACGCCCGCGGGGCAGCCGACCGCCGCGGGACAGCCGGCCGGCTCCGCACAGCGGGAAGCGGGACAGCCGACCGGCACCGAGGCGGCATCGGCGGCTTCCGGGCAGCCGGGAGTCGCCGGGGAACCGGGCGCCGCGGGACAGCCGACCGAGCCGATCACCCCCGAAGCCCCCGGGCATCCGGGCGCTGCCGGCCAGCCGGAAGCCGCCCAGGCACCAGACGCCGCGGGGCAACCGACCGGACCGGGCACCCCCGAAGCCCCCGGGTATCCGCGCGCTGCCGGCCAGCCGGAAGCCGCCCAGGCACCAGACGCCGCGGGACAGCCGACCGGACCGGGCACCCCCGAAGCCCCCGGGTATCCGGGCGCTGCCGGCCAGCCGGAAGCCGCCCAGGCACCAGACGCCGCGGGACAGCCGACCGGACCGGGCACCCCCGAAGCCCCCGGGTATCCGGGCGCTGCCGGCCAGCCGGAAGCCGCCCAGGCACCAGACGCCGCGGGGCAACCGACCGGACCGGGCACCCCCGAAGCCCCCGGGTATCCGGGCGCTGCCGGCCAGCCGGAAGCCGCCCAGGCACCAGACGCCGCGGGGCAACCGACCGGACCGGGCACCCCCGAAGCCCCCGGGTATCCGGGCGCTGCCGGCCAGCCGGAAGCCGCCCAGGCACCAGACGCCGCGGGGCAACCGACCGGACCGGGCACCCCCGAAGCCCCCGGGTATCCGGGCGCTGCCGGCCAGCCGGAAGTCGCCCAGGCACCAGGCGCCGCGGGGCAACCGACCGGACCGGGCGCCCCTGGAACCCCCGGAGCCCCGGGGTATCCGGGCGCTGCCGGGCAGCCGGGAGTCGCCGGGCATCCCGGGAACCCCGGGCACGCGGCAGCCGCCGGGCAAGCGGCAGGCGTCGGGGCTCCGGCAGCGGCCGGATATCCGGCAGCCGTCGGGAATGCGGCCGGCGCCGGGTACCCGCCCGGGCCCGGGTATCCGGGAGCCGGGTATCCCCCCTACCCCGCCGCGCCGCCGGCCGGCAAGGGGCGGGGGTTGCGGACCGGGATAGCCGTGGGGGTGGCTGTCGTCGTGCTCGCCAGCATCGGTGTCGGCGTGTACGCGCTGACCGACAACGGCGGCTCGGGCGGCGGTACGGCCACCTCCCAGGGCCCGGGCGGCCAGGGCGGGCCCTTCGGCGGGCCGGGCGGAACCGGGGGCTCGGGTGGATCCGGGGGGTCCGGCGAGTCCGGGGGTTCTGGCGGTTCCGGGGGGCCTGGCGACTCCGGGGGGTCGGGGGGTGGGAGTCCGGAGCCCGGGCAGCCTCGGCAGTCCGAGCCTCCGAAGGTCAGGAGCGGGTCCGTGACCGACGCCGTCAGTGGGATCAGCCTGCCGGTCCCGAAGGGCTGGTACGGCCAGGAACTCAACGTCGGCGCGCAGGTGACGTCCGACGACTCCTACAAGTGCCCCGGCGACACCTCCTCGACGTGCACCAAGGGCGGCGCGTACTCCGCCCCGGCGTTCGCCCTCGGCACGAAGGGCGACACCGCCGAGGAGATCGCGAAGGCGGACATCGCGGCGAACGCCGAGGAGTCCTACGGCGGCAAGTCCTACGGCGGGATCACCTCCCACGACGTGCTGGCCTCCGAGGCGGTGACCGTCGCCGGGCAGAAGGGCTACCTGGTCCGCTGGAAGGCCGTCACCCGCAAGGGCGCCGACGGCATCGTGGAGTCGCTCGCGTTCCCCTCCCCGGCGAACGGGAAGCAGATGGTCGTGGTGCGCTTCGGCGTCGACGCCGACCAGAAGGAAGCCGTCCTGGACGAGATCACCAAGGGCATCAAGGTGTCGACGGGCGGTGGCACCGGCCAGGACGTCTGATCCGTCTGATCCGCTGAGGGCGCTCCCCCGGCACGGTCGGCCGGGTGGGGCGCCCCCGCCGCTCACAGGGGAACCCCACCCGGCCGGCGGGTGCGCGCCGCCCCCGTCCCCACGGGTCGGCGCGGTCGGGTCACCGTCCGGTCATCCGGCGGACGGCGGCCCGGGTCTCAGGTCAGGCCCAGCGCGGGCAGGACGGCGGCCTCCACAAAACGCACCAGGTAGTCCGGGTCGGCCGATTCACCGTCCAGCAAGGGGCGCAGGCGCAGCACGCCGAGCAGCTGCGCCGGGATGTACTCCAGCGCCGGATGATCCGCCGGCACCTCACCCCGTTCGACCCCGCGCCGGATGATCTCCCGCAGCGCGGCGATCTCCGGCTCGAGCACGGCCTCGCGCAGCGCGCGCTGCAACTCCGGGTCCTGCGTGGCGGCGTGGGCGAGCGCCTGGAGGAGTCGGGTGTCCCGGCCCGACAGGTCGCCCATCGCCCGGGCCGCCGCGCGCAGGTCGTCGGCGAGCGAGCCGGTGTCGACGCAGCGCGTCCGCCGGTGCGAGCGCAGCGCCGCCGCCACGAACTGGGGCTTGGTCTTCCACTGACGGTAGAGCGTGGACTTGCTGCACCGGGTGCTGGCGGCGATCCCCTCCATGGTCAGGGAGTCGTAGCCGCACTCGCGGAGCTGCTCCAGCACGGCGTCGAAGAACTCCTGCTCACGCTCCGGCGTGATCTTGGAGCGGCGCGAGGAACCGACCTGCTCGGGCCGGTCCGCAGCCTGCGACGTCATCGGCGGTGCTCCTGGCTGTCGTCGGGCGGCCGGAAAATTCCCGGCCGGCGGTGTGTCGTACGTCTATCGATACGCCAGTGTACCGGTACGCCGCCGTATCGGTACACTGCCGTATCGGTACGCACTCGTACCGATAACAGCACCACCGTCACCGAAGGGGCCGGGGGATGAATGCCCGCACCGAGCCTGCGCCGGCGGGGTCCGACGCGATAGCGCGACCGCCGCTCGTCCGGGAGCTCCTGCTCGTCGCAGGGCTCTTCCTCGTCTACAAGTTCGGCCGGCAGCTGGCCACGGGCCACACGGGCGAGGCCTTCCGCAACGCGCACCGCGTGTGGGATGTCGAGCGAGCGGTCCATCTGCCCGGCGAGGGGGCGGTGCAGTCCCTGCTGCTGCACGGCGACGGCCTCGCGCACCTCGCGAACACCTACTACGCGACCGTCCACTTCCCGGTCACCGTCGCCTTCCTGGTCTGGCTGTACCTGCGCCGCCCGGCTCACTACGTCTGGGCCCGCCGGGTGCTGGCCGCGGTCACCGCCGCCGCCCTGGTGGGGCATCTGCTGTTCCCGCTGGCCCCGCCGCGCATGCTGGCCGCGACCGGCCTGGTGGACACCGCGCGGCTGTACGGGCCGTCGGTGTACGGCGATCCCGCGACCGACACGCTGTCGAACCAGTTCGCGGCGATGCCGTCGCTGCACTTCGGCTGGGCGCTGATGGTGGCGATCGGCCTGATCGTGGCGACCCGCTCGCGCCTGCGGTGGCTGTGGCTGCTGCATCCGCTGCTGACCCTGCTGGTGATCGTCGGCACCGCGAACCACTACTGGCTGGACGCGATCGTGGCGACGGCCCTGCTCGGCCTCGCCCTCGCCGTGCTCCAGCCGCCGCACCGCACGGCGACCACGGCCGGCCGCGCGCAGGACACGCTCGTGCCGGCGCGGCGGGACGAGCAGGCACTCGTGGGGGCGGGCCGGTGAACGCCGTCCTCGTCGCCGTCGCCCTGTCCCTCGTCTCCGCCGTCGCCTACGCGACGGCCGCGGTCGCCCAGGAGCGGCTCGCCGCCCGCTCCCCCGGCTCGGGCGCGCTGCGGCTGCTGGGCAGCGGCGCCTGGTGGTGGTCGGTCGGGCTGAACGCGGCGGCCGCGCTGCTGCACGTGGTGGCGCTGCGGTACGGCCCGCTGACCGTGGTCCAGCCGCTCGGCGCGCTCACCCTGGTCGCGGCGGTGCCCCTGGGGGCGCGGATGGCGGGGCGGCGGGTGCGCGCGGTCGAGTGGCAGGGCACCGCGCTGACGCTGCTCGGCCTGGCCGCGATCCTGGTCACGGCGTCCGGTCCGGCCCCCGAGGACGTGCTGAGCGTGCCGGAGGCCGTGGCGGTCGCGGGCGCCACCGCGGCCCTCATCGGGATGCTGTCCCGGCGGGGCGCCCGCCCCGGGCTGCGGCACGCGACCGCGTCCGGGGTCGCCTCCGGGGTCGCCTCGGCGCTCACGCAGACCGTGACGGTGGCCGCGACGGACCGGACCGGTCCGCTGCTGAGCGTCCAGGTGGTCGGGGTGGCGCTGCTCGTGGCGGCCTTCGCGGCCGGCGGGCTGCTGCTGTCGCAGACGGCGTACCAGGGCGGCCTGGGCGGCCCGCTGGCGATGGTGACCCTGGCCAACCCGCTGGCCGCCGCGGTGATCGGCCTGTCGCTGCTGGGCGAGCGCCTCCAGGGCGGCCCGGCGGGCGTGCTGCTCGCGCTCGCCGGGGCGGGGCTGGCGTCCTGGGGCGTGGTCCTGCTCAGCAGGGCGGCACCCCGGGAGGAGGCCGCGGACGACGACCATCCGGTGGCCGCCGTCCTGGCCCTGGAGCCCGGCTCGGCGACGGCCGAACCGGCGCTGGTGCCCCGGCCGCACGATCCGGGGCACCTCACCACGGCTACGCGGTGATGATCGCCGGGTCGCTCACACCCGGCTTGCCGTTCTCGACGTGCCCCGCGAACCGCCGCAGGAAGGACGCGTCGCCCTCGGCGGTGACGGTCAGGTCGTACCAGCGGCGGCTGGCGGCGAGTTCCACGGTCCGGCACACCTTCGCGCCCGGACGGACGGTGACGGTCGAGGGCCTGCCGCCGTAGCCGTTGACGAGCTTCAGCCGTACCGTGCCGGAGCCCTTGTTGGTGAAGGTCAGCTCGAGGTCGTCCCCGGCGTGGCGTGCGGTGACCTCGCAGCCGGCCGTCCCGTTCGAGCCCTTGAAGACGCGCACGAAGCCGTTCGGGCCGTGCACGGTCAGGTCGTAGGACCCCTGGGAGTACGCCGAGTTCCAGGTGTCCTGGATCGTCTTGCCGGCCTCGGTGGTGTACGTCCAGGGGCCGTCGGCGCGGTTGCCGGAGGTGACGTGGAAGGCGCCGCCCGCCTTCGGTCCGGAGGCGAAGGTGAGGGTGAGCTTCCCGGCCGCCGCGTCGACGGCGGCGTCCACGAGCGGGGCGTACTTCAGCGGCCGGGAGCGGCGCAGGCCGGGTTCCTGCCGGGGCATGCGCGGGTCGGCGGGCGGGGTCGGCTTGTAGTCGGGGTGGCGTTCGCGGTCCTGCGGCTCGTACGCGTCAGTGCCGGGCAGCGGGGCCGGGCGGGCGTCCTTGCGGGAGAAGTCGAACGCGGCCGTCAGGTCACCGCAGATCGCCCGGCGCCACGGCGAGATGTTCGTCTCGCGCACGCCGAAGCGGCGTTCCATGAACCGCAGGATCGAGGTGTGGTCCAGGGTCTCGGAGCAGACGTAGCCGCCCTTGCTCCACGGCGAGACGACCAGCATCGGCACCCTGGGGCCGAGGCCGTACGGCCCGGCCGTCTTCTTGCCGTCGCCCGGGAAGAGGTCGAGGGAGACGTCGACGGTGGACCGGCCGCGGGAGGCGTCCTTCGGCGGCAGCGGCGGCACCACGTGGTCGAAGAAGCCGTCGTTCTCGTCGTACGTGATGAACAGGGCCGTCTTCGACCAGACCTCCGGGTTGGAGGTGAGGGCGTCCAGGACCTGGGCGATGTACCAGGCGCCGTAGTTCGAGGGCCAGTTGGAGTGCTCGGAGAAGGCCTCGGGGGCGGCGATCCAGGAGATCTGGGGCAGCTTGCCGGCCTTGACGTCGGCGCGCAGCAGGTCGAAGTAGCCGTCCCCGGCCTTGGCGTTCGTGCCCGTGCGGGCCTTGTCGTACCACGGGTCGCCGGGCTGGGCGTTGCGGTACTTGTCGAAGTAGAGCAGCGAGTTGTCGCCGTAGTTGCCGCGGTAGGCGTCCTCGATCCAGCCCCAGGAGCCCTTGGCGTCGAGGCCGTCGCCGATGTCCTGGTAGATCTTCCAGGAGATGCCGGCCTGCTCCAGGCGCTCGGGGTAGGTGGTCCAGCCGTAGCCGAGTTCGGCGTTGTCCAGGACGGGGCCGCCGCCGGTGCCGTCGTTGCCCGTGTACCCGGACCACATGTAGTAGCGGTTCGGGTCGGTGGAGCCGATGAACGAGCAGTGGTAGGCGTCGCAGACGGTGAAGGCGTCGGCGAGGGCGTAGTGGAAGGGGATGTCCTCGCGGGTCAGGTACGCCATGGTCGTGGTGCCCTTGGCGGGCACCCACTTGTCGTACTTGCCGCCGTTGTAGGCCTGCTGGCCGTCGGGCCAGGAATGCGGCAGGCCCTCCAGGAACTGCATGCCGAGGTCGTCGGCGTCCGGGTGGAACGGCAGGATCTCCTTGCCGTCCTTCTCCTGGTGCCAGACCGGTTTGCCGTTGTCGAGGGTGACCGGGCGGGGGTCGCCGAAGCCGCGGACGCCTCTCAGGGTGCCGAAGTAGTGGTCGAAGGAACGGTTCTCCTGCATGAGGACGACGATGTGCTCGACGTCCTCGATCGACCCGGTGCGGTGGTTGGCCGGGAGCGCGGCGGCGCGCTGGATGCTGGCGGACAGCGCGCTGAACGCCGTGGTGGCACCCGCGAGTTGGAGAAAGCGGCGCCGGTTGACTTCGGACATGAAGGACAGACCTCTCATCCTGAGGTGCGGGATGGCCGGAACGTGACGGAATCTGCGCGGAAGGAGTGTTTCAGGGACACCAAACGTCAAGGAAGGGGCTGGTGACACTCGTGTGAAAGTCGCCGGTACGTGAGGTGTGCCGTGGCGCCGCCAGGGGAGGGTCATGGACGTGACAGAGACGAAGACGGCTTCCCCGCCCACCGAACGGCCCGTCCGCCAGCTCCTCGCCGCCTCCGTGGGCAACGCGGTGGAGTGGTACGACTGGTACGCCTACACGTTTCTGGCCACGTACATCGCCGCCCAGGTCTTCCCGAAGAGCGCGGACAACTCGCTGGTGCCGCTGCTGTCCACGTTCGCGGTCTTCGCGGTGGGCTTCTTCATGCGGCCGGTCGGCGGGCTGCTGATGGGCGCGGTCGCGGACCGGCACGGGCGGCGGGCCGCGCTGACGGTCACCATCCTGCTGATGGGCGGCAGCAGCCTGCTGGTCGGGCTGACGCCGACGTACGCGTCGGTGGGCGTGCTGGCGCCGGTGATCCTCGTCCTCGCGCGGCTGCTGCAGGGCCTGTCCGTGGGCGGCGAGTTCGCGGCCTCGACGACCTTCCTGGTCGAGTCGGCGGGGCCCGGTCGGCGCGGGCTGTTCTCCAGCTTCCAGTACGTGTCGACGACCGTGGGGCAGCTGGTCGCCTCGGGCATCGCCACGCTGCTCGTGGACACGCTGAGCGACGGGCAGATGAACGGCTGGGGCTGGCGGGTGCCGTTCGTGCTCGGGGCCGTGCTGAGCCTGGTCGGCTTCTGGATCCGGCAGGGCGCGCAGGAGACCCGCAGCGCCGAGCAGCAGCGGGCGCCGCGCCCCGGGCTGTTCGAGGCGCTGCGCCGGCATCCGCGCGAGTCGCTCCTCATCGGCGGCATCACGGCGGGCGGCACCATCGCCTACTACACGTGGACGTCGTACCTGCCGACGTACGCCGAACTCAACGCGGGCGTCGAGAAGTCGGACGCGCTGCTCGCGGGCACCATCTCACTGGCCTTCTTCGCCCTGCTGCAGCCGCTCGGCGGGCTGCTCTCGGACCGCTTCGGCCGCCGCCCCCTGCTGCTCTTCTTCGGCCTGGGCTTCGCGCTGCTCGCCGTGCCGCTGCTGCACACCCTGCGCGACTCCTTCGCCGTACTGCTGCTCGTGCAGTGCGCCGGCATGGTGCTGCTGACCGGCTTCACCTCGATCAGCGCGGCCGTGAACGCGGAGATCTTCCCGCCCCGGGTCCGCGCGGCCGGCATCGGCTTCCCGTACTCCCTGACGGTGGCCCTCTTCGGCGGTACGGCCCCCTACGTCGGCACGCTGTTCAAGGAGCAGGGGCACGCGGGGCTGTTCCCCTGGTACGTCGCGGTGATCTGCCTGGTGTCGTCGGTGGTGTACCTGCGGTTGCCGGAGACGGCTCACGCGTCGCTGCGGCGGTGAGGGGGCGGCAGCCCGTCGGTGCCCGGCTCGCCGTCCCTGCCGTCCGTGGCTGCCTCGTGCGGCTCCTCGTCCTCGCCCGTGCCGTCCGGGAAGGCGGTCGGCGCCGCGCGGGTCACGGGCTCGCCCGCCGCGCCGCTCTCCTTCACGGCGGCGCGCTCGGCGTCGGTCACCGCCTCGGTGGTCCTGCCCACCTCCGACAGCGTCATCTGGGCCCGGTCGTCGACCAGCCGGGTCACCAGGTGCTGTGCGGCGCCGAAGGCCGCGGCCCAGCCGAGGACCTGCGCCCTGCTGTCGAGGTCGCTGAGGCCGGGGACGAAGGCGCCCCTGATCAGCAGCAGGCCGAGGAAGGCCGACAGGGCGCCGGTGGGGAACTTCAGCACCGCCGACGCCAGCGGCAGCATGTACGGGGAGTCGGTGCCCCGGATGCGGCGCAGGGAGGCGATGACGGTGAGGGCGGCGCCGGCCAGTCCGGCGATCTCCACGGTGAGGATGTCCCTCGGCTGGGCCAGGTCGCTGGCGGGGGTGCCCGTCGGCACGTTGTGATGCTCCGCCGTGGGGCAGACGACGTCGATCCCGCTCGTGTCGCCGGGGCTGACCTTGGGCGCGAAGCACATGCTCAACGACTGCGGGTAGAACCAGCCGTAGACGGCGAGGCCCGCCACGCCGAGCAGGACGAGGAACGTCGCGGTCCACAGGATGTTGCGCAGGCTGCGCACCCGGGCGAGTTCGTCGTCCAGCGCGTTGTAGGCGGCGTCGAGGGCCCGGACCATGAGGTCACGGTCACTGCGCGTCGCCTGGCCGGAGGTGATGGCACGCAGCCGCCGGGCGAAGCGGACCCGCCGTGGGTCGTCGATGTCCAGATGGTCCTTGACCAGCGCCATGACCTCGCTGGCGCGGCCGGAGACCTCCTCGTCGGACACCAGTTGAAGGAGCAGCACCTCGGCGCTGCGCACATTCGACCAGACGCCCTCGCGGGCGGCCGACCCCGACCACGCGCGCTGCCAGCCGAAATTCTCGTCCGCGGCGTGCCGGGCCCTTTCCAGATGGTTCCGCATTCCCTCGACGAGGGTCATGCGGCCTTCCGGGCAGGGCCCGACGCTCACGTGTTCCAACTGCGCTTCGAGATAGTCGATCCGGGTCTTGGCCCGGGCACGCCACGCCGTACGCGCGGGGCGTCCGGGAGCGGTGCCGATCACTCGTAGACGGCGGGCACGTGCAGCCTCTCCCAGGACTTCGGACCCGGCGTGCCGTCAGCGTCGCGGCCCGAGAACCCGAGCTTGCGCTGCCATTTCGCGTACGACTTCCGGTCCGCCTCGCTCCACTGGGAGTCGGGACCCTCGGCGTACGCCGAGCAGTCCTCCTCGATGAGGCGGTAGCCCATGGCCTCGATGACCGGGCTGCTCACGGACGACTGGAAGAAGTCGGTACCCGGAAACGGCTCGTACTCGTCGTCATGGTGCGAGTGCGGCGGGGCGACCCGGATCCGCTGCTTGGGGAAGATGACGTCCGGATCCGTGATCTGCGGGTTCCATTCGAGGATCTGGTCCAGTGTCACACGGAACATCGCGGCGATCTTACCGAGCGTGTCACCGCGTTTCACTACGTAGAACTCTGCTGTCTTATCCATGTATCCACGGTAAATCAACACACCGGGGCGAAGAAGTGTCGCCGGTAAAAGCGAGGGCAAAAAGCACCGGTCGGCAACGTGCGGAATTCCGTTTCGATTTCACTTTTTGATTCGGAAACCGCCTGAAGGGTCGACCGGGTCGACCGGCCGTTTCCGGGGCGAGGGTAGGGTGTACCCCGAAATCATCCGGGGGACGGTCCGAGAAAGGCACAGCAGGGATGAGGAGCGGGGACACCGCCGTACTCGACGACCCGGTGGGCGAGTCACTGCGCGGTCACCACGCGGCTCTCGCCCGCCGGCTCGGCCGCGCCGCCGCATACGTACCGGAGGTCGCGACCTTCTCGGCGGTGTCCTCCGCCGCGGATGCGGCGGACTGGGCCGACCTCGCCGAACTGCTCGGCCGCGGCGGTCTCGCCGACCTGTTCAGCTCCCGGGCGACCCCGCCGCGCGATTGGGAGCCGGTGTTCGTCATGGAGGGCCGGCAGATGGTCTGGCCCTGCGGCGGCCGGCCCGGTCTGCCCCGGGCCGAAACCGACACCGGCGTGGTCGAACTCGGCGCGGCCGATGTGCCCGAGATGCTCGACCTCACCGCGCGGACCCAGCCCGGGCCGTTCTGGCCGCGCACCCACGAACTCGGCACCTACCTCGGCGTCCGCGCCGGCGGACGGCTGGTGGCCATGGCGGGCGAACGGCTCCGGCCGCCGGGCTGGACCGAGATCAGCGCCGTCTGCACGGCCCCCGAGGCACGCGGGCAAGGCCACGCCGCCCGCCTGGTGAACGCGCTCGCCACACGCGTGCTGTCCCGGGGCGAACGGCCGTTCCTGCATGTGGCGGAGACGAACACCGCCGCGATCGCCCTCTACGAACGGCTCGGCTTCGAGAGCAGGAAGCGGGTGACCTTCCGCGGCTTCCGTACGCCGTGAGCGGTACGCGGCGGCGGTCGGTCGGGCAGGGGCGTGTCCCTCGAACTGCCCTGCTCAGGCCAGGGAGAAGACGTGGCCGAGGTCGGCCTCGACCAGGCCGGGCAGGACCCACAGGGGCGCACTGGTGGGGCCCATGCTGCGCGGGACCTGGCCGATGGCGCCCACCCAAACAGCACCCATCACGCCCTCTCTCAACGGAACTCCATCGATTCCGCGGCGTTTTGGAATACGCCCGACTGCCGTCGGCCGCGACCGACCTCATTCTGCTCGGCGACCTCACCGGCCGCTACGCCACCGGCAGTTACAGCAGGCTCGCCCCCGGCGGCCGGACGGTGGCCTTGCGTGCGGACCGGCAGGGGGCGGCTGAGCACAGGCACCGGATCACCGCGGCCATCGCCTGCCATGTGGCCCGCGTCGGCGGCACCGTCGACCAGCTCACCCACCTGCTGCTGCACCCAGGGGTGAAGGCCAGGGCGCCACCCAGCACCGGCAACTCGCAGACGACTCTGGCGCGATGAGAAACGAACCGCCTGCCTGTCGACTGCGTCCAAAGCAGCAGAGGACAGCGAGAGCTTCGCAATACATCGGATGTCAGCCACCTTGACTGACCGTGCCAGATCTGGGTGCGACCACGCGGTGGGCGCGGAGCCTCGGTGGCAGTCCACGAGCGCGTCGAACTCCCCTGTCAGAGCGCCGGGCTTGATCGAGTCGTAGTCGAGGACCTGGTCGGCTCCGAGCTCACGGCAGAAGTCGGCATTGCGGGCACTGGCGACGGCCGTGACGCTCGCGACCATGGCCTTGCCGAGTTGGACGCGGTGCTGCCGACTCCACCGCTGGCATCGACCACCAGGAGCCGCTGGCCGCTGTGCAAGCGCAGCCCGTCCCGCAGGACCTGCACAGCGGTGAAGCCGACGGCCGGCAGCGCTGCCGCCGAGACGAAATCGATGGTGGTGGGCGCGGCCGCCATCTGCTCCGGTCTCGCGACGAGGTAATCGGCGACGGCACCGGTCCTGCGCATGCGGATGCCCAGGAAGCCCCACAGATGCCTCAGCTGTCGGCCTGGGCGCCTCGGACCGACGGTGCCGGCCACCGGACCGAGCCACTGATGCGCATCCGGCCGCACGTGACGTTTCAGTCCTTCCTCCCGGGTTCCGGCGAGGCGGAGCACGCCCGACCGGCACGGAGCATGGCTTGGTAGAGGGCGCGGGGCTCGGGCGGGTCCGGCAGGGGGCCGCGGGCGGGGGCCTCGAAGGACTGGAGCATCAGGGCGACGACGCGTTTCCAGGCGTCGGGAGCAGCGTCGCCGGTGGCGTTGACGACGCCGACAGTGGCCATGTGCACCAGCACCAGGTCCTCGGGGCTGAAGTCCTCACGCAGGCGTCCTGCGGCCTTGGCGCGGCCGATGAGCTGGACGACGCCCTCGTACGCCTGGTCTCGGCGCTCCTCCAGAGCCTTGGCTGTGGGGAAGGACATGGTCAGCACGTCGGCGAAGCCGTAATCGGCGGCCTGCATCGCGCAGGCGGTTTCGATGAACCCCGCGAGACCGCGCCAGGGATCGGGGTCGTCGAGGGCGACGCCGACCGCGTCGACGTAGGCGTCCATACGGTCGGCGAAGACCGCGGCTACCAGGTCTTCCTTTGTCGGGAACCGGCGGAACAGAGTGGCGATGCCCACCCCCGCCTCGCGGGCCACGGAAGCCATGGAGGCATGCAGGCCGTCACGCCTGAAGACCGTGCGCGCGGCGGCGAGTATCCGTGCGCGGTTGCGCTCGGCGTCGCTGCGGAGCGGCTGTGCGGCAGGGTCATCGCTGGATTGGGCGCCAAGGTTCATGACACGAAGTCTACCGAATCGGAATGCCCTATCCAGTTTCAGTGCTACTGTAGACGGCACGGAACCGGACAGGCCTTTCCGGAAGTCGAATCGGATACCCCTTTCCGAATCGGACGAGCGCCAAGGAGTTGATGATCAGTTGCGTGCGACATTGGCGCAGATCCCCGGCAGCCCCGAGGTGACCGAGGTGGAGGTGCCCCGCCCGGAGGCCGGTGAGGTGCTTTGTGAAGGTGGCCGCGTCCTCGGTGAACGGGTTCGGCCTGGGCACGGTGGCCGGATACCTGCACGGCATGATGGAGCACCGCTTCCCGCTGATCCGGGCAAGGACTCCGCCGGCACCGTCGAGGCAGTCGGTGAGGGTGTCGAGGGCGCAGTACGTCGCCGTTCCCGCTGCCATCGGCATCGCCCACCGGCCCGACGGGGTCTTGGTGCGTGACGCCGGCGCGCTCGGGCTGGCGGGCACCGCCGCCTTCGGCGGTGTCGCCCTGCTCGGCCCGCTGGAGGGCAGGACGGTGCTGATCTCCGGTGCCACCGGCGGCGTGGGTGCCATCGCCGTACGGCTGGCCGCGGCCCGGGGCGCGAGGGTGATCGCCACGGCCATGTCGGGTTCCGAGAGCGGCTTCGTCTCGGCGCTGACCGACGCCGAGGTGACCGTCATCGACTACACCCAGGACGTGACCGCTCAGGTCCGGGCGATCGCCCCGGACGGCGTGGACGCGGTGCTGCACCTCGCCGGCGACCTGGCCGAGCTCACCGCGCTCACCCGCGACGGCGGCGCCGTCGCCTCCGCCCTCACCGTCCCCGAGGCCTCGGAGACCGCAAGCTGCAGACCGCCATGATCCAGTCCAACCCGACCGCCGACCCCCTGTCCACCCTCGCCGGGCACGTCGCGTCCGGCGCCCTCAAGGTGCCGGTGAACTCAGAGTTCGACCTCGAGCGTGCCCCCGAGGCATTCGCCGCGTTCGGCGCCGCGCCCTCGGCAAGATCGCCACCACCGTCGCCTGACCCACTCCGTACCCCAGACGCTTCCCCCACGAAAGGACTTCACCATGCCCAGCATCGCCATCGTCGGCGCCGGCCCCGGAATGGGCCTCGCCATCGCCCGCACCTTCGGCTCGCGCGGCTACGACGTCGCCCTCATCGCCCGCAACCGCGCCAAGCTCGACGACCTCGTCGCCCGGCTCACCGCCGAGGGCATCACCGCCGCCGCGTTCCCGGCGGACGTGCTCGACCACGACGCGCTGACCCAGGCCCTCAAGGACGCCGCCACCCGCTTCGGCGGCATCGACGTCCTGGAGCACTCCCCCTCTCCGGGCAACGGCTCCATGAGCTCCATGAACCTCACCTCCCCGTCCCAGACCAGCCCCTCCGATGTACAGGGATGGATCGACTTCCTGCTCCACAGCGCCATCACCGCCACCCAGGCCGTCCTGCCCGCGATGCGTGAGGCCGGCACGGGCACCCTGCTCTTCACCAACGGCGCCGGCTCGGTCGACCCCATCCCGATGCTCGGCAACGTCAACCCCGCCCAGGCGGCGCTGCGCAACTGGGTGCTCAACCTGCACAAGGAGCTGGCCGGCACCGGTATCCAGGCCGCGCACGTCGCCATCGGCGTGTGGATCGGCGCGGGCGGCCCTCCCGAAATCCCGACCGCCGAGGCCGAGGACATCGCCCCTCTCTACTGGGACCTGCACACCCGACGCGACGAAGCCGAGCGCGTCTTCACCGGCTAACGCCTCCCAGTTCTCCCCCGTCGCATCCTGATCCGCTCCATCCTCATGCGCCGCGGTGTTCCCCGCCGCGGCGCATCCGAAGAAGAAGGTCTCCGCTCCGATGAACGTGTTCCTGTGGATCCTGCAGGGCGTCCTCGCCGCGCTGTTCGTGGCCGCCGGCGTCACCAAGTCCACCCAGCCCCGCGAAAAGCTCATGTCCCAGCTGCCGTGGGTCAGTGACGTCTCGACACCCGTGGTGCGTCTGATCGGCGTCGCCGAACTCGCCGGCGGCCTCGGGCTGATACTGCCGGGTGCTTTCGACATCGCCACCGTGCTCACCCCGCTGGCCGCCACCGGCTTGGCTGTGATCATGGTCCTGGCCATGGGCCTCCACGCCCGCCGCAAGGAGCCGCAGGCCATCGGGTTCAACGCGATCCTGCTCATCGTCGCCGCGGTCATCATGTGGGGCCGGTTCGGGCCCTACTCCTTCTGAACCCCCAGTCCCCCGCTCCCTCCCAACCCCGCCTCCGTCGTCCGGCGGGTCGACGTCGAAGTACGGGGTGCGGCTCACCTCTTCGGCCAGGGTCCGGCGCACCTGGGCGAGGCCTTCCTCCGTGTCCCGGGTGGCGGACTCGACGAGACCGTCCGTGCAGAACACCAGCAGGCTCTCTTCGGGCAGGCGCACCTCGTGGACGTCGAAGGGCGGTTCGGCGGCGCCGAGGGGAGGGTCGACGGTCAGTTCTGGACTGCGCACCGTGCCGTCGGGATGCACCACGAGTGGCGGCGGATGACCTGCCAGGCAGAAGGAGCAGGTGCCGGTGACCGGGTCGTAGACGGCGTACGCGCAGGTGGCGTAGTGGTCATGGCCGAGGTCGCCGGCGAGTTCGTTGAGGTGGCCGAGGAGTTCGGCCGAATCCAGCTCCAGGTCGGCGAGCGTGCGGACGGCCGTGCGGAGTCGGCCCTGAAGGTGACCCGCCAGTCGTCGTCGACCGTCACGAAGCCGACGCGCAGGCCGCGCAGCGTACGGAGGAACGGCTCGTGCGGCACGTGGGTGCCGTCGGATGCCGGTGTGTCCAGGTGCTCGGCGGCCCTCAGCGGCTCATCGGTCCGACTGCTCGCCGCGCCACCCCCCTCCGCAAGGCGAACCAGCACGCGACCTCACACCACCGTAGTTGACCCGCAGTGATGCTGGTCGCACTCGCCGTCGCTGCCTTCGGCTCCCCGTGCGCGAACCGAACGGCCGCACCACGCGGCACTCCACTCTGGCGACTAGAGGTACCGAACCAGGCTCTGAACAGCCTCTTCACAGAAGTTCTTCCGCCTGGCAGAAGCCGTCTTGCCGAGTCGACGCGGGCCTCACGACCCTGATTCCAACCACGGCACGCGGGGCGAGGGCGCCCCGCCGACAGGGACGGGAACCCCATGCCTCACATGACCGCCTTCGCCAGGAACCAGTGGTACGTCGCCGCCTACAGCCACGAGGTCGGGCGGGAGTTGCTCGGACGGACGATCCTCGGTGAGACGCTGGTGCTGTACCGGACCGAGGAGGACGGCACTCCGGTCGTCCTGCACGACCGGTGCGTGCACCGCCGCTACCCGCTGTCCGAGGCCCCGACCCGCCTCGACGGGGACCGGATCGTGTGCGGGTACCACGGCTTCACGTACGACACGACCGGCACGTGCGTGTACGTGCCGGGGCAGAAACGGGTGCCGCGCACGGCCCGGGTCGCCTCCTACCCCGTCGTCGAGCAGGACTCGCTGATCTGGGTGTGGATCGGCGACCCGGCACTCGCCGACGCGCAGGTCATCCCGCGGGCCAGGCACCTCGACTCCCCCGGCTGGGTGACCGTGCGCGGCATGGAGCCCATCGACTGCGACTACGGCCTGCTCGTCGACAACCTCCTCGACCTCTCCCACGAGACGTATCTGCACGGCGGGTACATCGGCACCCCCGAGGTCGCCGAGACACCCATCACCACGGAGGTCGACGAGGGCGCCGGCATCGTCCGGGTCAGCCGGCACATGGACGACGCAGAGTGCCCGCCCTTCTACGCCAAGTCGACCGGCATCGAGGGCCGGATCACCCGCTGGCAGGACATCGAGTACCACGCGCCCTGCCTGTACCTGCTGCACAGCCGCATCGCCCCGGTCGGCGTGCTCCCCGAGCCGGACGGCAGCGATCCGAACGGCTTCCACACGGAGATCACGTACTGCATCACGCCGTCCGGCGACGGCAAGGTGTACGACTTCTGGGCCGTCTCCCGGGACTGGGCGACGGACGACGCCGAGGTCACCGAGTTCCTGCGCGGCAACAACCACACGGTCGTGATGCAGGACGTCACCGCCCTCAACCTGATGCAGAAGACGCTCGGCACCGAGCGCACCGGCTACCAGGAGCTGAGCATCAACATCGACACCGGCGGCCTGGCCGCGCGCCGCATCCTCGCCCGGCTGGTGGAGCAGGGCGAGAAGCCCGTGGAGAAGGTCCAGTGACGAGTCCCACGGGCGAGATCTACCGCATCGACTGGCTGCCCGGCACCGACATCCTGCACGGCACGTGCCACTGCGGCCGGGAGCACACCGCGCAGGACCCGGTCGAGATGTGGGAGTGGATGCTCGCCCACCCCCAGGGACATGCGACCGACGAGCCGCGAGGAAACAGTTCATGAGCGTGTACGAAGCCGAACTCGTCGTCGGCCGCCGGGAGCCGGCGGCCGACGGGGTGCTGGCCCTCACCCTGCGCCACCCGCTGGGCGAGCCGCTCCCGGCCTGGGAGCCGGGCGCCCACGTCGACGTCCTGCTCGGCCCCGGCCTGGAGCGGCAGTACTCGCTCTGCGGCGACCCTGCGGACCGGACGGCCTGGCGGATCGCGGTGCTGCGCGAGCCGGACAGGCGGGGCGGCTCGGCCCATGTGCACGAGCGGGTGGCCGAGGGCGACGAGATCCGCGTGCGCGGGCCCCGCAACAACTTCCGCCTGGAGCCCGCCCCCCGCTACCGCTTCGTCGCGGGCGGCATCGGCATCACCCCGATCCTGCCCATGCTGGCGGCGGCCGAGGCCGCGGGCGCCGAGTGGACGCTGCTGTACGGCGGACGCACCCGCGCGTCGATGGCGTTCGGCGAGGAACTGGCGCGCTACGGGGACCGGGTGACGATCGCGCCCGAGGACGAGACGGGGCTGCTGGACCTGCCCTCGGTGCTGGACGACGTGCCCGAGGACACCCTCGTCTACTGCTGCGGCCCCGGGCCGCTGCTGGACGCGGTCGAGGCCCGGTGCCCGTCCGGGGTGCTGCGCGTCGAGCGGTTCCGGCCGAAGGAGCAGGAGACCGGCGGCGCCACCGAGTTCGAGGTGGAGCTGGCGCGCAGCGGCCGGACCCTCACCGTCACACCGGACGTGTCCGTGCTGGACGCCGTGCGCGCCGCGGGCGTCGAGGTGCTGTACTCCTGCACCGAGGGCACCTGCGGCACCTGCGAGACCGACGTCCTCGACGGCGAACCCGACCACCGGGACTCGGTGCTCACCGACGAGGAGCGCGCGGCGGGCGAGACCATGCTCATCTGTGTGTCCCGCTGCCGCGGGAAGCGGCTCGTGCTGGACCTCTGACGGGAGGCGGCGGTCAACCACCCGTCATGGTCGTGGTATTGACCATGGCTCGGAACGGGCTCTAGGTTCCCGCTGAGCACATCCGTACTGCCTGCGCACAGCCTGTCGGAGCACCTGGACCGGTCCCACGGGGGAGCCATGCGTCGTCTGCTCGTCGGCCTCACGGCCTTGTCCGTCCTGGCCGCCGTCACCGCCTGCGGCTCGTCCGACCCCGACGGGGCGGACCGGGCGGGCGAGTCCGGCGGAACCAAGGTCAAGGTGGGCATCGTGCCCATCCTGGACGTCGCACCCGTCTACCTGGGCCAGAAGCGGGGCTTCTACGCGAAACGCGGCATCGAGCTGGAGCTGACCCCGGCCCAGGGCGGTGCCGCCATCGTGCCCGGAGTCGTCTCCGGCCAGTTCCAGTTCGGCTTCAGCAACACGACGTCGCTGCTGGTCGCCCAGTCCAGGAACATGCCCGTGAAGGCCGTGGCCAACGGGGTCGCGTCCACCGGCAAGGACGGCGCCGACTTCGCGGCCGTCACCGTGAAGAAGGGCTCTCCCCTCACCTCCGCCAAGCAGTTGGAGGGCCGGAAGACAGCGGTGAACACCCTCAACAACATCTGTGACACCTCGGTCCGGGAGTCGGTCCGCAAGGCCGGGGGTGACCCCGCGAAGGTCGAGTTCGTCGAGATGCCCTTCGACCAGATGCCCGCCGCGCTGGACGGCGGTCAGGTCGACGCGGCCTGCACCCCGGAGCCCGCGCTCGCCACCGTCAAGGCCGCGGGCGGCAGGGAGATCGCCTCGAACTTCCACGACGTGTCACCGGACCTCACCGTGGCCATGTACTTCACCTCCCAGCAGTACGCCGCCAAGAACCCGGACCTCGTGAAGAAGTTCCAGGAGGCCACCGCGGAGTCCCTGAAGTACGCCGACGGCCACCCGGAGGAGGTCCGGCAGATCCTCACCACGTACACGAAGATCCCCGGCACCCTGCTGGAGAAGCTGACCCTGCCCCGCTGGCCCGCCCAGCCGGACCGCGCCTCCATCGAGCGGCTGGCCGAACTGGGCGAGCGGGACGGGCTGTTCGAGCGGACCCCGGACCTGGACAAGCTGCTGCCGTGAAGGGCGCCGACGCGGCACTCGGCGCGGCCGGGCTCGCGGCGTTCCTCGTGCTGTGCGAGGCCGTGCCGCGGCTCGGCCTGGTCGACGACGCCTACTTCCCGCCGGCCGGCCGGGTCGCGGACGCGCTCGGCCGGGAACTGGCCGACCCCGCCTTCTGGTCGGCGCTCGGCGACACCCTCACCGGCTGGGCCCTGGGGCTGGCGATCGCGGTGGGCGCCGGGGTGCTCATGGGCGTGGTGATCTCGGTGGTGCCGTATCTGCGCGAGGCGACCGCCTCGACGATCGAGTTCCTGCGGCCCATTCCGTCGGTCGCGCTGATCCCCCTGGCGGTGCTGCTGTACGGCACGGAGCTGCGCTCGGTGCTGCTGCTGGTCGTGTACGCCGCGTTCTGGCAGGTGCTGATCCAGGTCCTGTACGGCGTCCGGGACGTCGACCCGGTGGCGGAGGAGACGGCACGCTCGTACGGCCTGGGCCCCTGGGCGCGGGTGCGGCACGTGCTGTGGCCGACGGCGCTGCCGTACGTCATGACCGGGGTGCGGCTGGCGGCGGCCGTGGCGCTGATCCTCGCCGTCACCGCCGAACTGGTCATCGGGGCACCGGGGCTGGGCGCCCGGATCGCGGTCGCGCAGACCTCGCAGGCGGTGCCGGAGATGTACGCGCTGATCGTGGTGACCGGGGCGCTCGGGCTGCTGATCAACGTCGGGGCCCGGTCGGTGGAGCGGCGGGCGCTGGCCTGGCACCAGTCGGTGCGCGGGGAGGTGGCGGTGTGAGGCCGGTGCTGCTGCGGCTGGCGTTCGCGGTCGCTCTGCCCGCGGTGCTGGTGGCCGTCTGGTGGGTGGCCTCGGCCGGCAGCACGAACGTCTACTGGCCGCCGCTGCGCACGATCCTCGGCACCTTCCCGGACGTCTGGACGGCCGAGCGGCTGCGCGCGGACGTGGGGCCCAGTGTGCTGCGGCTGGCGGCGGGCTACGCCACGGCGGCCGTCGCGGGGGTCGCGCTCGGCACGGTCGTCGGCTCCTACCGGCGGGTGCGGGCGGTGTGCGAGCCGGTGCTGGAGTTCCTGCGGGCGGTGCCGCCGCCGGTGCTGGTGCCGGTGATCATGCTGTTCGCGGGGATCGGCGACACGATGAAGATCGTGGTGATCGCGAGCGGCTGCGTGTGGCCGATCCTGCTGAACACGGTCGAGGGCGTCCGCGCGGTCGACCCGGTCATGGCCGAGACGGCTCGCTGCTACGGCATCACGGGCCCGGCCCGGCTGCGGGAGGTGGTGCTGCGCTCGGCGAGCCCGCAGATCTTCGCGGGTCTGCGCCAGGCGCTGTCGATCGGGATCATCCTCATGGTGATCAGCGAGATGTTCGCGGCGAGCAACGGCCTCGGCTTCACCATCGTGCAGTTCCAGCGCGGTTTCGCGATCCCCGACATGTGGACCGGGATCCTGCTGCTCGGCCTGCTCGGCTTTCTCCTCTCGGTCCTGTTCCGGCTGGTCGAGCGGCGGGTGCTCGGCTGGTACCACGGCCTGCGCGAGGCCGGCCGGCGGTCCCCGTGAACCTCGCGAAAGGGCGGTCCATGCTCGACGTACACGGCCTGCGGAAGGTCTACGAGGGTTCCGGTCGGCGGACCGAGGCGGTGCGCGACCTGACCTTCACCGTGGAGGCGGGCGAACTGGTCTGTCTCGTGGGCCCGTCGGGCTGCGGCAAGACGACGCTGCTGAAGTGCGTCGGCGGCCTGCTCGCCCCCACGTCCGGTGAGGTGCGGCTCGCGGGCCGCAGGGTCGACGGGCCGCCGCCCGGGACGGCGTTCGTCTTCCAGGAGTACGGCCGCAGCCTCTTCCCGTGGATGCGGGTCGGGCAGAACGTCGAACTGCCCCTGAAGCAGAAGAAGCTGAGCAGGGAACGGCGTCGCGCGCTGGTGGCGGACGCGCTGGAGTCGGTGGGGCTCGCGGACGCCTCCGGGGCGTATCCGTGGCAGCTGTCGGGCGGGATGCAGCAGCGGGTCGCCATCGCCCGGGCCCTGGCGTACGAGCCCGAGGTGCTGCTGATGGACGAGCCGTTCGCGGCGGTGGACGCGCAGACCCGGGCCGATCTGGAGGACCTGGTGCGGCGGCTGTGGCGGGAGCGCGGCATCACGATCCTGTTCGTCACGCATGACATCGACGAGGCGGTGTACCTGGGCGAGCGGGTGATCGTGCTGTCCGCCTCGCCCACCGTCGTCCAGGAGCAGCTGAAGGTCGATCTGCCGGCCGAGCGGGATCAGGTGCGCACCCGCGTGTCCCCGCGCTTCGCCGAGTTGCGGACCCGGGTGTACGAGCAG
The DNA here is from genome assembly GCF_003330845.1 of Streptomyces sp. Go-475. Taxonomy (GTDB): domain Bacteria; phylum Actinomycetota; class Actinomycetes; order Streptomycetales; family Streptomycetaceae; genus Streptomyces. The sequence goes on along the minus strand of NZ_CP026121.1, from coordinate 7,563,818 downwards.
ATCCAGGCGGCGAAGCTCGGCCGTTGAAACGCGTGCGTCCGGCTGTTCAGGGTGCGGCCCACAGGCCCCGGACATGCCCCAGGTGCCGGGTCATCACCGCGCGTACGGCCTCCTCGTCCCGGGCGAGCAGGGCGTCCAGGATCTCCAGGTGCTCCTCGGCGGACGCCTCCAGCCGCCCCTGTTCCACCAGCGCGGTCAGCCCGTAGAGCCGGGAGCGGCGTCTGAGGTCGCGGACGACGTCGACGAGGTGGTCGTTGCCCGCGAGGGCGAGCAGGCCGAGGTGGAAGCGCAGGTCGGCCTCGACGTAGGCGATCAGGTCACCGGCCGCGGCGGAGGTGACGATCTCCCGGGCGACCGGGCGGAGCGCCTCCAGGGCCTCCGGGTCGGCGGTGACCGCGAGGCCGGCCGTGGTGGGGATCTCGATCAGCGCCCGGATGTGCGTGTACTCGTCGAGCTGCTTCTCGGAGACGGCGGTGACCCGGAAGCCCTTGTTGGGCACGGTGTCGACCAGGCCCTCCTTGGCGAGGTCGAGCATGGCCTCGCGCACGGGCGTGGCGGAGACGCCGAAGCGGGCGGCGAGGCCGGGCGCCGAGTAGATCTCGCCGGGGCGCAGTTCACCGGCGATCAGGGCGGCCCGCAGCGCGTCCGCGACCCGCTCCCGGTGGCTGGGTTTCCTGCTGCCCAGCACGGGCAGGGCGGGGGTGTGCCGCGGGGCCATGGCGGTCGGGGTTCCTCTCTGGCTGACTGGTGTCCGGCTCACAGGACGAATCCCGCCGGGAACGGGTCCTCCGGGTCCAGCAGGTACTGGGCGGTGCCGGTGATCCAGGCGCGTCCGGTGAAGCTGGGCAGCACGGCCGGGCGGCCGGCCACCTCGGTCGTGCCGAGCAGTCTGCCGGTGAACCGGGTGCCGATGAAGGACTCGTTCACGAACTCGGTGTGCAGGGGGAGATCGCCGCGCGCGTGGAGCTGTGCCATGCGGGCGCTGGTGCCGGTGCCGCAGGGCGAGCGGTCGAACCAGCCGGGGTGGATCGCCATGGCGTGCCGGGAGTGGCGGGCGGTCGAGCCGGGGGCGGCCAGGTACACGTGGTGGAGGCCGCGGATGGACGGGTCCTCCGGGTGGACGGGCGGGTCCTCGGCGTTGACGGCGGCCATGAGGGACAGGCCCGCGGCGAGGATCTCGTCCTTGCGGGACCGGTCGAAGGGCAGGCCGAACCGCTCCAGCGGCAGGATGGCGTAGAAGTTGCCGCCGAAGGCCAGGTCGTAGGTCACCGTCCGCCCGTCGGGGAGGGTGATCTTGCGGTCGAGGCCGACGGCGAAGGAGGGGACGTTCCGCAGGGTGACGGCCCGGGCGGCGCCGTCCACCACGGCCACCTCGGCGACGACCGGTCCCGCCGGGGTGTCGAGCCGGATGGTGGTGACCGGCTCGACGACCTCGACCATGCCGGTCTCGACGAGCACGGTCGCCACGCCGATGGTGCCGTGCCCGCACATCGGCAGATAGCCGGAGACCTCGATGTAGACGACGCCCCAGTCGCAGTCGGGCCGGGTGGGCGGCTGGAGGATCGCGCCGCTCATGGCGGCGTGGCCGCGCGGTTCGTTCATCAGCAACTGCTTGATGTCGTCGCGGTGTTCGCGGAACCACAGCCGCCGCTCGTTCATGGTGGCGCCGGGGATGGTGCCGATGCCGCCGGTGATCACCCGGGTCGGCATGCCCTCGGTGTGCGAGTCGACGGCGTGCAGGACGAGTCCGCTGCGCATGATCCCTACGCCAATCCGGCCGCTACGGCCTTCTCCGTGGCGGCTCGTACCGCCGCTTCCTGCTCGGGCAGCAGCGGCACCCGGGGCGGTCGGCAGGGTCCGCCGTGGCGGCCGACGAGGTCCATGGACAGCTTGATGGCCTGGACGAACTCCACCCGCGAGTCCCACCGCAGCAGCGGGTGCAGCTGCCGGTACAGGGGCAGCGCGGTGTCCAGTTCGCCGTCGACGGCGGCGCGGTACAGCTCGACCGAGGCCCGGGGCAGGGCGTTCGGGTAGCCCGCCACCCAGCCCTTCGCGCCCGCGACGGCCAGCTCCAGCAGGACGTCGTCCGCGCCGATCAGCAGGTCCAGCTCCGGGGCGAGTTCGGCGATCCGGTAGGCCCGGCGGACGTCGCCGGAGAACTCCTTGACGCCCCGGATGTACCCCTCGCCGTGCAGCCGGGCGAGCAGCTCCGGGACGAGGTCGACCTTGGTGTCGATCGGGTTGTTGTACGCGACGACCGGCAGGCCCGCCTTCGCGACCTCGGCGTAGTGGGCGAGGACGGCGCGCTCGTCGGCGCGGTAGGCGTTCGGCGGCAGCAGCATCACCGCCCGGCAGCCCGCCTCACCGGCCTGCTCGGCCCAGCGCCGGGACTCGGCGGAGCCGTAGGCGGCGACGCCGGGCATGACGCGCTCTCCGCCGATCGCGGCGACGGCGGTCTCGACGACGCGGGCGCGCTCCTCGGGGGTGAGGACCTGGTACTCACCGAGGGAGCCGTTCGGGACGACGCCGTCGCAGCCGTTCGCCACGAGCCAGGCGCAGTGCTCGGCGTACCGGTCGTAGTCGACGGAGAGGTCGTCGTGCAGCGGGAGCGCGGTGGCGACGAGGACGCCGCGCCAGGGGCGGTGGTCGGTCATGACAGTCCCTCCTGGGGGTGGTGCCGGGCGAGGACGCCGAGCGGCACGGGACGGGCGAACGGCCGTCTGGACGGGGTGGGCGGGCATCCGGCGAGACCGGCGACCGCGGTGGAGCACATCCGGCCCTGGCACCAGCCCATTCCGGCCCGGGTCAGCAGCTTCACGGTGCGCTCGTCGCCCGCTCCGAGGTCCAGGGCGTCGCGCACGGCACCGGCGGTGACCTCCTCGCAGCGGCAGACCACGGTGTCGTCGGTGACCTGCTCGGGCCAGTGGGCGGGCGGCGCGCAGGCGGAGTCGAGGGCGGCGGCGGATCTCCTGAGCTTCGTCCGGGCCCTGACGGCGGCGGGGGCCGGGTGGGGGGCGGTGCCGCGCAGGCGGGCGGCGGCGGAGCAGCCGGCGATGTGGCCCTCGGCGAGGGCGAGGGCGGCGCCGCCGATGCCGGTGGCCTCCCCGGCCGCCCAGACGCCGGGCACGTCGGTGCGCTGCTCGTCGTCGACGGCGACGGCGAGCCCGTCGAGGCGGCAGCCGAGGCCGTCGGCGAGGTCGGTGTGCGGGAGCATGCCGTGGCCGACGGCGAGGGTGTCGCAGGGCAGGTGCCGCTCGGTCCCGGGCCGGATCCGCCCGTCGGCGTCGAGGGCGGCGGCGGTGACACCGGTCAACCGGTCGTCGCCGTGGGCGCGGACGACGGTGTGGCGGGTGAGGACCGGCACGCGGTGGCGCAGCAGCCGGGCGGCGTATCCGGTGCCCTCGGGGAGCTTGTCGGCCAGGGCCGGGAGCCGGGCCGCGAGGCGTTCGGGCGCGGTGGACTCCACCAGCGCGGCGACCTCGACCCCGGCGGCCGCGAGCCCGGTCGCCACGGGCAGCAGCAACGGCCCCGACCCGGCCACGACGGCCCGGCGCCCCGGCACCACGAGCCCGCCCTTGAGCATGGCCTGGGCGCCCCCGGCGGTGACGACGCCCGGGAGGGTCCAGCCGGGGAAGGGCAGCACCTGCTCGTAGCCGCCGGTGGCCAGGAGCACGGCACGGGCGTGCGCCTCGGCCGGCTCCTCCTGCTCCGGCCCCAGCAGCGCGTGCACGGTGAAGCCGCCGGAGTCGCGCTCCACGCACCACACATGGTGACCCGTCAGCACGCGGACGGCACTGGCGGCGAGCCCGTCACGCAGCCGCTCCCAGGTCCGCCACCGGTGGTGCAGCGTCTCCGGCCGCCCGGCCCCGAGCCCGGCGGCGGGCTGCCGGTAGAACTGCCCGCCCGCCTCGGCCGCGGCATCGACCAGTGCGACCCGTACGCCCCGCGCGGAGGCCGCCAGGGCGGCGGCGAGGCCGGCCGGTCCGGCGCCGATCACGGCGAGGTCAGTCCGCACGGGGAACCTCCTCGTGGCCCGTCCCGTCCTGCGTGCCGATCACGTCGCCCGGCCGCACCGGCACCAGACAGGCCCGCTGGTTGGGCCGCCCGTTGACGGTCACCAGGCAGTCGAAGCAGACGCCGATCCCGCAGAACACGCCGCGGGGGCGGCCCTCGCCCCGGGTGGAGCGCCAGGAGGTGACGCCCGCCGCCCACAGCACGGCGGCGACCGTCTGCCCAGGCAGCGCCTCGACCGGCCGCCCGTCGAAGGTGACGGTGAAGGCGGGGCCGGGCCTGGCGCCCGCGAGTTCCAGGGGATTCACTCGGCCTCCTCGGTGAAGCGGTCGGGGCGGAACGGGCCGAGGTCCAGATCGGGTGCCTGCCCGGTCAGCGCCTGGGCGATCAGGTGCCCGGTGCCGGTGGCCAGGCCGATGCCGGCGCCCTCGTGCCCGCAGGCGTGGTGGAGCCCGGGCGAGCGGGGGTCGGGGCCGATGGCGGGCAGGTGGTCCGGCAGATACGGCCGGAAACCCGCGTAGGTCCGCATGGCCCGCACGCCGGCGAGGAACGGGAAGAGCCGGGTCGCGCCCGCCGCCAGCGCCCGCAGCGCCGGGAGCGACAACGACCGGTCGAAACCGACCCGTTCCCGGCTGGCGCCGATGAGGACGGGCCCGGCGGGCGTGCCCTCCACCACCGGGGACGTCTGCAGCGCCGCCGAGTCGCTCGCCACGTCGGCCACGTAGTCGGCGGCGTACACCTTGTGCCGGACGCGGGGCGGCAGCGGCTCCGTGACCAGGACGAAGCCGCGTCGGGGCAGCACCGGCAGGCGGACTCCGGCGCGGGCCGCCACCTCGCCGCCCCAGGTGCCGGCCGCGTTGACGACCGCCGGGGCGTGGAGGTCGCCCTGGTCGGTCCGCACCCCGCGCACCGCGCCGCCGCTGCCCCGCAGCACCCCGGTCACCTCGCGGCCGGTGAGCAGCCGGGCGCCCGAGGCGCGCAGCAGGTGCGCCGCCGCCAGCGCGGGCATCACCTGGGCGTCCTGCGGGTAGTGCACACCGCCCGCGAGGCCGGGGGCCAGGTACGGCTCCAGGTCGGTGAGGCGGTCGGCGGGCACGGGGACGGCCTCCACCCCGGCCGCGCGCTGCCCGGCGGCGAGTTCCTCCAGCCCGGCCCGGGCCGCTTCACTGCCGGCGACGACGACACCGCCCTTGGCCTCGTACTCGACGGCCTTCCCCAGCCCCTCGCGGGCCAGTTCGGCCCACAGCCGGGCGGAGAGCAGGGCCAGGTCGAGTTCGGGTCCGGGCTCCTTGTCCGAGACGAGGAGGTTCCCCTCCCCCGCGCCGGTCGTCCCGCCGGCCACCGGTCCCCGGTCCACCACGACCGTGTCGAGGCCGGCTCGGGTCGCGTACAGGGCGCAGGCGGCACCGACGACTCCCGCTCCGATCACAACGACATCGCAGGTCAGCGGCGTGCTCACGCCAGTACTATGTCACACACCACACGGTCTGGGAATGGTGCGAGCGCGGGCGGCGCGAGGGCCGGACGGGTTCAGTCGGCCGTCGGGACGACCCTGAGGTGGGCGGCGCCGCGGCGCGTCCGGCGGTCGCGGGAGGAGGCGCGGCGGGCCTCGCGCAGGACGAACGTGAGCCGGGTGCAGCCCAGTTCCTCCAGGGTCCTGGACGTCTCGGCGACGACCCGGCAGTCGGTGGCGCCCCAGCGCGGGTCCGGGTGCAGGACGGGCCGTACGGCGCCGTCGAGCTCGACGGCCTCCTCGCCGACCGCGCGGATCCAGTGCGGCAGGCCGTGCCGGTAGGCGGCCTCCATGATCGGGTCCTGGGCGATGTCGCGGCGGATGGCCTGGAGCCCGTGGTCGGGGCCGTGGTCCTCCACGGCCCGGGCGAAGTGCGCGAGCATCGGCAGGCACCAGCTCGCCTCGTGCTCGCCGAGCACCGTGGGCGCGTCGGGGTGGAACAGCACGAACCGGAGGAAGTTGTCGCCCGGCATGGCCGTCGGGTGCGGTCCGACGCCGCCGAAAAGTGACCGGAACGCGCTGTTGGTGAGCACGACGTCCCAGCAGTGGTCGACGACGAGCGAGGGGAAGGAGACGGCCTCCAGAAGTCCGGCGCAGTCCTCCAGGTAGGCCTGGGCCTCGGGAGTCTCGGGGACGGGCCGCGGTGCCGGCCGCTGCCCTCCTGCCTGATATGCCATCGGGAGGTCACCCCTCTTGCCTGTGCGGCCTTGACGCGGCGCCCCGATCCTGCTGCCCGGAGCTGAGGCGTGTCAACTATCGTGGCATTTCATGCCTGTTGACGGCTGAAATTGGCCACAGTTGTGGCGAGACCTGGATGTGAGTTCGAGGCACCGGCTACGCTCCGGGAAGTTCACGCCGGGGTAAGTCACGGCATCCGCTTGTGAGAGGCCTGTGAGAGACGTAGGAGATCTGTCGGTGACGGGTGGCTTCGTCGAAGGTCCTGGCGCCACGCGGACGACCGTGCTGGCGGCCGTCGTCTCCCGCGTCACCGCGCTCGCCGACCGGCTCGGCGTGCCGCACGCCGAGGTCTTCGACACCGGCAGGCTGTCCGTCGCCTCCGGCGTCCCGGAGCCGGTGGTGAAGGCCCTGCTCGGGGGACGGCCCGCGGGCGAGCCCGATGTGCAGGCCCGGTTCCTGCAGCGGCTCGACCTGCTGCGCCGGACCCGGCTCAAGCCCAACGGCCGCAAGTACACCCAGCAGGAGATCGCCGACGGCGCGGGCATGTCCCGGCAGCAGGCCGGGGCCCTCATCAACGGCGACCGGCGGCCGACCATGGAGCACTGCGACGCCCTCCAGCGGTTCTTCCGGGTGCACGCCGGGTTCCTCACGGCCGAGGATCCCGAGGCTCTCGTCACCGCCCTCCAGCACACCGAGCAGGAACTGCTGCAACAGCTCGCCGACCGCGAACGGGAGGCGTCCGCCGCGGCGGACGACCCGCTGGAGCGACTGCTCCAGGACCACGGCGTGCGCGGCATCGCCTGGCGGGCCGCGCAGCTGCCCACCGACCAGCACCGCGACAAGGTGGCGGAGTGGCTGGACATGCTCCTGGAGAGCGTCAAGCGGCCCGAGTCGTGACCGTGGGGAGAACTGTGGGCATAGGTAAGGAAATGCGCCGCCTGTGCGGCGAGCTGGTCGCGGAGCTGACCCTCCCCGCGCCGGCCCGGCCCGAGGAGCTGTACCGCGCGCTGTGCGACGCCATGAGCAGACGCCGCGGGCGCCCCGTCCTGTTCCGTACGGCCGCCTTCCCGCCCGGGACCGCCAGCGGGCTCTGGCTCGACATGGCCGAGCAGGACCTCGTCGTCATCGAGGAACGCACGGCCCCCGACCACCAGTTGGTGATCCTGGGCCACGAGCTGTGGCACATGAAGGCCGGGCACTGCTCCCACCACGTGGAGGGCGCGTCGGTCGCGGCGCGGCTGCTCGACGACGGCGCCGATCTCCAGGCGACCGTGCTGAAGGTCGCCGCGCGCAGCCGCTTCGACCTCGACGACGAGAAGGAGGCCGAGAGCTTCGGTCTGCTGCTCGCCAGCAAGTGCCGTGCGTGGCTGACGGGTTCGTCGTCGCGGAGCCCGGCGCGGCGGGACCATCTGGCGGGGCGGATCGAGGCGTCGCTGGGGTACCGGGGGCCGCAGAGCTGACGGGCCGCCGGCCCCGCGTCACCGGAGGCGGTCCCGTCTGCGCCGAGCGGGCGAACCGAGGGCCGGCGGGGCCGGATTGTCAGTGGTGGGCGGCAAGCTGGAGGTGCGTCCCGGCTGTGCGGGGCGTGCGCGCCGCGAGGGCGCGGGACCGACGACGCGACACGGGGAGAGCCGACCGATGCCCACCGCCGTACTGACCGACCGCGAACGCACCGCCGTCCAGGCGTACCTGCGGCTCCTGCACACCGTCCGGGCCGCCTTCGACGTGGAGGGCGGCCCGCCGGTCGTCCCGCCCGCCGTGCTCGCCGACGCGGAACAGGCCCTCGACCGGGCCGGTCTGGCCGGCAACGAGGAGGCGTTCTTCCGGCTGTTGCAGACGTGGTGCCCGGAGCCGCGTCCCTGACCGGCGGCAAGGGCCTGCTGGGGGGCGGCCCTAGGTGTATTGACCCGCAGGGTTGTTCACGCGGGTGATGGGTGGCTGGCCGCCGATTGCGGTGTGGCAGCGGTGGTGGTTGTAGGTGTGCAGGAAGTTGTCCAGTGCGGCGGTGCGTTCGGTGTTGCTGGTGTAGGGGCGTAGGTAGGCCCATTCGTCGAGCAGGGTGCGGTTGAAGCGTTCGACCTTGCCGTTGGTCTGGGGCCGGTAGGCGCGGGTGAGCCTGCCGGCCGCGCCGAGGTCGGCGAGCGCGTGCTGCCAGGCGAAGCTTTTGCGGTAGGGCCAGGCGTTGTCGGTCAGGACCCGTTCGATGCGGTCGATGCCGTGCCCGGCGAAGAAGGCGGCGGCCCGGCGGAGGAAGTCTGCGCAGGTGGCGGCCTTCTCGTCGCCGTGGATCTCGCTGTAGGCGAGGCGGGAGTGGTCGTCGACGGCGGAGTGGATGTAGTCGAAGCCCATGCTGTTGCGGGTGGCGCGGCCGGCTTGTCGGCCGAGGACTTTGTGGCCGCCGCCGTCAGGGATGCGGCCGAGTTTCTTGACGTCGACGTGGACCAGCTCGCCGGGGCGGGCGCGTTCGTAGCGGCGGATGATCTGGCCGGTGGGCCGGTCCAGGAAGGCCAGTCGGTTCAGGCCGTGGCGGACCAGGATGCGGTGGACGGTCGAGGCGGGCAGGCCCAGGATCGGACCGATGCGGGCCGGGCCGAGCTTGCGGTCCTGCCGAAGACGGCACACGCGGGCCTCGATCGCCCCTGCCGTGCGGTGCGGTGTCGTGCGCGGACGGCTGGACCGATCGTGCAGCCCTTGCTCGCCTTCAGCCCCCCCAGCGGCGCATCCACTTGTGCGCGGTGACGCGGGAGATGCCCATCTCGGCGGCAACATGGGCGACAGGGCGACCGGTGCGGACACGTTCGACCAGCAGCCGCCTGCCGTGAACGGTCAGCCGGGCGTTACGGTGGAACACGAAGGCCTCCGTGCGGTGAAGATTCGACACCTCCACCACACACGGGGGCCTTCGCCATGATCAAGCCCAGCCAGCGTTAACAACGCTCGTGATCAATACACCTAGAGACCGTTCCTCTGGCCGAAGCCGTCGCGAGCCTGCAACTAGCCACCGAGTCCCGCGACGGCTACGCCCGCGAGGCGTTCAAACATTGGAATGCCGGCGACGACCCGGCCGACGGCTGCACCACCCGCAACGAAGTCCTCATCCACGAAGCGGTCGAAGCGCCGGCCGTGGGCCCCAGGTGCCGGCTCACCGGCGGCAGCTGGTGGTCGTACTACGACCAAACCACGGTGACGTCCACCTCCGGCCTGGACATCGACCACATGGTTCCTTTGGCCGAAGCCTGGGACAGCGGCGCCTCTGCCTGGACCGCGCGGCGCCGCGAGGCCTACGCCAACGACCAAGGCCAGGAGACGTCGCTCGTCGCGGTCACCTCCAGCTCCAACCGCAGCAAAGCAGACCGGGATCCGGCCCAGTGGATGCCCCCGGCCACCGACGTCCACTGCCGCTACACCGCCGAATGGATCGCCACCAAACTCCGCTGGAACCTCACCGCCGACGCCACCGAGCACGCTTCCCTGAACGACCTCGCCGCCTCCTGCCCCGACCAGACCGTCACCTACACACCCGCCACCTGACCGGCCGCTCTGCCCCGGCCCGGCTGCCCAGGGCCATAAAGGCGTCACGGGGCGGCATCCGGAACAGGGCTGCTGCCCCGAGTTGGTAGTTCAGTGCGGCCCTGTCGTTCATCAGCGCAACCAGTTTGGCATCAGGCCTCGGTCCGATTCCCACAACCCACGGCGGGACCAGGTGTTGAGAGCCAACCAGGTTGCACACCCAGACGAGCGCAAATAGAAAGCACACAGCGCCCCGCCCGGTCGAAGGCAGCAACTCCCGACATTACCCAAGAAAGTGCCGTAGCGCTGCTGGCGCATCAGAGGGCAGCCAAGGGGCGAGGGAGATAACGATCGATCCCCTCACCCCGAAAGCCGATCATTCTAGATTCAGTCGCGGGAATTTCTGCGGATTTCCATACGTGAGGACGCGATGGAGTCCAGCCCGCAATTCTGCAAGGTCAACCGTAGACGCGACCCCCAGCGGAATCACATTGGAGGGGAGACCCAGCACCTTAACGGCTTCATCGTCAAACCTTAGAGTCAGAAGACCGGACAGCAGAGACACCCCCTTAAGGCCGCCATAGTGAACGCCGCCACTCTCATTCATGACGCAGTAGGTATCCGTACCATTCCGTACGTTCTGCTCGTCCGGCTGCTCGGATAGAAAACGCTGGAGGTCAAAGTAGTAACCATTCGCCGCCGCATCTTCTCCGTCGCCAATGAAGACGGAGAAGGTCACACCGGGAACTTCTTCCCCGACCACCAGTGTCGTGATTTCCCAATAGGGAGAAAGGCTAGTCATCCACTCCAACTCCATTCCCTACCGCTGTTCTTGTACACAAAGGTCACTCCCATTTCCTGCGCCGCTTTCTGCATCTTGCCTTGGCAGGAGGGGCAAGGCGGGTTCAGTCCGTGAATGGTAACCGTGTCACCCCGGTTGATGGGTGCCAGCTTTGCGTAGGGATCGCCGTTGATGTCCATGCTGGTGGCCCCGGACATCCGGATGACTCGAGCTTCGGTGTGGCTCGAACTCTGATTCTCCCCGGAGACCATGCTGCCACTTCGCAGAGAATAGGCGACGACCAATTGCCCGTCGCGTGTCACCTCTGCTCTCGCCCAGTGCGTTTTCGTGGTGGTCTTGCCAGTGAGTGCACCTGCACGATCTCTTGCGTTCCGATCACCGTAGGTAGGCTTGCCCGACTTGGTTTTGGGTTTCGCAGCGAAGACCCCACTCCTCCCGCTGCCGAAGATTGCTGCGGCGGCGCTAGGAACTTGGTAGGCGTCACTGGAAACGTCATACCCGTGACTGGCTATCCAGTTGTCGAACTGTGCGCCATAGTCGCATCCAGGTGATCCTGGACCGCCACCGTTGCGGCAGTCGCCGTCAAAGGGCCAACCGAAATATTCGGCCGTGTGGGGAACGTTGCTGACCACCCCATAGAAGACTTCTCCGACACCAGAGCAAAAACTGGCGGCGAATCCCCAAGATGAACAGCCCTCCGAGTCTCCAGGCCCCTCCGCAACTGCTACGCCACTTCCCGAGTTTCCTGAATTTCCCGAACTTCCAGCACTGGCGGTCCCGCCGGCAGAGCCGACGCTTGACCCTCCGCCGCGCCCACTACCGCCGTAAGACGGGGTGAGGTTGGTTGGATAGGCGGGGTCTACTGCGTCTTTGCCTACTTTTCCTGGCCGGCAATGTCCGTTCCCAACCGGGTCATCGCATAGGCCAGTGGGGTCACTGCTCGTGGCCGGATGCTGGTTGGCGTAGGCATATCCGTTGAGAGACTGGTGCTGGTCCAGCGTGAGTAGCGGGTCGACGCTGATGAACTGGCCGATCGACGGGTCGTACTCGCGGGCGCCAACGTGAGTGAGGCCCGTGGACGCGTCTGCCGGCTTGCCTAGGAAGGTCTTGTCATCGGGCCACAGGGTGGCCTTTGCGCCCCGCACGTCACCGAAGGGCGTGCTGTAGCGCTTGGTGACCGCGTAGGTGGCTGCGTCCAGGGCGACGCTCGACGTGCCGTGGTGGTCAGCGGCCAGGAAACTGAGCTTCGTACCAGAGACACCCGACACCGCCGTGCGGACCGCGATGGTCTTGCCGTTGGCGGTGTAGTAGCGCGTTCCAGAGAGGGTCTTCGTCGTGCCCTTGGCTGTGAGGCGGATCTCGTTGCCGCCGGGCAGGTAGAGGACGGTGTCTCCATCGCCCTTTGCTCGGCGGATCAGCAGCTCGCCGGATGCGTCGTAGAGGTAGGTGCTCTCTTTGGCGCTCTCGGTGAGCTTGCTCAGTTCACCCTCGGGGTTCCAGGTCAGCGTCTGCTGAGCGGTCGGACCGGGGCGAGAGGTGGTGTTGCCGGCGCTGTCGTAGGAGTAGCTGCCGGTCCGGGCACCAGTGGTCTTGTCCAGTGTGTGCGGCTTGGTGTCCTTCGCCGTGTCGTCGTACGTGTAGGTAGTGGTCTGGTCGCCCGAAGAGGTGTGCTTGGTCTCAGTCTTGCGCTGCCCTGCCGGGTTATAGGTGTAGGAGGTCCAGTAGGGGGCTGAGCCGTCGATGTTGGCCATCACGCGGCCGGAGGTCGCGCAGTCTGCGGTCTTGGGTGTCCACGCTTCTGTCATACGGCTGTGGCCGTCGTAGGCGAAGCACTGGAAGTCCGCCTTGGTCGTTCCACCCTGGGTGGTGCCATCGAAGATCGACGTGACGTTACCGGCGTCGTCCTGTGTGAACTTCAGCTCCTGCGGCATGTAGCCGTGTACGTCATCGGTGACGTAGGCGCTGGTGAGTCGGCGAGTGCCCGACTCATAGGCCCAGTTGAGGTACGCCTTCTTCGACGAGTCCGCGGGGTCCACGCCCAGGGCGAGTTGGTTGAGGTCGCCCTGGGGGGAGAAGGCCGCGCCTTGGAGGTAGCCGGTGGTGCCGTTTGAGCTGATCTGGTGGCCGGTCGAGTCGTACTTGTAAGAGACGGTCTCGGCAGGCAGTCCACCGATCGCGGGCGAGGCGTACTGGCTGGTCGTCCCGTCCAGGTTGAAGCCAGTGCTGAACGACAAGGTCTTCGGGACACCGGCCGTCACCAGAGGGTCAGCGTCGGGCAGAAGCAGCTGGCTGCCTGTGACCTGGTAGAGATTGTTGTAGGCGGTGACCTTCGTTGTGTATTCCTTGCCGGTCAGGCCGCCGTCGTAGCGGACCGCGGTGTCCTGCTGGCCTTTGGCGAGGGTGTCGAACGTCCAGGCTGCGAGCTTGTTGGTGTCCGTTTTGGCGACCTGCCACATGCCTGTCTTGCGGCCGAGATCGTCGTAGCCGTAGAGCAGCTTCTTGTTCGTGTCGGCGTTCGGCGTGGTGCTGACGACCTGGTCGAGGGTGTTGTACTCGGTGGCGTTCTTACCCTTGTCCGGGTCGGTGGCCGTGACCTGTCGGCCGAACAGGTCGTAGGTGTAGGACCACTTGGCTTGGTCAGGGCCCGTGATGGTGTCCTGCTGGCCTGTCGGGGTGTAGGTGAGTGCGGTCTTGGTGAAATCGGTTCCAGTCGGCTGCGGGCCGCCGTACTCACGGCGTTCGGTCGCCTGGCCCAGAGCGTTGGTCACCACTGCGGTGGCCTGGCCGCCGTTGGGGGCGCTGGTGCTGACCGTGTCACCTGTATAGGACGTGGTGGTCGTCCAGCGCGTAGCGCCGTGTGCCTTGGTAACCGCCTTGATTGGGCGGCCGGCGCCGTCGTAGGTGGTGTCCGTCTGTATCGGAGCCTGGCCGGCGGAGATTTGTGCCGGGGTGGCTGAGGGGGCTGAGGTGCTATCCCAGATGTCCGTCTGCTGGCTGACTGTCAGGCCTCTGGTGTCGTAGAGGTTCAGCGAGACGAGTCGGCCGCCCTGCGGGGTCGGTGACTGGGTCTGGCGGGTGCGCAGCAGCGAGTCGTAGAAGGTGTAGCTGGTGTTGTAGCCGGAGCCGTCGCCCTTCAAGGTCCCGGTGGATACCCAGGACATTGCGGAACTGGTGACGTTGTAGGCGTAGACGTGGTTCGGCGTCTTGTTCAGTGCCTTGAGGCGGTTGGGCAGCCAGACTTTGGTCAGGCGCCCGAGGCTGTCGTACTCGGTCTCTGTGACCTTGCTGTTGGGGTCGGTCACCTTCTGCGGCGCGCCTGTGGCGAAGTCGACGTTGGTCGTCGTCTTGTAGAGCTTGGCGTCTTCGGCAGTGGTCGTGGTCAGAGGGCCGGCTGCGGTCGGTGTGTAGGTGGTCTTGGAGATCTGCAGGCCGTTGGTGTTCTTGACGATCAGCGGGCGGCCGAGTGTGTCGAAGGTTGAGGTGGCCACCTTCTGCCAGGCGGGCGCATCGTCATTGCCGTAGCCCTTGGCCCGTCCGCTCCAGGTCGCGTCTCCCTTGGTGGGTGTCTGGGCGGCCGACCAAGCGGTGGCTGTCGCGTCGTCGTAGACGGTGGCGGTGTCAGTGATGACGTCGCCGGGGCGGCTGAAGTCCGCGGGCAGGTCGAGCGCCGAGTCGGCGGTGGAGCAGGGCTTGGCCACTGTCCGGGTGCGCGATGCCAGGGAGTTGATGCCCTTGTCGTCGTTGCGGGCGTACCAGGTGCGGGTGCACTTCTCGTCGCCGGTGGCAGCGGTGTCGCCCTGGTCCTCGACGCTGGTGGCCATGCCGTAGTCGTCGAAGGTGGTCTTCACCGTGCGCACCCGGTCGTACGGGTCGAGCTTGCTGGTGATGTTGGTGCGGGAATGGCTGGCACCGGTGCGGACGTAGTACGCCTCGATGTCCGCGTAAGACTTGTGCTGGGTTGCCGTCCGTTTTGACCAGGGATCGTTGATCGTGCCTGCGACTTCGGCGGTGCCGTTATAGGTGACTGTCTCGCGGGTGAAGCCCGCGTACTGGTCAGAGTCAGTGATCTTGCCGGCCTTGATGCCGGAGACTTCTGCCGTCTTGCGGGCGTCTGGATCGGGATTCTTGCCGTCCGGCCCTAGGACGCGGTCGCCGTGCATGCCGCGCAGGTACACGGTGACGGTTTTGCTCTGGGTTCCCGTCGAGATGCCGGCGAGGTGGGTGACCTTCTCAAAGCCGCGCCAGATGGACCAGGTGCGCTCCTCGGCCGGGGTGAGCGGGCTCTCGTTGTAGTGCCAGGCGCCGCCGCCGCTGTACTGGTAGGTGTGCTCTAGCGCCTCCGAGCCGCCGCGCTCATCGGTGGTCTGTACTGAGCTCACCGGGTACTTCTGGAACCAGTCGAGAATGGGTTCTTTCTCGCCGTTGGGAGACCAGTGCACCGGGTAGCAGCGCTTAGTGTTCCGGTCGACCTTGGGCATGGTCTGGCCGGCGACGCAGTCGGCGTCCAGGTAGGTGACGATGGTCTTCGCGCCGGTCTCGGAGGTGACACTCTTCAGGCGAGGCTTATGCAACGGCAGGATGTGTTCGGCCCCATCGACGCGGTTGGCCCGCATCTCGTGGGTGAATGTGATGGGGTCCAGTGACACGTCGGCGCCGCGTTTACCGGTGTGCTTGATTTCGTCCAGCCACAGGGACTGGTCGGTTGAGTCACCTGTGTCGCCCGGGTCGAGATAGCGCTGCTTGAGCGTCCACACATCGACCGGATCGAAGTCGGGCGTGGCGGCCGCGGTGTTCCATGCGTAGGTGGTGAGGGTGGTCAGCCTCTTGCGGGTGAAGAACGTCGGGCCGGTGTTGCCGGTGCACTTGGCGTCGTCCTTGCAGACTGCGTCGAACGGCACGTCGGGCCAGTTATCCCGTGTGTCCTCAGTCAGCGAGTCGCAACCGGTGCCGGGGGCCTGGCAGCGTTCCGTGTAGTTGAGAACTACCTTGTTTGAGGCGGCGGGAGAGCCGGAGAACAGGGAGCCGACGCGTTGGCCGTAGCGGATCTCCTTGAGGTAGCCGCCGCGGACGTAGTCGGTGCCGGTGGTGTCGTCGCCGAGCTTGTCGTAGTTGTTGTGTTCGGCCGTGTACCAGTAGGACATGGCATTGTCGTGGGTGTCTTCGACGTAGTCGAGGTTCCACCGCCAGGCCTGGGTCTTGGCGCGGCCGGAGAACGAGGTTCCGTCGGTGTAGCCGGGCTCGCCTTCGTCGTCGCCGAATACGGGTACGGTCCACACCGACCTGGTGCGGTCGTCAGTTCCGGCGCCCTCGAGTTTGTTCAGGCCGAAGACGTACTTGGTGCCGTCGCCTGTGATGACCGTCCAGTACTCGCCGTTGTCGTCACCGTTGTCGGCGTCGGTGGAGAGGGTGACGGTGGAGGCGTCGTCGTTTTTCAACCGCCATTTGCCTTTGGTGTCGTCCTTGACCAGCTCGGTGGCCTGGCCGTTGAGGACGAGGGAGGCGTTGTCGTACTTCCAGCACAGGTCAAACTTGTCGTCCTGGCCGTCGTCGTCACAGGAGCCGTACTTGCGCTCGATGTAGGACGAGGTCAGGTCAAAGCCCTCGCCGATCTGGCTGCCCTGGTTGTTGGTGCTCGCGGTGCGTCCGTCGACGGCACCTGAGTCGTACGACAGGGACAGCGTGGGCTGGGGCCCGGCGGCGGCTGGCGGCACCCGCATCGGGTAGGACCAGGTGAACGTGCCCGAGGACCCGCCTGCTTCCCAGGCCGAGGAGGCCGACAGCGGGGTTGCCTTGTAGTCGCCGGCCCCGGACTTTGTTCCGGCGGCCAGCGCCAGCATCATCGGCGTGCCGGACGACGGCAGGTTGATGGGCGCCGATACCTGGTTCTTGGATCGATCGTTGGTTGTATCGAGTGGGATGCGTTTGCGGCATTTTGCCGTGGTTGGATCCGTCAGCGAACAGCCGGGGAGGCGCGTCAGTAGCAGGCGGCCGGCCCAGTCGCCCCCGTAGGCGGAGGCGAAGGCCGAGTAGTCCAGGCTCAGCCGCGTCTTGCCGCCGTTCTTCGGGCCTGTGAGTTTCAGGGCAACGCCTTTGATGCCGAGCTTCGCCGCCGCCTTTTGGCCGAGCACCTCAACCGAGATGGGTACAGCCGTCTGGCCCTTGCCCTGGGCAGTCAGAGTGACGGGCAGGGACCCGGGGGTGGCTTTGGCGGTGCCCTTGGCCGGTAGGTTCAGCTGCGCTTTGCCAGCCTTGGGCCAAGTGGTCTGTTTTGACCGGTCACGGCGTGCGCGGGCGATGGCTGCCTGGTCCGCTTCCTCGGATTTTTTCACCGTGGCGGCGGCCTTCTTGTTCACCTTCGCGGTGAACGGGCTGACCTTGGCCGAGCGGGGCTTTTGCAGGTCTGGAGCGCCCAGGGGGTCGGGGTCGGCGCCGAATGCTACGGGTGTGAGCAGGCCGGGGAGCATGGCCAGTCCGGTGGCTGCGGCCAGGCGGCGGGACCAGCGTCTGGTGATCTCGCTCCTGCGGCCCGGGCCAGGGCCGGGTATGCCGAGGGGATTCATGTGGTGTCTTCCTGTACGGCGCCGGGGCGGCGCCCCGGACGCGGGCCGTTGAGACAGCGGAAAGAGGAGGGAAGGGCCCGGGCTGCCGGTGCTGGGTGGCCGACCTCGCTCGCGCGGCTGGCTATCCGGCACCGGCGTATCCGGCTCGGGGCAGGTCTCAGGTGGGGTCGGGCGTGTCCAGCACCTGGGAGCGGACCTGGTCAGCGGTCATGGCTCCGGTCCAGAGCCTGAGGTCCTGCAGGCCGCCGGGTAGATAGTTGCCGGTCTTCCCTGAGGCGGTCCCGCGGCCGAGGCTCAGCTCACCACTGCCCTGCTGCGGGGTGGTGAAGCCAGCTGCTTGTTCCGAGGGCTGGTCGAATTCGCCGACATAGAGATGGAGTTGGCCATAGCGGGCTTCGGTGGTGCCGTCGGTCGGATCGGTCCACTCCCAGGTCTCCTGGGCGTCGAAGGCGCCTGTGATCTGGACCCAGGTGTCGGTGGCGGCCACGTCTGCTGCGGGCACCTGTGCGCTCTGGGTGACCTTGCCGTCCGGTCCCACTGCGGTGCGGGTGAACTTCCACTGGTAGATGCCGTCGCCGGGCTTCGTGACCCACAGAGCCCATGAGGACTCTGAGTTCAGGCGCTGGGCGGCCACCTGCGCCTGGTAGCCGACCGGCTTGGCGTTGAGGGCCGCTGAATCGAGGCGGACGCTCGCCGATACGGTGAACGAGCCGGTCTCGTCGACCACCGGGCCGGCGGCGGTGGCGTACCCGGCTGCGCCATTCAGGAACAGTGCGTTGTCTTCCTCGTTCAGCGTGGCGCCGGAGGAGGACAGGGTCATGGCCGAAAGCGGGTAGGCCGTCGTCTCGGCGACCTGGGTGCCCTTGGCTGTGGTGGCGTCCCAGTGCGCGACCAGTTCGTTGGCCGGCACTCCGTCCTGCAGAACCCTGGCTTCGTTCGCGACTTCAGCCGGCTGCAGGGCTCGCTGCCACACTGCGGCTTCGTCGAGCAGGCCGAAGTGGTGGTCGACGTACTTGCCGCCGGCCTTGGAGCGGCCGAACTGCAGTCCCTCGCCCGCCGTCCACGGGGTGTACGTGGGGGCGGCCTTGGACAGGCCGACCGGCTGGCCCTGGGGCTGGCCGTTGATAAACAGCTGGATGGTGTCGTTGGCCGGGTCCGTGTCCGGGAGGTTGTCATCGCCTTCGGTCTTGAAGACGCCCGTCACGTGCGTCCACACGTTGAGCGGCGGGTTCTCCCGGTTGGATATTGAGCGGACGTACACCGGGTTCGCTGTGTCCTTGTCGGCGCGGTTGAAGACCCACTTCTTGTACGCGGCGGAGTAGTAAAGCGTGAACGAGCTGCCGTTGGCTCCCGGCGCGGACAGCACTGCCCGGTTAGCGGAGGCGTTGGACAGCTGCACCCAGGCGGAGACGGTGAAGGAGTCTCGGGTGTTGACCGCAGGGGCGGAGGTTGCCGCGTAACCGGTCTGCTGAGCCGGGTCGCTGGTGTCGTCGTTCAGACGCAGCGCGTAGTCCGCCTCGCCGCGACGGGCCCTGGTCGACCAGCCGGTCCCTTCCTCACCGACCAGTTTCGCGTCGTGCCGGGTGCCGACGGTGGCGGTGTCCTTGGCGGTCATAGTGCCCGAGCCAGGGACGCCGTCGAGATGCCAGCGGCCCACTGCTTCTTGGGCGGTGGCTACCTTGAAGGTGAACTCCTGGTAGGCGCCCCACCGGTTGTAGACGTCCTTGGCGCGTACCGATAGCACCTGAGTGCCCGACAGCGGCGGGGTCACGTTTGGGACAGTGACTTTGAGAGTGCCAGCGACGGGTTTGGCCGGGGTGGACAGCAGCTTCCACTCATAGCCGGTGACGTCGGTCTTGCCGCTGGTGTTGATGTCGGCGGTGTTCGGCTGGAAGGTGAAGGATCCCGGCACGCCCGGCCCTCCCTTCCCTTCACAGTTGTTCGCTGCACATGCGGTGTACGGGGATCCGGCAGTGATGCGGGGCGGCTTCGGCGCCGTCGAGTCGATCTTGAAGTAGCACCAGGAGCTGTAGCCGGAGAACAGGTCGCCGGACTTCCCGCTGTAGGACCAGTGGGATTGGGTGCGGGCCTTGTAGCGGTACAGGCCGCCCTCCGCGCGGTCACTCATCCGGAGTTTTTCCAGCGTGCCGTCCGGGTGCCAGCCGGTATCCGGCGCGTGGCCGGTCCACACTCGGTGCCAGGCCGCATCGTCGCCGCGTTCCACGACGTACTCGGCCTGCAGGGAGCCTTCCTGGTCGCCCTTGTTGGACTCGACCCGCGTCTGGACGCGTGCCTGCACGATCGGATCCTTGCGGGTGACGATCAGCGGGTCGCTCGAGGACTTCTTGCAGTAGGCGGTGGTGCCATCACCGGGGATGAGGCCGACGTCCGTGGGCGTGCCCGGCTTGTAAGCGAAGATGACCTGCAGCTCAGCGCTGTCGTCGAAGCGCTTCCAGGCGCGCGGCTCGCCTTCGTCCTTGGCGCGCAACATCAGTGTCAGGCGGCTGATCTTGCCGTCCGCGAAGGAGCGGACGGTGTTCTTCAGGTTCTCGTCCGCCTCGTCGGGGTTGTCGTTGAACTCGATCCAGGCGTCAGGCTGGTCAGGCGTGCACAGACCGCCGCGCCCGGCGGACACGTACCGGTCGCCCATCTGGTCCAGTTGCTTGGGGCCCGGCCACCGGGTGCCCTCG